>CAWIUZ010000408.1:0-30232 GCA_963838915.1 uncultured Acidobacteriota bacterium
CCAAAGAAACGGGTGCGAGCCTTTCCCGCTCTTCTTCGGAGCGACCGAGGAACCCAAGCCCCTCGAAGCGGTCCCGCCAGCGGCGGGGTGCGGACGACGCAGGTCGGGCCCGCCCGCCATCGCCGCGCTCGCAACCCCAGAGAGTCAGCAGACAGCAGACCCGTGTGCCAGTTTCTGTTTCATCCCTCGGCTCTCGATTCACGCTTGACGATCGACACGGCCGGTTAATCGGGCTTGGGCTGACGCCCTTGCAAGCGGATCTGGCCTTTTGCAGCAGCGCTTATAGCGAGCCGACCATTTCTTCGGCCCGTTGAGGGTAGGGTACAAGGTCAAGGCCGCCTTCAATACCTGTTCGGCCTGCCTGACTTGCTCCATGGCTGCCGCCTGCGCCCCGCGGCAGGTCTGCGCCTCGCGAACCAGGCAGTCGGCCACGCGGTGCATCACGTCATAATATTCGCCGGTTTCTTGCCGCGAATCTGTTGCAGCCGATTCGCAAGTCGCACCAGTGGGCCACGGCGTCGGGGTAGTGCGACGGTTCCGTTTCCGCCCAGGCCTCCAGGATGCGTCCTTTTTCCATGCGCGGCTCTCGCGCCCTGGGCTTCTCGTCGATCAACGTGTCGACCTGCTTCAGCGCTTCTTCTTGAACTGCCCTTCCCGCGCAACGCGGCGATCAATTGCGCACGAACTCGCGGCGCCGCCGTCGCGGCAGCCTTGGCAAACTCGGGTCGCTTTCCGCCCGCTGTAGGTCTTTGGTGATTCCCGGCCGGCTTCCGCGGTCATGCCGAGGGACTCGAGACGCGTCGCCGACGAACGCCATTCCCGTCAGCGACAACTGTTGTCGCCCGGCCAGCTTGGTGAGCGTGGCGACGAGCACGTTCTCGATGGCCCCCAGCCTCTTCTTGGCGTCCTCGACTTTTGCGCTATTGCGCCGCCTCCGACCTTGCTCAATTGGGCGTTCCGCCTTCTTCCGTCTGCGCGGAGCAGGCTCGCGAATTCGATGAGCACGCGATTGACTTCCAAGGTATCCAGCCCCAACTCCATAGAGGATCGTGCCGATCTGGCTGGTCTTGTGCAGGTCGTTCAAGGCCGTATAAGCCCGGATCGCGCCGAGGAACACCGCCATGGTCGTGCTGTCGAGCGTCTTCGTTTCTCCGCCTTCACGGAATCCAACAACGGTTGAAGCAGGCGACGGCCTCCGTCATTTGGTTGCCCTCGGCGAACACTTCGGCCAGCAGCAATTGCGTTTCAATTCGTATAGGGCCGCCGCTGACCGCGGACAGCTTTTTGAACGCCTCCAGGCTGGCCCGCAATCGCTCCAGCGTCTTGCGCCGGTCGGCGGCGTCTGGCCTTTGTCGCGGGCGTCTTCAGGCTTCGCTTTTTCTCCGTCAGATAGCGTCGCCAATGGTCTAGCCCGCGATAATGCCGCCAGAGGGACGCCTCGACTTCGGATTCACGCGCTCGAAGATTTCGATCGCCTCGACGATCTGGCCACGACAAGTTTCGCTTCTCCGCGCGCCGTGCGGGCGTCATCGGCTTCCGGCCGCTCGGGCCAGTGTTTTTCGGTGAACTCGGCTGCCGCATTCAGTTGCGCCAGGCGTTCGGCCGGTCCGCGGCGGGCTCGCGGCCTCGTAGAGACTCAACGCGGCCGCACGGCCAGTGCCGCTTGAGCGGCGGCCGTCGCTGTCGGTCTTCTGCGCGCGATGCTCGTGGCCGACTTCAGACACTCGTCGACCTTGCCTTCGCCGTACAGGTCGCGCACGAGCATGTACTGGCACTTTGGCGATCGCTTGCCGAACGCTGTCGGTCCGCGATTCGTCTTGCTTGTCGGCAAGTTGCAGGGCCACGTTGTATTGGCGAAGGCTTCATCCCATTGCTGGCCAGCCGCGGCGGCGTCGGCCAGCGCAAGGGCCTCGTCATAAGTCGTCGCTTCGCTCTTTCTCCACGGCCGCACGCCTTCAGGATTTCCAGCCGCAGCAGAACCAGTTCCGATTGATACGGCTGCGTACGCGGGTCATGTGGCGACGAACTCCAGAGTTCGCGAGCCGCTTCGTCTTTTCCGACTCAATTTCTTCTCGGCGAGCGCGAACCGCGCTCGGCCAGATCTCCAAGGCGACGCCCTTGGTAGCCGTCCTCGGCTTCAAACGCTGATAGTCCTTGAGCCATGTACTGGCTTCGCTGAGAAACTCCTTGGGAGCTTGCTCGGCAAGATCATCAGCCGGAAGTGCTCGACTGGGTGAAGAGAGGCTCCAAGCCCGTGGCCGATTCTTGCTGCCGGATCGGCGCGCCTGGCGCAGCACTTCATCGTAAATGTCGAGCGCGGTCTGGAGGTGGCCCAGGTCTTCGGCAACTCGGCCCTGCCACATGTGCGCGTATACGCCGGTGAGGTTGTCCCGGTTCGCCTGATAGAGGTCGTCGAACTCTGGGACGCTTTGTCAGAGCTTCGCACGTTCCGGACCTTTCCGATCCGGAAGAGTTGCGCATAGATAATCGATGAACGCGGCTTGAAAGAGTGCTCGCGCACTTACGAATTCGATTTCTTGCCGGCGGTCGGGCGGTTTGTTCCGGCCGACGCTTTACCTTCGGCGGCAATTCCGCCAGCTTGATCTTGAACTTCTCGGTCGACCGCTGAAAGCAGGCGCCACTTCGCTCAACGCGGCGCGCCTCGTTCAGCAGCACGCCCTGTTTGTCCTTGTCGGCTGCCGCTTTCGCCGCGCGGATAAGCTGCGATGCATGTTTGACGGGGAAGTCGCTCCAGAGGGTCACGGCCGCCAGAGATCGGGTCGATGTCGGGGCTTTTGATGAACTTCGTCAGGTGCGTCTGCGACTCCTCCATGAGCTGTTCGTGCTCTCGGGCGTCTAATGCCTCGTTGGCCGCGGCCCGCAAACTCTCGACATCTCCAAATCCGAGCACGTCGGCAACGGCCTGAGGCATGCCCGGACCTTCTTTTTGCAAAATTTTCAGGTATTGGCCGCCATGTCGCCGTAGCCATTTTCCTGCAAGACGTGGAGAAACTTGAGCGGCGGCTCCTGGCGCTCGCGGCGTGCCCCGCCGCCAGGCCGACGACGATCGCGGCCGTCATCAGAGTCCTGCGTACGATGCGGTGCATCCGCAGGGATCGCCCATAGCAGAGGATCGAGGCCATGACGTGCCCGATGCTATTTGGCTTTCTTTTGGCTGGTTCGCGAGCCGCAGGCTTGTCGGCCCGGACCAGTTCGACGGTTTCGATTTCCCGGCCGCAGCCTCTGATGGCGGCCTTTGCGGCGGTAGATTTCTGTTCGGCGGCTTTCCGGTCGCAGACTTGCTGCTGCCGGGCTTCGCTTGCTTCTGCGTTCTTATCGCCGGAAGCCGTGCCATCGGCTTCCTCTGTGTCCAGTTTATAGAGCGGCAAATACCGGTCGTAGACCTCGAGGTCATGCGCGAGAGGCTGGTCATCATGAGACGGCCGCCTGCGCCCCACGCGTCGTTCCGCACATTCTTATGATCTGCCATAACAGGTTGAGGATCCAACTTTGCCCTCGCAGCCCTCGGTCGCCTGGGTTCCGATTAATACGTGCCGCATTTTGCGATTCCACTTGTCCCAATCGGGACCGGGAATGTTATGCCGTCACCTGGGTTGCGTAGTAGCGGTGGTCGAGGTTGTCGCCGTCGGGGCCATCGGGGTCGGGCAGGTGCTGTATCAAGGCGGTGACGCCTTCCAGCATGGCCGGATCGTCGCGCCGCATATGCATGTACTGCTCGCACAAGAGGCCGACGGCCGTCGTTGTCACACGCGGCAGCGAATCCTCGGGCGGATAGCGGAAAGGCGCATGGCTATGTCCGCCAAGGCAGGGGCCGGAGAAACTTGTTCGCCTTCTCGAGCACTGTCGAATCGCACCTTCAGATAGGCCATCTCGGCCGCTCTTCAGCGCCATGATCTGCCAGCCGACCACGAAGGTATCGCCGGCTCGACGGGGTCATAGCGCCATCCGCCGCCCGCCGGATCTTGCGATCGGCGATGAAGTTCAACGCCGCTTGCCGGCGCGGCCCACCTGCTTGTTGCTGGTCATGCCGTAGCATTCACACAAAGCGAGTGGCCGCCAAACCATGGGGCGTAATGTTCCCATCGGTGCGAAGATCGCCGTTCGGTTTTCGATTGTGAATCGACGCCAGGCGATGCCGGCTTGAACGTGCCTGCGGTAAGGACCTCTCGAGTCGGGCGTTGTCCGGCGCCGAGGAACGGCAGCACGCCAAACGCGGTTCTGCGGAGGTGAAATTCGAGCATTCCCGGCCGGCCACGTCGTGCCCGGCCACGGCTGTTGAAGTTGCGGATGCTCCAGCTTCCGTCGGGCATTTGGGTGCCGCGCGAGCCAGTTAGGGCGGCCGCCACGGCCCGCTCCGATTGCTTGGTGCCGCCGCCGCTGCCCAACATGGCCTTCCGCCGGGCGGCGTTGCGCCGGCGAATCCGAATTTCAGTTGCCCCCGCGCTGGCGGGTGCCGGAACCGACGCCGACGCCGACGCCGCCTCTTCCACGGAACGCCGGGCCGAACCCGAACGATTTGACATCGAATCCGCCCAACCCCCGAGGTTCGCATCATGTGGCGGCGTCGATGCCGCCGCCTGTGTCCGACGAGGAAGAACCGTCGTCGGAGGCCTTCTCTTCGGGAATCATCGGGCCGGGCGGTTCGAGCATCAGCGTATCGACGCCGAACTCCGAAGGTTCTTCTTCCGGCGTCTTGCCCACTTCAAACGGCTCGATGTTCTGCGGCACGTCCGTCGGCGATGGATAGGACGAGACTTCTTCATGGGTGAGCGCGACTTGAATTCCTGCAATGAAACTCGCCAAGAGTGGAGCGCATCGCCACACCTAGCACAAGACCTGCAAGGCCCGCAGAAGCCAGGAGGCTGGCGCCGATCTGATGGATCTCGGGGAAAGTCATCAGCATAATCGCAACGGTGACGACCGTCACGACGACCTGGGCAATGCGGCGCAGCACTTTCACCTGTGTTTGGATACGACGCGCCGCTAAGTTGTCGGCGATCTCAACCTTGTACCGGCCGGTAATGACGTCTTCGCCCACGTCGATCATCACAACTAGCAGCCAGGCGACGGAAGCAATCAGACCCAGGCCGACCACGTGGGCGAGCGCATCTTTAATCGCGAAACTGACCGGGAGGACGCGTTCCGCGATGATCACGGCCAGAAGCGGCAGGATAAGTGTGGAAGGTCTTCGGCTGTGCCTTACCAGCGAGGCATCGACGACGCTCATTCTCAGCGACGGCTTTGCTAAAACCGAAAACGTTATGCGATGTGCAAGCAGCCCGACAATAATGGCGCCGGCGATGATTCCGGGGGATAACAGATAAGCCTGCCAATTGCTCAGAATGTGTGCCATCACTTCACGATGTTGTGCGCCGGAATTGGTTCCTGCGGCCGTTTCCCAATCAGTTTGAATAAGGCGCGCAGCAACAATAACTCTATGAGCAGTCCAAACAAAAATGAGCACAGCAAGGCCGTCAACGATTCCACGAATTCCATCAGTCTCGCTCCGCTGCGCCTGGATGCACAAAATCATCTGCAATCAGGGTCCAGGCGGACTTCCAAACAGCCTGCGCGCAGCTCAGGGCTGCACTGGCCAGAGTAAACACAGGGCAAGACTGTTGCCACAACTCGCGAAGCTGCGTTGAGTCTCTCATTTCGCAGACTTCCGGGCCTCGGAGGCCACGTATGCGGAAAACAGGCGCAGGATGCAAATTTCCCTCTGCATGTAGATTTTTCGCAGCAGCCATCCTTTCGGGCACGCAGGGGCGAACTCGGTATTTTAGAATCAGGAAGATATGGATTGCGTCGAATGGCAAGCGATATGCAACCAGAGTGTGCGTGGGGTTGTAAGAAAGTGCTGGAGCGGTATTGTCTCTACGGCTCGGCAGGCCAATTTCTAACGGCAGCGGCACGTCCGGCGATAAGAGGGGAAGGAATGGGGAACCGAAATTCCATGTTCCACCGGAGTTTTTGTGCGAAGGCAACCAAAGCAATCTTGCCTTGCTTCCAAATATTCAAGGGCACACCAAAGGTGGCAAGATAACGGGGGCGTGCCTGAAGTGTTTCCCCGAGTATCCAGAGTTTAACACCGGAGCGTTCGTGGCGTCCGGCAACTGGAAGCAAAGGGACCAGGAGCAAAGAAATGAACTTTAGGGCTGTTGGTGGTTCGGGCAGGGAAGTATAACAGAAAGGCCGCACGTGAGGTGATGACTCACGCGCGGCCAAGCCAAAACGCTCCTACGTGTTTCGGACGGAGAAAACGCCATGGCATTCGAAAAGCCTACAACAAACACTTCCAGTTTTCAACCTCTCTTCTTCTCCATGCCAGGAGCGTTAAATGCTGCTCCGAACTCCGGCGACACAGACGCCGGGTACCGGATTCGGACTGGCAAGGGCCATTCTTACCGCAGATAGATGCGCACACTCTGCGGGCGGAAACAATCAAATGATTTGCTCCCAAGTCTTGCGTCGCGGAAAACGGGATGGGGTACGGGAGATTAAGCACGGGAGGAAACTGAAGTGGTATTCAAAAAGTCGGCAGTGATGTTGGCGGGGCTATTCGTAATATGCGGAGCATGGGCCTTAGCCCGGAATCAAAACAGCACGGGCACGGCGCAACAATCTGATCCCGTCGAGCAGGCCCTCGCTCACGGCGTAGACCACGTCGATGCGACGGATGCTGCGCCGGCTCCGGCCCTCGACCGGCGCAATTCGCGATACCGGATCTCCAATGAGGACGTTCTTGACCTCCAGTTCCAGTCGACTCCTGAATTCAATCAAACGGTCACCGTGGAACCCGACGGGTATATTACGCTGAAAGAAGTCGGCGACGTTCAGGTGGAGGGCGATACCCTGCCTGAGTTGCGACGCGCCGTGCAATCTGCTTATGAGAAGATACTCGCCAACCCAGTCATCAGCGTTGATTTAAAAGACTTCCAGCGGCCCTACTTTATGGTGCTCGGGCAGGTCGGACGGCCCGGCAAGTACGACCTGCGAGGCGTTACTACGGTTTCCGAGGCAGTGGCTCTTGCGGGAGGTTTCACGACGCAGTCGAAACACTCCCAGGTGCTGCTGTTTCGCCGCGTCAATGATAAGTGGACTTCCGTCACCAAAATTGACCTTAAACACATGCTGAATTCCCGCAATCTTAGCGAAGACTCTTCACTCCGCCCAGGGGACATGGTCTACGTTCCCCAGAACGCCATATCCAAGGTGAAAGCTTGGGTTCCTACTCCCACGGTGGGGACCTACGGACCCCTCCCCTGAGTGTCGCGCGCGTCTGACCTGAGCCCCGGAGAAGGGAAAGGAGAAGCCAGCATGCATGAGCAACGCCGACTGTTGCCGGAAGCACAACCAACGGACATCCTGGTTCGCACTTCGCTCGGGGCCACCGTTTCCTCTTCACCCGACACGTTGCGAGAACTGTTGGGCGCCCTGTTCAGGAACCGGCGGGTCCTCGGAACCGTGTTCCTGCTGACCTTCGGCGGAGCGGTTCTGGCTATCTTTCTTTTCGGGATCAAGTATGAGGCGGACGCGCAGATTCTGGTCAAGCACCGGCGTGCCGACGAAGTCGTGTCCACGGACACGAGTTCGCGGGACCCGCAGCCTTCCACGGACGTGCCCACGGAGCGGGAGATCAACACGGAGATTTCGCTCCTGAGAAGCCAGGACCTTCTGCAGGCGGTGGTCAAGGACCTGGGCCTTGATAAAGTGCAACGACACAGCTGGGATTTCCTGGTCCCGTGGCACGACCAGCAGTGGAGGCTCGCCCAGGCGACGCGAAGTTTGAGCGACGGCCTGAAAATCACCGAGGTTCCGCAATCCAACATTATTCACATTGCTTATCGTTCGCCTCGTCCCGAGCTGGCCGCCCAGATCCTGACCGACCTTAATAAGCAATACCTCTCGAAGCATCTGACCGTTTATCGGCCGGCGGGCGTGTACGATTTCTTCCACCAGCAGGCGGAGCACTATCGTGAGCAAGTCCAGAGCGCCGAAAAGCAGTTGGCGAGCTACGACCTCGCCAAAAACTCCAGTGACCCCGAACTCGAGAAAGAGATCCTGGTGAAGAAAGCGGGAGAGTTCGAGGGCGATTTGCGGCAGACGGAGTCGGCGGTTGCCGACACACAAAAACGGATCAACGAGCTCCAAAGCGAGATCAACCGGACGCCGGCGCGTTTGACGACTCAGGTCACATCCGGCGACAACCCACAACTTCTGGCGAACCTCAAGTCCAGCTTGGCAGAGCTGGAGACCCGGCGGGTCGACCTCCTGACGAAATACCAACCGACTTACCGGTTGGTGCAGGATGTGGACAAGCAGGTAGCTAACCTCCAGAGAGCCATCGCGGCCCAGAACCAGGCTCCGGTAAAACAGGTGAGCGATGCCCAGAATCCCACTTATTTGTTACTCCAGGCCGAGCTCGTAAAGGCAAACGCGGACCTGACCGGCTTCCAGGCCAGAGCCCGCGCCACCGCACCGGTCGTCAATGCCTACCAGCAACAGGCCCTCCTGATCGATCAAAAAGGAATCCAGCGGCAGGACCTGTTGCGCAATATCAGAGATGCAGAGCAAGACTACACGCTTTACGTCCAGAAGCAGGAGCAGGCTCGCATCTCGGATGAACTCGACAAGAGCCGCATTCTGAACGTGGCGATCGCGGAGACTCCGGTGGTCCCGTCGTTTCCGGTTTATTCGCCCTTAGTGTTGGCTATGGCCGCAGCCGTTGTGGCGCTGATGATCAGTATTGCCGCCGCATTCGTCTCCGACTATTTCGATCCGACCTTCCGTACGCCCGAAGAGATTGCGGGGGTCATGGAGCTCCCCGTCCTCGCCTGTTTCGCCAAGACCGACGGCCCTCCGCGGTTTGGGCTGATGACCGACAGCGGTGTCCTCGCCCACTCTTCGTTTGCGCGCGCCAACGAGACTGACGAATCACTTTTACTGTCGAGCGAGCGGGAGTAGGGGCGTTTCTATATGTTTCTTCAATTCTACGGACTCAAGGAACAACCCTTTGGCGTTACTCCCGACCCTCGTTTTCTATACCTCGGGCCGGGGCATCAGGAAGCCTTGGCGTCGTTGGTCTACGGAATTGAGACAGGCCGTGGATTCATGGCGCTCATTGCTCCCCCAGGCCTTGGCAAAACCACCCTCATCATGCGGCTGATGGACAGGCTTCAGGACTCCGCGCTGACGGCGTTTCTGTTCCAGGCCCACACGGATTCCAGGGAACTCCTCAAAAACCTCCTTCTGGATTTGGAGGCTGAGCCTTCAGGAGAAGATTTGAGTGACCTGCAGGCACAACTGCACGATCTGCTGATTCGGAGTTCGGGCACCGGCAAGCGGATGGTGGTATTGATCGACGAAGCGCAGAATCTCGACGATTCGGTCCTGGAAATGGTGCGAATGCTTTCCAATTTCGAGACGCCAGAAGCAAAACTCCTGCAGATCGTTCTGGTCGGACAACCGGCTCTGGCCGATAAACTGGCAAAGCCGCAACTGGCGCAGCTACGCCAACGGATATCGATCGTTACGCATTTTCCCTTACTCCGCGGGGATGAGGTCGAGAAGTATATCCAGCACCGGCTTCGCGTCGCGGGGTACAAAGGGGGCCGGTTATTCGCACCCGAGGCTTTGGCGTTGATCGCCCGGTACAGCAGAGGTGTTCCGAGGGTAATCAACAACCTCTGTTTCCATGCGTTGTCCCTGGGTTACGCGAAAGACCAGAGAAAGATCGACGCCATGACTCTGCGTGAGGTCATCGTTGACTTGAACTTGGAATCGCTGGGGCAGGGTCGTCGGGATGTAGCAGAGCCTGCCCGGCAAGGTGGGGCGGTAGCTGGGACCGCCGATGGCGCGCGGAAGAGATCGGCCATGAAGCTGGAAACTGCCGAATTTGGCGCGGACATTGGCTCATCTCCAATAGGGCGCAGTGGCGACCTCTTGGATCGCGTCGACTTCTCCGACTATGCGCCCGACTGGACGGGCGGATCCGGCAACAATCCCTGGTATACGGCGCCGGTCAGAACTCCCCGCAGGAAGTCGAATCGCGACGCAACGGCTCTCGCCACACTGACAATCGTAGCCGTCGCGATCTTCGCTTGGCGCGCTCCCTGGCTGGGAAGGAGTCTGGATTTCATCGAGCAGGAAGCGCGTGGCGCGACATACGTCAAGGCGTCGTCGAAGGAGTTGCGTGCTGGAGTGCCTCCCAGCGATGGCTCGCCTGCCCGGGCTCCACAAACTCCCGAACCGCCCCGCGGAGGAATGCCTCCGCAGGCCACCACCACTGGCCTCAATGGCGGCGCTCAGGAAGCTGCCGGCGTTCCACTTGTTGACCGTCCTGGCTCAACCTCCTCGGTCTCTCCAGACACGCTGCCGGGCGACGCAAATCCCGGTCGCGCCCCGGGCGCCCAAGCCCAAACCACAAACACCTCGAATCCGCGAGGTGCAAACGCCAGGTCCGGCGCGCGCAGGCACCCGTTTGCGCGGCGAAAAACCGACGAAATCGCCTCTGACGGTCAAGCAGTAAACCGGCGAAACAAGCTGCGTGCAGGCACTGCGTCGTCAGTGGACGACCTCGGCGCGCAGGGAGCGCGCGGCAAACTCGTCGTGCAATCCAGGGTGCGGAGTGCGCGGATCATCATCAACGGCCGGGATGACTCGAGTTGGGTTACGCCTCATATGTTCTCGCTGGCTGCCGGGACCTACATCGTATCAGTTGCCATGCAGGGGTATTCGACGTGGACCCAACGCGTACACGTGGACGAGGGCCGGGACAAGTGGCTGGAGGCAGAACTTACCAGTAACGAGACCGGCGTATTCGCTGTGGTGACCGAACCCCCCGGAATGCAAGTGTACATCGACGGACGGTCCTACGGGACGAGCCGGGTGGAGACAGTGCTGCCGGCGGGGTGGCACATCTGCAAAGTCATACCGCCGCCCGGCATCAAGCCGCTGGAGGGGAGATTCCATCTCGATGCCGGCGAAGCACTGACGAAAAGAATCCGGGTGAAAACGTCAGACGGCTCGCCCGTTCCGACAACCCAAGCCCAACGGGCAGGGACATTGCCGTGACACGCACGGGCACTCTCCCGAGGAGTACACTTTGAGTAGAAACTTCGAATTGCTTCAACGAGCGTCCAGAGAAGAGCGGTGGCGACGAGAGACGTCCCCGCTGCCGCCGGTTGGCCGCACCTACGAAATGCGTCCTGTGCCGGACGCGCATGTGCTCTCGCGTGAGAAATTGATGAAGCTTGTTCAGACGGTCTTCTTTCGGCCCGGGGAAGAACCGCGGAGAGTGGTGGTCTTCGCCGGTGCGGTTGCCGGAACCGGGTGCTCTTCCATTTGCGTGGGTGCCGCCGAAGCCTTAGCGGCCCAGGTGGAAGAACCGGTCTGCATAGTGGATTCGAACCTGCGTTTGCCGTCGCTCCACCTGTGTTTGGGTGTCGAAAACCGCGAAGGATTAAGTGAAGCCTTATTGAATGGGGGGCCCATCCGGAAATATCTTCAGAAGCTTCCCACCCCCAACTTGTGGTTTCTTCCCAGCGGGCGAAGCTCTTCTCCCATGGCGGGCGTAACGAGTAGTAGCAGGTTGGCGGGTCGCATCGTGGAATTGCGCCAGGAGTTCCGCTACGCGCTCATGGATTCTCCACCCGTCAACGTTTACTCCGACGCGCTGCCGCTGGTGCAAGCCGCGGATGGAGTCGTCCTGGTCGTTTCCGCCAACTCGACGCGGAGAGACGCGGCGTGCAAGGCAAAGGCCTGTTTTGAAAACGCCGGCGCCAATGTGCTGGGCGTGGTGTTGAATAACAGAACGTATCCCATCCCTCAAGCGATCTACGAGAGGCTTTGATCCTGAGGGCAGGACCAGGGGCCGTTCGGTAGTGTCCGAATTGAAAGTAGCGCCGACCTTCAGGCCGGCAAATGCCAGCCGAAGGGCCGGCGCTACGAGTCAATTTGAGGACACCAGCGGCTGTTCAGGGCGGCCGGTCAATCGATCAACACGATTATGGGGATCCCGACATGGGACTCACAGGGCGGAGCTTTATTGATAAGGAGGAACACTATGAATGAAACAGACTTCGGCCACGCGGCAACCGGGCCTCACAAGATCGCAGTTCTGGGTCTTGGCCACGTTGGCCTTCCAACCGCGGTGGGATTCAGCGAGACTCGGTTGGGAGGTTGTTGGAGCCGATGAAGACGCGGCGAAGGTCGAGTTGATCAACTCGGGCAAGGTCCCTTTCTTTGAACCTGGTCTCGACGATCTTCTGAACTGGAGCCTTGCCAGCGGAAGGTTTCAGGCCACGCCTGATGTGACTGAGGCCATTCGCAGTGCGACGGTGGTGTTTATATGTGTCGGCACCCCGCAACGGAGGACGGAGCGGCCGATCTTTCGCAAATTGAAGCGATCTCCCGGACCATTGGCAGGAACCTGAACGGGTACAAACTCGTTGTGGAGAAGAGCACGGTGCCCGCGATCACCGCCTTGTGGATCCAGCGCACCATCCAACGTTACTCGGCACTAAAGGCGAGCGAAGCTGGCGGAAACGGGAGCGGGAAGGCCCCGCCCACAGGACCGGAATCCCTAGCGGCTGACTTCGACGTAGCTTCGAATCCCGAGTTTCTGCAAGAAGGTCAGGCGATTGAGAACTTCTTTGAACCCTGCCGGATTGTGATTGGCGCCGACTCGGAGCGAGCCCGTGGAATCCTCCGCGACCTTTACGGCGGGCTTCGACGCCCTATGGTGGTCACCGACGTGACGACCGCGGAACTCATCAAACACGCCGCCAACGCTTTCCTGTCGACCAAAATCTCCTTCATTAACATGGTGACGGATATTTGCGACGCGGTGGGCGCAGACGTCACGCGCGTGGCGGAGGGTCTTGGGCTGGATCCTCGAATCTCTCCCGCTTTTCTTAAGGCGGGAATCGGCTTCGGAGGCTATTGTTTTCCCAAAGATCTCCGAGCCCTCGCTCATCTTGCCGAGCAGCAGGGTGTGGATTGTTCCCTCCTGCGCGCCGTGGAGCGCATCAACTCCCAGCGCGTCGAGGTCTTCCTCGACAAAGTTCGCAATTCGGTGTGGGTGATATCCGGCAAGAAGTTGGGAGTTTTGGGGCTCGCATTTAAGCCCAATACTGATGACATCCGCGAGGCCCCCAGCCTGAAAATCGTCGACACCCTGCTCAAGGAGGGAGCCGAATTACGCTTGCATGACCCGTGGGCGATGCCCGCGGCCAAAGCTCTTTATCCCCCGGAGGCCGGACGCGTCACTTACTGCGAATCACCCTATGAGGTGGCCCGCGGCGCAGAAGCGCTGTTGCTGCTTACCGAATGGGATGAATACAGACATCTGGATTTGGGACGATTGCGCGACTTGATGCAGGTCCCGGCTTTGATCGACGGCCGGAACTTTTTTGCCCCGGAGGAAGCGCGCCGGGCGGGGTTCAGCTATGCCGGAATGGGCCGCAGGGGTGTGAGCCCTTACGCGCGAGAGTTGGCTGCGTCGGGACAGTCCCGGCCGGCGACTCCAGTCTGGACCGGAATGGGGGCGGGCCTCAATGGTTGAAATCATGAATAAGGGGAATGGTTCGCCTCTTACCATCGTTACCGGCGGGGCCGGCTTCCTGGGGTCCCATATTTGTGACCGGTTGATCGCAGAAGGCCATGAAGTGCTGTGCCTGGATAACCTGCTGACGGGACGAATTGAAAACATCCAGCATCTGTGGGACCACCCACGCTTCGTGTTCGTGCTGCATGACGTCACCAATCCCATTAACCTGGGCGAATTGTTGTCGCGGGCGGCGCCGAGGCTCAGCGGGAACGGGCATTCTTCGGGCAGAAGGTTGGACTACATCCTCCACCTCGCTTCTCCCGCCAGCCCCAAGGCCTACATGCGACACCCGATTCACACGCTGAAACTCGGTTCGCTGGGCACCTATCACATGCTCGGCATGGCGAAAAAATACGGCAGTGTCGTACTGCTGGCATCCACCTCGGAAGTTTACGGAGATCCCGACGTCTGTCCGCAGAACGAGACCTACTGGGGACGCGTCAATCCTGTCGGCCCGCGGAGCGTCTACGACGAAGCCAAGCGCTTCTCCGAAGCCATGGCCATGGCCTACATGCGCGAGCACGGAGTCAAAGCTCGGATTGTGCGGATCTTTAACACTTACGGCGAACGGATGCGTGTTGACGACGGGCGAGCCTTGCCGACGTTCCTCGCCCAGGCTCTGCGAAACGAACCCGTCACCGTCTACGGAGATGGCACCCAGACTCGAAGTTTCTGCTACGTCAGCGATCTGGTCGAGGGCCTGTACCGGCTGCTTCTGTCGGACCAGACCGGGCCCGTCAACCTGGGGAATCCTGAAGAGATCACACTCCTGGCGCTGGCCAAGTCCGTCATCGAGCAGACGGCCAGCCGCAGCAAGATTGTTTTTGAACCGCTTCCCGTCGATGATCCCCTGCGGCGACGCCCGGACATCTCTAAAGCCTTCACCACCCTGATGTGGCAACCACGGGTCAGACTGCGTGAGGGGATCGAGCGGGTTATACCGTATTTCAAGTCTCAACTTGGGGAGTTCCATCCAAGCCCTGTTCGCGCTAGAGAAATGATAGAAGTCGACCGCGCCGGCCAGGAGCTTTAGGGAGGGCGCACCGCCCGCTCCAGCTCGGGCGGTCCTTCGCTCCGCGCAGGACAGACTCTGCCGTCGCGCTGGAGTGGTGCTCAGCCGCGACTACGGGCGCCCCGCCCGCTCCACACGGAGCGACTTTCGAGGAAGCGCAGCCAGGAATTGCCGTCAGGAATCGCCGCAGGCTGCTCTTCGTTTCTGGATTCACCCAGGTACTAAGGAGTTCAAACATGGGCATTGTGCGTCGACAACTTCAGATCAAGGCTCTAAAGCTTTTCGACCTCTTTGTGATGACGTTCGCTTTCGTTGTAGCCGCAGTCCCGGTCTCGCAGGGGGGAGAAGCTTCTTTTGCCGATTTCCTTTCCATGCGCATCAAGGTGGAGAACTTCATCCTTTTTTTCGGATTTCTCGCCTTGTGGCACATCTTGCTGGTCTCGATGCAGGTTTATGAATCGCAGAGACTTGTGTCGCGAGGCGATGAGGCCATTCGAATCTTCCAGGCGACCTCGCTCGGCACGCTGTGCGTAACCTTGCTGTCAATCTTTTTCTCCATCAGGATGGTAACTCCTACCTTCCTGCTGCTGTTCTGGATGGCGAGCACCGGCCTGACGATCGGAAGCCGCCTCTTCCTGAGGTTTTTCCTTGAGCGCCTTCGACGGCGGGGACGAGACCTGCGCCACGTCCTCATCGTGGGAACGAATTCGAGATCGGTAGAATTTGCCCGCAAGCTCGAGTTCCGGTCGGAATCCGGATACAGAATCATTGGATTTGTTGACGTACCCTGGAATGGTTTCGACAAATTCTGTCAGTGCCATTTTCCTCTGGTGTGTGATTTCAATGGTCTCGCAGAGTTTCTCCGTAACAGCGTCGTCGATGAAGTTGTGATCGGCCTTCCCATGCGATCCTTCAATGAGCGCTGCCTGGCCGTCGCGGCGCTCTGCGAACTACATGGCATCGTTGTGCGGTTCCTCCCTGGAATCTTCAATTTGAAGCTTGCGAAGCCGCGCGCCGAGGATTTCGGTGGGGATTCCTTGATCACGCTTTCGACGGGGCCTATCGATGGCTGGCCGGTGGTGTTCAAGCGCGTGCTCGACGTTGTAATTGCCTCACTGCTGCTCTTCCTGTTGGCGCCCTTGTTTCTAGTTGTCGCGCTCCTCATCAAACTGACCTCCGAGGGCCCCGTCTTTTTCACCCAGGAAAGGCTGGGGCTTAATAAGCGCCGCTTTCGCATCTTCAAGTTCCGCACCATGGTGGCGGGCGCAGAGCAGAAGCAAGCAGAGTTGGAGCACCTGAACGAAGTCGAAGGCCCCGTCTTCAAGATCAAGAGTGATCCGCGCGTAACGCTGGTGGGGAGGGCTTTACGAAAAACCAGCATCGATGAACTTCCGCAATTGCTCAACGTTTTGAAAGGTGAGATGAGCCTGGTCGGTCCACGGCCGCTACCGGTGAGGGATTACGAAGGTTTTGATCAGGACTGGCACCGGCGACGGTTCAGCGTCCGGCCCGGCCTGACTTGTCTCTGGCAAATCGCGGGTAGAAGCTCCATCAGCTTCGACAAGTGGATGGAGCTTGATATGCAGTACATCGATGAATGGTCCCTATGGCTTGACCTCAAAATCCTCGCCGGCACCATCCCTGCTGTCTTGAAAGGAGCGGGCGCGGCTTGAGGCTTTCCTTCCCGGAGGAGAAAGACCAGGAGGCACGATGAGCGGAAAAATGCACACCAGCGATTATCTGAAGAGAATCGGCGTGCGCGACTTGCCAGCCTTGACGAGCCCTTTTGATCCTGGCTACGACCCCGTCACGCTCGAGAGCCATCTTGAACAGAGCTCTCACTTGTTTTCGATCCTTAAAATCTCAATGAGCTGCTGGATGATCGCGAAGGAAGACGCCACGCGGCAGAAAATCGAAGCCGCCCGAAGATGTGGGGTGCCTGTAGTCACCGGAGGCGGGCCGTTCGAAATTGCCGTGGCGCAAGGGGGATTGCCGGCCTATCTGGATCTTTGCGCCGATATGGGAGTCACCAGGATTGAGTGCGGCGAAGGCTTTACGGAAATGCCGCTAGAGCCTCGCCAAGTGATCGCAATGGCCGCGGAACGAGGCCTCGACGTTCAGTTCGAGCTGGGCAAGAAGCACGACGGCCCGTTTAGCGCCCAAGGCGTCGAGACGTTGACTCTTCAGGGCCAGCGGTGGCTGGATGCGGGAGCCGTACAACTGGTGGTCGAAGCCCGGGAGAGCGCGCGGGGCGTGGGACTCTTTGACGGCCAGGGAGTGTTCAACACCGCCTACGCCGATCTCTTCGCTGAGGCATTCGGTTTGGGCACGGTCATGTTCGAAGCTCCCAACAATCCAAGTCAATTCGCGCTGCTGGACCATTTCGGCCCTGAAGTGCACTTATGCAATGTGCGGCTTGAAGAGGTGTTGCGGGTTGAGATATACCGCCGCGGTATTCATTCGGACGCTTTCGCCAACGACCTGTTGAAGCCTCGTCGTTCGGCCGACGCTTTCACTCGAGAGCTTCACACCTCGGATATCCCAACATGACAAGAACAGTGGTCATTGATTTCTTTCCTGAAAGTGCACTGTATTACAAGCACGGATATGGGGTCGTCGCCGTCGATGTGATCCGGGCGAGCACCACAATCGCCACGGCGGTATCGATGGGGCGCCGGTGTTTCCCTGTGCCGTCGCTGGAAGCGGCGCGGCGGGTTGCCGCTCGCTTGTCGAACCCGTTGTTGGCCGGAGAACTCGGCGGCATCATGCCGCGCGGGTTTGAAATGAACAATAGCCCGGCGGAATTGGCTACGCGAACAGACGTCTCTCGCCCTTTGGTCCTGCTTTCATCCTCGGGAACGAAACTCATTCATTTGGCACGCGAGTGCGAAGCCGCCTACATAGCTTGTTTCCGGAACTTCGAATTCCTTTCCTGGTATCTCGCCGGCCGCCACTCACGTCTCGCCCTGATCGGCGCGGGCAGGCGCGGCGAACGCCGCGTGGAGGATCTGATATGCTGCGCGTGGATGGCGCGGCAACTGATCGGTTCGGGTTACGTAACCGAGAACCGGGAAACAGAGGAAACGGTCAAGCGCTGGGGCGCGGCGACTACTGATGCTATCTTGTCCGGCCCCAGCGCTGATTACCTGATACGAAGCGGCCAGGGCCGGGACCTGGTGTTCATCCTGACACACATTGCGGACCTTGAATGGGCGATCACCCTTCAAGGTGACGAGGCCGTGGGAATCACACCCACGGAAGATGGGTTTGCTTATTCCGGGACAGCGTCTGGAGCGCGCGAAGACCGGTGATTCGAATTTGCGATTCGAATCTTGCGGATCTCGATTATGCGCAACATCTCTCAGGGAGAATCAACATGAATTACTTCGACTACATGTTACAACGCAACAAAGATTTTGCCGCTCAGCAATCCGCTGCGGGCACACTTATGCCCTCGCTTCCGAGGGCGCTGCCAAACGTAAGGGCGGTCATCATAGGCTGCGCTGATATGCGTGTCGACCCGGCTCATGTATTTGGAATCAAACCGGGCGAGGCCGTCGTGATGCGTAACATCGGCGGTCGAATCACCCCTGGGTTGTTGGAGCAGTTGGGTCTACTCGGACGAATCGGTGAGGTCGCCCGAGAGATTCCTGGAGGCGGCGGGGAGTTTCACATCGTCGTACTTCAGCACACCGATTGCGGCATGACTCGCCTTGCGGGCGACTCCGCTATGCTGACGCACTATTTTCAAATACAGCAAACGGAACTCAATACAAAAGCGGTCACCGATCCCCGCGCGGCGGTCGCCGTCGACGTTGCTTCGCTCCGCGCGATTCCCGCATTGCCGGGCAAATGGCTTGTCTCCGGCCTCGTTTATGATGTGTCTACTGGACTTGTTGAAATCGTCGTACCACCAGCGCCCATTCATACTGCGTAAATATCACAAGCGAGATGCGACCACCGGTGGATAGCGCCGTCGCAAGGTCTGTAATTCCAAATCTCAAATCCAAAAACCTGCAAATCACAAATCATCAATGATCCGCCTTAACGACAATTCCACACCGGTATTGATCCTGAGGTCCGATAGCCATGGCGGCCTGAACATTATGAGAAGCTTGGGGCCACTTGGTGTCGACGTATACAATCTGGACCCCAGCGTCGTCACGCCTGCGAATTTCTCTCGCTATTGTCGCGGCCGGTTTGTTTGGGACATTGAGCACGCTCCGGAGCGGGAATCCTTGGCTTATCTATCGGACGTGCGGCGCAAGATTGGACGCCCCTCAATCCTGATTCCCACCACAGACCGGACGGCCCGTTTCGTCGCTCGCTGGAGTGCGACGCTCCGCCACTCGTTCGTTTTTCTCGAGCAGCCACCCGGCTTGGTCGACGCGCTCTCGAGCAAGCAGGCGATGTACGGTCTCGCGCTCCGGCACGGCATTCCCACTCCTAAATGCGCGTTCCCCACTTCTCGTGCAGAGGCTGTTGATTTTCTAGATAGCGCAATGTTTCCTATCATGTTGAAAGGCATTGACGGGCAACGGTTGTGGGAACGAACCGGAAAGAAGATGTTCCTCGAACACTCTGCCGCGGAACTGCTCGAGACCTACGACCGCGCGGAAGACCCGGAGCGCCCCAACCTGATGCTCCAGGAGTACATCCCCGGCGGCGACGACACAATCTGGATGTTCAACGGTTACTTTGATGCCGCGTCCGAGTGCCTGGTGGGGTTTACCGGCAAGAAGATCAGGCAATGCCCGGTTCACACCGGATCCACCAGCCTCGGCATTTGCCTGCCCAATCCAGACGTAGAGCAAATCACTCGCCGCTTCATGAATGCCATCGGTTATCGCGGGATCGTGGACATCGGCTACCGTTACGACGCTCGCGACGGGCTCTACAAAGTTCTCGACGTGAATCCCAGGATCGGGGCGACGTTCCGCCTTTTCGTCGGCGTAAACGGCATCGATGTGGTACGCGCCCTCTACTTGGACCTGACGGGACAGCAAGTAGTTCCCAGCGCGGCCCGCGCGGGCAGGAAGTGGATCGTTGAGGATCTGGACGCCGTTTCGTCGTACCGTTACTTCCGCGAGGGCAGCCTGACCATTAAGGAGTGGTTTAGATCCCTGTCGGGCGTCGAGGAAGCTGCTTTTCTCTCGTGGCGCGATCCGCTTCCCTTCTTCTTTATGCTCTTCAATCGCATCCCGGAACTTCTGAAGCGTGGATATCGACGGTTCCGTTGGCTCGCGCTCAAAATGAAGGGAACGGGCGCGGCGCTTGAACCGAGGGCTGAGAAGCTGTGAACAAATCAGAGTTGCGCATCATCCTGATCCAGGTATGAATCCGCTGCTTATGAAAATTGAAGGGCTGAAGCTGAGCCTGCGAAAATGGTCGGGCCGGGGGATCTTTGCGATCCTGGATCAAGGGCTTATTTCCGGATCGAATTTCCTCATTGCTATTCTGCTGGCACGCTGGCTGGCCCCGCAGCAGTACGGATCTTACGCTCTGGCATTCGAGATATTCCTGTTCCTGGCAGCGCTGTATGGCTCTCTCATCCTTGAGCCGATGAGCGTCTTTGGTCCCTCGGTTTACAGTGGGAATCTCACCAGCTACCTGGGCGGGCTGCTTCGCATTCACTGCGTGCTTTCGTTGTTGATGATGGCGGCACTCTTCGCCACTGCAGCGGCCCTCCACGCAGTGAGGCCCACCAGTTTGTTGCCTGATGCCCTGGTGGGAATCGGTATTGCCACACCTTGCCTGCTGCTCTTCTGGCTGGCCCGCCGCGGGTTTTACATTGTGTTCTTACCCCAGAAAGCCGTGCTCGGGGCCTGCATTTATTCCGCGCTGCTTCTGACTGGCCTGGCGCTCCTCTACAGGTTCAGATCCCTGTCGCCTTTCTCAGCTTTTCTCTTGTTGGCTGCAGGCGCAATAGCTACCGGACCTCTGTTGCTCCGCTGGTTCAAGGCAGGGCTCGTCGAGACCACGCCGGGTTTTCCGCTCATGGATATTGTGCGCAGGCATTGGACGTATGGCCGCTGGGCGGTCGCCAACTCGGTGGTGATTTGGTGTTCTCTGGCCATTTACTACCCGCTGCTGGGAAGTTTCTTCACGCTGGCCGAGGCTGGAAAGTTCAAGGCACTTATGAATCTCGCGTCGCCGATCGGTCAGGCATTTGTAGCCATCTCATTGTTGAGCTTGCCCCTCGCCTCTCGTGCCCACCACCAGGATGGGGGACTGGCCGGCCGCATCGTTTGGCGTTTGACCTTGCTGTACTTGGGAGGATCGTGCCTCTATTGGGCAGTATTGCTGCTGTTGCGAGGTCCGATCGTACACCACCTCTACGGTGGTAGATATATGCAAGTCGTAAACCTGCTCCCCTGGGTTGCGCTGGGATCTGTCCTGAGAATCTCCGGGACCGCACAGACCCTTGTGCTGAAAGCCATGCACTCACCGGCGAAAGCGTTTATCGCCTATGCATCGGCCTGCGTTGTCTCTATTGCAGTCGGAGTCCCCTGCACACACCGGTTCGGATTGCGCGGGGCGCTCTTTGCGTGGGTGCTCTCAAGCGCTGCGGCCTTGATTGGAGCGGTTTTGGTGGTGCGACGTGAGTCGAAGCGACAGAAGTTTTCTGAGGAAGTTCCCACCGGTGCTCTCACCATGCAAGAAGAAGTCCCCCTCACCACGCGAGGATGAGATTGAAAGACGTTGAATACAAACTCGAGGATCCGATTGTCTCAACTGCGGCCGTCCTCCGAAGCAAGGTAATGCTTGCCGGCCCCGGCTGCTCGGATGAAGTTCGGGGCCGAGTGGCTTCTGCCCTCAACACCTCGACAAGGCTAGTTAGCATC
This sequence comes from uncultured Acidobacteriota bacterium, assembly GCA_963838915.1. GTDB lineage: Bacteria > Acidobacteriota > Terriglobia > UBA7540 > UBA7540 > CAVROP01. The sequence goes on from CAWIUZ010000408.1 coordinate 21,488, forward strand.
GAGAGCTATCGCATTGGCTTTTCCTGTTTAGCCCTCCGGTGTACAGGCAAGGCCGACGGGACGCGGTTCTTTGCAAAAACACTTCTGGCGGACCCGTATCCCGTCCCGCCTCGTTTTGCAACTCCATGGGAAGAATTAGCAATTCCGGAGAACCCGCAACGACCGGCAAAGGAGCAGATCGCCGCTGAATGGCGCATGGCATGCGAAATGCGGTCTCTGGTCGGAGGCGAAAGCATTCCCACTCCGCTGGGTTACTCCCTGGACGACCTTACCCTGGTTTTCGAAGAGGTGCACGGTGCTCGGCTGGATCGTTTTGCGAGATGGACATGGCCGATGGGTCGACGAGCGAGATCGACCGAGACGGCGATATTCCGGGCCGGTGCATGGCTGAGGGCCGTCCACGAGTCCTCCCGGCAAGGGTGCGAAACCGTCGAATTCCCGGAAGTCGTGGATGCATTGCGTGGTCTGATTTGCAAGAAGGCATTGCGAGGAACGCTTTACGCCCAGTGGGCATTAAAAGCGGTTGAATCGCTCGGACAAATACTTAGTCCACGAACGACGTTGCACATACCCGTGGCACTCAATCACGCTGATTTTTCCCTACCCAACCTCATGTGGGACACCGAGCGCGAGCACCTGTGGGTGGTGGATTTTGAGCTATCGGCCCGCAAGCCCATCCTGCACGATTTGTGCACGATGATCTTTGAGCTGCGGAAGCCTCTGCTCTATCCGCAGGCGTCACGATCTGCGCTCCAGGCTTGTGAGCGCGCTTTCTGGGCAGGCTATGGCGCAATTGCCGAGGATCTCTTCGTTTGCGTCAACGCGCTGGCCACGGCTCGGCTCTTCTATCTGAGTTTTCCCAAGCTACTCACGTTACCGGAGCGGCGAGGGTGGCGAGGATGGCTCAAAGCCACGTTATACAGGGCACTCTTCCAACCCTACACGACCGCCCGCGTTTTCGAAGCTGCCGGCTTTTGATGACTCCGCCCGAAGGCTGGGCCTTTCCTCATACCCCCGGCACCTGGAAACTAGGGGCGGAGATTTGAAACCTTATCATGCAAATAACTGACGAAGTCCTCAGTAATGGCGTTTTCGAAGGCGAGAAGCCAACCAGGCAAATTCTAAGTGCGCGGCAACTGGCGTGGGTTGGAAAGGGAGCCCTGGCGATCACCGATCAGGGCCTCCTCTCGGGCTCGAATTTTCTCTTGGGTGTTCTGCTGGCGCGCTGGCTGACCCCCAACCAATATGGCGCCTTCGCCTTGGGATTCTCGATCTTTCTGTTCCTTTCAGGCCTGCATAATGCGTTCTTCCTGGAGCCGATGAGCGTGTTGGGGCCGGAATCATACTCGGAATGTATCGCTGGTTACCTCAAGAAGCTGCTCGGCCTCCATTTTATCTTCACTTTCTTGTTATCGATGTTTACTGTCGCTGCCATCCCTTTCTTGCGTTTTTTTGCCGACGACCAAGCCCTGACGTCCGCGTTGTGGGGAGTCTCCGTTGCGGTCCCATTGATCCTCTTCCAATGGCTTTGCCGGCGTGCCGCCTATCTCCGGCTGGCTCCTGGGCTCGCGGCTGCGAGTTCCGCCGTCTATTGCCTGGCTCTAATCCTGTTGCTACTGGTCTTTAATAAGCAGGGTTGGCTCTCGCCCTTCACCGGCTTCCTGGTCCCGTCGCTTGCCACGTTCCCCGCGATTCTGATGTTGCTGGTGTCACTGCCGAGAAGGACAGGTTCCACGGCGGGGCCTGCGAGTTCCGAAATCGTGCGCCGACATTGGGAATACGGACGGTGGGTCGTCGGAGGGACTACGGCCAACTGGCTTTCGGGAAATGCCTACTACCTCATCGTCGCAGCCTTGCTCCCCATGTGGGACTTGGCGGCCTTTCGGGCACTGCGTAACTTTACTTCGCCTTGTGCTCAGGCTTTGGTGGCTATCAATCTCCTTGTCCTTCCCTGGGCCTCCGCGCGCTTTGCGAAAGAGGGAATTCCGGGTCTTCGGCGCCGGACTCGGCAACTCGCTTGGTCGTTTGGCGCTGCGGCCTTGGTGTACCTGGCCGCTATCTGGTTGTTCGGGGGCAAGGTCATGAGCTTCCTCTATGCGGGACGATATAACCAGTTTTCACCGCTCCTCCTGTTGTCAACAGCCCCACTTCTATTCACCGCGGTTGCCATGGGAAGCGAGGTGGCCGTGCAAGTTATGCAGGCCCCCTCGGAGGTCTTTCTCGCTTACAGCGTATCGGGCGCTCTAACCGTGCTGACGGGCGTTGTCTTCACTCACTATTGGGGTCTCGCGGGTGGATTGGTCGGCCTGCTGATTTCGGCGATTGCCTTTTGGGTGGTGATTACTTACCGGTACCACAAACGCTCGCGAGCAGCCGGCACGCAACCTAAACAAGCTGCAGGGATCGCCCCCGCTGAGGAGCGCGTCGCCTGGCTCATGCCCAACGTCGCGGGCGCCTATTACTGGCAGCCTGTGTTCAAAGAGTTCACTGCCCTTGTGCCGAAGACAGTTATTTTCGCAGGCTCATGGCCGGGCAGCCTTCCAAAATACCGGGGAACCTTCGAGGTTCGCCCCGTGCGGGGCATTCGATTCATCACCTTCGGGAAAGGGGGTCCCGGTTATCCCAAAGGTTTCACTCTGGCCCTTCCTACTATCCTTTGGCAGTTGGGCCGGCTCCGTCCGAGTGTTATCCTCACCAGCGGGCTCAATCTGTGGTCCGCATTCACGCTGCTGTTCAAGAGAATCACAAAATGCCGCGTCGTGCTGATCTGGGAGGGCGTCTCACCTTCAATTGCAGGTCTGAACTCTCCTTTACGTTTGGCTGTGCGACGATTCATGGTCAAGGAATTCGACGCGGCCATAAGCAACACCCGCGCCGGCGCACAGTACCTCCAGGATATCTTACGGATGCCCCGCGACCGGGTTGTGCAACATCCAATCGAGGTGGCGGAGGAACCCGCCCTCAAATCTACGAACGGAAACCACCCCGCAGAGCGGCATGACACTTCGTTTGCATTTCTTGTTGTCGGCCAACTCATCGAGCGCAAAGGGATTCATCGTTTGTTCGAAGCCTCGAGGCTTCTCCTGAGCCGGGGCGTGCACAATTTCACCATCCAAATCGTTGGAACCGGCGAGATGGCCGGCACCCTGCAACACCAGATCGCCGGTTCCCCGTTGGACAAGGTCGTTCGATGGGTGGGACCGGTCAGTTACGAAAAGCTTGGCGGATGTTACGAAGCCTGTGATGCGGTCGTGTTTCCGTCTCTCGAAGATACCTGGGGAATGGTGGTCTTGGAGGCCATGTGCCTTGGCAGGCCAGTGTTGTGCTCCAAGTATGCGGGCTCACAAGAAATGATCCAGGACGGCGAGAACGGGTTTGTGTTTGACCCGCACAATCCCGAAGAGTTGGCAGCCCGAATGGAACTTCTCCTGAGAGTGCCAGGGCTTGCGCAGAGACTTGGCGAAAAGGCGAAGGAAATCATTGGTCCTTACACGGCTCGTCTTGCCGCCCAGGTCCTGGCCCAAGTCGCCACCGGATGTGAGCGATTAGATTCCCCGCATGTCGCCAGCGAGGGTCTCGAGGGCGCATTTCGTAGACAGTAGCCGGCGGGCGTAAGAGTGTAGTCCATGCCCCACAGTCCAATGACATGCAATCCGTAGAAGACAAACTCGGGAGGCACCCGTTGAACCACGGAAGGATCTACTGGTGGATACTCGTCCCGCTGGCGCTTTTCGGATACCTGGCATTTTCGGAGTTGTTTCAGTTCTCTTCGCATTTCAACCACCCCGGCCTCGTCCTGATCACGGGGGCTCTCGTGGGAGTCCCCCTGCTTGTTGTTTTGAGCTTTGCCCTTCGGCAGGGACTCAGCCACGCGCGCGCACTGGTTTCGTCCTTGAAGTGGTGGCATTGGCTCTGGGCAATGTTGCTATTGGGCGCGCTGACATTTCGAATTCGCGGAGCCAGCGAGATCACTTCCGAGCCGCTGGATGCCTGGGCTGTGTTTCGAATTGCGATCGATATGCTGGTGGCTTTTGTTCTCCTGGTCCGGCTCACCTTGCGCCGGACCCACTGGCCGGCTTCGATGTTTCGCGGCGTCGTCGGCGTCCTGACCGTGTACGGCATGGTTTGTCTGGCATCCACTGCCTGGTCGGTCTTCCCGCCCTGGACCTTGTACAAATCCTGGGAATACCTGATCGACATCGCTCTGGTGGCGGCGATTCTCGAAAGCGTCAACTCTACCGAGGATCTTCGCAGTCTTTTCGATTGGACGTGGACGCTTTATGGGGTGCTCCTGTTGAGCGTCTGGAAGGACGTCCTTTTGTTTCCGCAAGAAGCCTTGCACGGCCAAATCCTCCAAAGCGGGGCAGCCTTGGGAATCCGTCTGGAGGGTGAAGTGCCGGCGATTAGCTCTAACGATGTGGGAACCTTTTCGGCCATCATCGCCCTGATCAGCCTCGCCCGGCTGTTTCCGTCCACGGGGCGCCGTTCTCACACGTCCTGGTATATCGTCCTGCTGGCGGGAAGCATGGTGACCCTGGTTCTGGCGCAAACCCGAAGTGCGGTCATAGGTGTGATGTTTGGAGGTTTCGTCATATTGCTGTTTTCGAAAAGGGGGGGAAGGCTTGGGGCGGTACTGACTTTCGTTGTGATGCCTACGGTGGCCCTCTTTACCATGGGTGGAGTCATCTGGTCGTTCCTTGAGCGAGGCCAGACCGAGGCACAAATCGCCACTCTAAGCAGTCGCGCGCAATGGTGGTCTTTCGCCTGGCAGACTTACCTGGAGCGGCCGGTCACAGGGTACGGAGCCTATGCCGGGGGCCGCTTCGGGGTGCTGGCGAAGTTGGGGCTCGGCCTCACCTCGACCATGCATAGCGACTATCTGGAGGTTCTGGTTGGAACCAGCATCTGGGGGATGATTCCTCTCATCGTGACACTGGCGGCTACCTGGTGGCTCCTTCTCCGTTACGCGCGGCATCCCCAAGACCCGCGAGAGCGGCAACTTGCCGTTGAAGCTATAGTCATCCTGGCTATGCTTTCCCTTCGTTCCGTTTTCAATAACATGTTTACCTGGCACCCGCCGCTGCCTTTCTTGGCCATTCTGGGTTCCGCGGAGTATCTACGGCGCAGAAGACAGGCGGCCGCTCGAGTCGCCGCGCCCGTGCTTCGAAGCCGCGTGGTAACTGAGCCAGATCCCCAGTTGGAACTTGTATTTCGCTAATCGGTGCCATGGACACAACGGTGGTTATTTGTTCGGTGGGCAGGTCCGCAGTTTTGCACGAGACGGTTTTGGGGCTTCTGAAACAAACCGTCCAACCGGCTTCAATCACACTTTCGCTCGATGAGAAGGGTTCCGCACTTCCTGAGACCGAGGCACTGCCGCGCGTGCGTTGCATCGTCGGCGCGCGAGGATCCTCTATCCAGCGGAACACAGCAATTCCCTTTGTGCGCACGCGCTACACGCTGTTCCTTGATGACGATGTGGAGCTTGCTACTGACTACATCGAGCAGATGGAAAGACTTTTCGCTGCCGACCCTACGATTGTGGGCGCCTCTGGAGGCGTCGCGGCGGACGGGGCGCCGGCCAGGGTGGCGATCGACCGGCGAGCTGCCGCTCGAGCGATCCGCGAATATACCGGCAGCCGTGACTGCGTGCCGTTCAAGGACGTGTACGGGTGCAACATGTTTGTGCGGAGCGATGTTTTGCAAGTGGAGAGATTTGACGAGCGGATGCCGTTGTACGGATGGCTGGAGGATCTCGACTTCAGCCTTCGGTTGAAAAAGCACGGGAGAATCGTGCGCCATCGGGGTGCCTTGGTAGCGCACCTGGCAACCCGCTCCGGAAGAACTTCAGATCTCAGGTACGGGTACACAAAGATCGCGAATCCTTGGTACTTGTGGCGAAAGAAGGTGCTCTCAAGCTTGCCGGAAGTGATCGTAAGGTATTGGGTGAAAACGACGCTCGCGAATCTCCTGCGTGCGTTCTTTCCGAATGGATCCCAAGGGGTCAATTACAGAAAACGACTTGCGGGCAATTTGATGGCCTATCGTGATCTGCTACTTGGCAGGATCGATCCCGAAAACATACTGAAGATCCCCAACTAGACGGACGAGGCGGGCATAAGGCCGCATAGCGCGCGCGATCGATACTGCGGGAATGTGTTTCCTAACGGGAGTAGACCGTTGATCTAATTCGCCAGAAGGGAAGATTGAAAACCAGAAGACGGTGTTGACTCGTATGAAAATAGCGGCAAATCTTCTCCGCTTCCGCAGGGGCGCGCTACGCCACTCGTTGGTGGGCTGTCTCGGCGCATTTGCACTGGCCTGCCTCTGGCCGAATGGTCTCGGAGTAAGTTGGTCAGGGCCAGGCGACGGTCGGAGTGTGGAGGTGAAAGCGGGCGACGACCTGGCCGCGATCGTGGACAGAGAACCGCCCGAGACGACGTTCTTAATTAAGGCAGGTGTCTACAGTATTCAGCCTATACGTCCTCAAGACGGCGATTCCTTCCAAGGCGAGGCCGGGGCAGTTCTGAGCGGCGCGCAAGTCCTCACAGTATTCTCGCGGTCCGGCCAAATGTGGGTGGCGCAAACGGGGGCCGCGCGCAGCGAGTCGTACCCGGGGAAATGCGATGAAAGGCATCCTGCCTGTCAATACCCCGAAGACCTTTTCATCGATGACTCGCCGTTGGAGCGAGTTGACAACCTCGAGTCGGTCGGCCCGGGCAAATGGTATCTGGATTATTCGGCCCACAGGGTCTACTTTGCCGACGATCCCGAGGTACATCGGGTCGAACTGAGCGTCGCTCCCCGTGCCTTCTGGGGCCCCGCCCAGAATGTGAAGATCGTGGACCTGACCATCGAAAAGTTCGCCTGTCCGGCGCAAGATGGTGCGGTTGATGGCAGGGCGGGCAGTAACTGGCTGATCGAAAATAATCTAATCCGTTTTAATCATGGAATAGGAATCCGGCTGGGAGATGGTATGCAAGTGCTCCGCAACAAACTTCTCCACAACGGACAACTCGGCGTCGGCGGAGGGGCAAGTAACGGCATTGTGGACGGAAACGAGATCGCCTTCAATAATTACGCCGGTTATGACTACGGCTGGGAGGCCGGGGGTAGCAAGTTTGCCTTCACCAAAAACCTGGTGGTCCGCAATAACTACGCCCACGATAATAAGGGACCCGGACTGTGGACGGACCTCGAGAATGAGAATACTCTTTACGAGAACAACCACACGAAATCCAACCAGGAAGCCGGCATACTGCACGAAATCAGCTATCAAGCCGTAATCCGGAATAATCTGATTGAAGAAGATGGGTTCAGCGCCTCGGGCAAAACCGAGCCTTGGTACGGCGCGGGGATCATCGTGGCGGGGTCTTCCGGAGTCGAAATCTACGGCAATACCGTGCGGGGCTGTATGAACGGAATAGTCGGAACCCAGCCACATCGTGAACTTAGCCGGCACGGGACGCCCTATCTTCTTCGCGACCTCTACGTCCACGACAACACGATCACCGAGGACCAGGGGATTGCGGCGGGAATTGTGAGGAGCGCCGCGTTCGGCGACGCTGTGTTCGACTCATGGAACAACCGTTTTGCTAATAACCAGTTTCATCTTGCCAACCCCCGGGCCAAGTATTTTGCATGGGGCGGCTCGGAGTTGTCATACCAGGACTGGACCCTGGCGCTCAATCGGCACTGACCGGGCGCAAGCGTCGCGCCGCAGGGGCCCGTCGGCTGCATGGCAAAGGCGGCCCGCGGTTGGGTCCCGAGGGTCGTTCCCATACAGTGATTTTTCACATCCACAAAGCGGAGGAGACGCGGGCTACAGCTCGCCAAGAAGCAGATATGCATACTGGGTCAGCCCTAGCCATCACCGGCATCGGCGTGGAGGCCACCCCCCAAAACCCCGACGCTCTTGCCGCCACAGCGCACCTGCCCATCGTCGTGACTACGAGTTGGGATGACGGCGATCCCCTCGACCTCAAAATCGCCCGCATGCTCGCAGACCGCAGGCTTGCGGGAACATTCTATATTCCTATTAAGGGCCATCACCGATCTGCGCGCATGGACCGAGCCGGAATGCTCGCTCTCGACTCTCAAGGTTTTGAAGTCGGGGCCCATGGTGTCTCTCATCCGAATCTGGCGCAATGTGATGCCTCGCAACTGGTCCGCGAAGTCGTGTCCTCCAAGAAACGCCTGGAAGATGATCTGAGCAAGGAAGTATCGATGTTTGCTTACCCCAACGGCCGTCACAACAGCAACGTGATTACGTCCGTGCGGTGCGCGGGATTCGTGGGCGCTCGTTCCACGGCGATGCTGGCACGCGAGTTAATCTTCGATCCGTTCCGCATGCCCACGTCCGTGCAGGCCTTTCCCCATTCCCAGCTTGACTACCTTAAGAACTTCCTGAGTTCGGGCGATTTCAAACGCAACTGGAGCCATTTGACCCGGCTTCCTCGCGCGCGCCACTGGGTGGAGTTGGCCACGCATCTGTTTGACTCGGTCGCAACGAGTGGCGGCGTCTGGCATCTTTATGGGCACTCGTGGGAGATCAACGATTTTAAGTTGTGGGAAGAACTTCGGGAGGTCCTGGACTACGTCGCGAATCGGCAAGGAGTGCAGTACCTGCCCAACAGCGGCGTGGTCAGGCTGTTGAGTGTTCGTCCTTCAACGAAAGAGGTGCTCTGCAGCGCCGGCTTATAGTACTGCGTAACGGAAGTCCGTTCATGAAGTCGGCCCGCGAAG
>CAWIUZ010000409.1:0-3512 GCA_963838915.1 uncultured Acidobacteriota bacterium
AGCCAACTCGCGCGCCAGCACCTCCGGCGTGGTATGTTCCCGGCCGTTGTCGTCTTCATCCATGTAAATAGGGCCGGGGACTTTGGGGTTGGCGAAGAGTTCGGCAACCCACGCTCGTTTCCTCAGGGACGAGCGCTCGTTGCCGTGGATCGTAAAAAGATCCCCGTGCTCCATTACTGCCGGATAGAGTTGCAGGTTGGTGTCGCGCAGCGCCGAGGCCGAAATCGGGAGACGGAATCCAGCCTGTTTCGCTCTGAATCTCTCCCGTGCCAGTTCGATCAGATGACCCATTTCAGTGATGATGTAAGGATCGTTGTCGAAGATATCGTATTCGTTAGCGATCTCAATCATAACGTTCCGGCAGTTGTGGTCGATGAGCCAATCAGTGGCGTTGCGCACGGCTTGGTCGATGGCCTTCGGACCCTGCAAACCTTGGACCTGCGCCACATAGAAGTATATGAGATTGAGTATCATGCCCCGCTGGTCGAGGGCCTGCTGCAACACCCGCAGGCGGTCCATCCACTCCGGTTTCAGCGAGCCGTCCGGACGGAACGCGCTCACTAGAGATCCTTTGCCGGAACCCGGCAGGGCATCGACAGCACGCTTGATTGCGCCTTCGTGCTCGTAATGCATGTGGCCACCTTGCAGGGAAACATTGATCGCAAGGATGCCGTTGCGCTTGTACGTGTCCAAGGCTTGGATGACGCGCCGGGTGTTCGCCATGGGATCAAAGTGGGCTTCGGTCAGATATTCATCGTCAAACAGCGCCTGGGTGATGCGCAAGTTCATCAACTTTCCCGCGGCCTCTTGCCGATATTGGATTCCCGTATAGGTTTTGCGCCATGGCGCTGTACCTTCGCGCAGGTAGAACGAGCGCTGGTCGTATCCGGGCCCAAGCATCCTGCCGGTCGCGATCTCCACGGCATGGGCGCAACCCGTGCCCAACAAAAGGGAGAAAAGTAATAGACGCATAGATACTTGTTGTCACCTCCAAACGGGCAAATCGCAGGCTTATATCATCCGCACGGTTACTTGGCAAGAAAAAGTTGCATAGAAAAAGTTGCATATTCCTCGCCACGGTTTAGCTGACTACGGGGTGCTATTGAGTTTGCCTCCCCACTGACTATACCTGGCCGCGAGTGCATTGATGTACGCCCCACACGCAGTGGCGGAACACGGCCCCATCAATCCGGCGCAAATTGGCTTGCGCAATTCCGCTTGCGCAATTCCGCATTGTCATTCCCTAGGCGCGGGACTACAATGGCATTCCCGCGAATGACCAGCGTCACGGTAAGAACGATCATTCCTCATAACGATTTCAAGAGAGGGGAAAACATGGAGCGACGTGATTTCATAAAGGCAGGCGCCCTTGCGGTTGCCGCAGGACCATTCCTGGGCAAAGCAAAGGGAGCGAACGACCGCATCCGTGTCGGCCAGATTGGCTTGGGCGGACGTGGCAAATATGAATTCGAAGTCTGCATGCAGAATGATGGCTGCCAGATTGTGGCTGTGGCAGACGTGTATAAACCGTTTGTAGATTTGGCAGTGCGAAGGCTTGATGGGAAGACTGAAGGCTATACCGATTTTCGCAGAATCCTTGACCGGAAAGACATCGACGCGGTCTTCGTTTCCACGCCGGATCATTGGCACGCAATTGCCAGTATTATGGCCTGCCAGGCGGGCAAACACGTTTATTGCGAAAAGCCGCTCTCCCACACCATCGAGGAAGGCCGCAGGATGGTGGACGCGGCGCGCCGCTACAATCGAGTGTTCCAGACGGGAAGCCAGCAGCGCTCGGCGCCCCACTATACCAAGATCGTGGATCTTATCCGCAACGGCTACATCGGCGGTGTGGCGATGGTTGAATGCTGGAACATGATGAACGAGTTTCCGGAAGGGCAGGGCAACCCGCCGGACAGCGACGCGCCGCCCGGCCTCGACTGGGACATGTTTCTCGGTCCGGCGCCTAAACGCCCCTATAACCGTAATCGCTTTCTCTACACTTTTCGCCAATTCTGGGATTACGCGGGAAGCATGATGACGGATTGGGGCGCTCACCACATCGACATCATTCACTGGGCCATGGGAGTTGACGCACCCCTGAGCGCCACGGCGGTGGGCGGGAAATTCGTGATGAAGGACGACCGGGAGACCCCCGACACCTTCATGGGCGATTTCGAGTACCCCGGTTTTACAGCCCGCTACACCTACCGTTATACCAACGCACAGCCGCTTTTCGAGCGGTCCTACGGCATCGCCTTCTATGGCACACTCGGAACGCTGGTGGTTGACCGCAGCAGCTACGTCATTTACCCCGAGATGCGTCCTGAAACCTATCACACAACTCAGGACTTCATCGGTAACTATGTAACCAGTTGGGAAGAGGCGCTCCCGCATCCCAATGCCAAGCCACGCACGCCACCGTTGCGGCAAATTGCAGGTCCCAGCCGGCCCCTCTGCATGCGGATGGAAGAAACGGGCATCTCAATTGACCCCAGCTCGCAGATTGCCCATGTGCAGAACTTCTTCGATTGCATTCGATCCGGGCAGCGTCCGGCCGCCGATGTCGAAATAGGCTACAAATCCATAACTGCTTGCCACCTCGCGGTGATAGCCTATAAAACCAAACGTACCATCCACTGGGACGCTCAAAAAGAGAGGATCATCGGAGACGACGAAGCCCAGAAGCTCACCTGCAAGCAATACCGGTCGCCCTGGCTGCTGCCCACTGTGTGAGTGCCAGCCGGGTACACCAGAACCCCCGTTTGGGGCCCGCGCTGCCAGGTTCGCTAACCCGGGCCCTCCGTGTTCGGCACTCCACTGGCCTGCCGGCGGCCATAACACCCAGTACTGCCAAGGGAGCCCAGACGACGAAGCAGAATTCCCTTTACAGCCCATTACGGATGTCTGATACTCCGCAAGCACCACAACCGAGAAAGGGAGAATTCGTATGACGATTTCGAGACGTGACCTCATGAGTTACGGTACAGCGGGGGCGTTGACTGCATTGACTACCAGTATCGGGTCCGCGGCGAGTGCGCAAAATCCTTCCCAGTCATCGTCGGGCTCCACCTCGATGCCGCTGCAACACCCATCCGATCGGCCGCCGCAGAACTCAAGGAGCGGAGCCGATGATTACGATATGCGGAATGGCCTGAACCCTCGTCGTTTGACTATAGCCATGTGGGACCAGGCATACGCGATGCGACACATGCCCGGCGGCAGCTTCGCTGATCACGATCGCGTTCTGGATGAAGCGGTCGAGCGAGGCTATAACACACTGCGTATCGATCCCATGCCGCAGTGGATTGATCTCGGCAGACCCGAGCGCGTTTTAGAATGGGGCGATCCGCACGAACCCTTTCTGCCGTGGGATTGGAATACAGCGGTGAAGGGGCCCGTCGGTCAGTGGATCATCGAGTTCATGGAAAAACTGCACAAGCGGCCTTCCCTGAATTACACCCTGAGTGCATGGTGGTCCATGCCGGAACCACCGCCCGCGCCGGTTGCCC
>CAWIUZ010000410.1:0-18294 GCA_963838915.1 uncultured Acidobacteriota bacterium
GGCGGTTGTAGCCAAACCTGGCCTCATTGACCCAGCGGGCATTCGGCGCGAAGGCCCAGTTCACTCCCATCACTTGGGCCCGGGTATGAATCTGCGTCAACCATTGCGGTTGCAGTTCCCCCGCATCATCAACAGTTCCGGAGTCGTCGCCAAAAAAATACAACCCGCTCAGGCTGTGGCGATCCGTGATGCGATAGTCAACCTTACCAATAGCGTTGTCACCATTCACGGTATTCGGCAGACTTTCGTTAACCAGACCCGGGCCAGCCGGATTGTTTCCGTTGTTTAGCGGGAAACCTTTGCCGTTGCAGGTGACGGGCGGGCCTAATTGGCAGCCCGCTAACTGCAGGCTGACTGGGCTTATCGTAAGCCCGAGTGACGAGGGTGCCGCCTGGACATCCGCAATCGCGTCCGTGATGCTGTTCGTACAATCGCCGCTGGTGCCCGCTGCTCTGAAATGCGCTGTCATTCCGAGCGAAGCGAGGAATCTCGCCCTGGCCCGTGATGAAGCGACAACGAAAAGATCAGAGCGAGATTCTTCGCTTCGCTCAGAATGACAGGGTTTTCACGGTTTCCAGGTCTCTGTCAGCCAACGGGCCTGAGCGACCTCGCACACTTCTCCCCCCACCGAGAATGACCATATTCGCAGGCCGCGGATGTGGTATCGTAATCTGTCAAACAAAAAAGACATGTCGCATCGGGAGAGCGGGACAAAGCTCGAGGTGATTTACGGCATTCACGCAGTCAAGGAAGCCGTGCTCAACCATCCGGTTGAATACGTGCTGGTTGCGCAGGGGCAGCACAACCCTCGGGTGCAGGAGATCATTGACGCCTGCCGGGCCGGCGGCATCGGAGTGCGTTTTGCTCCCCGGCCTGCCGTAGAGCGCATGGCGGGCAGTCCCCAGCATCAGAACGTTTTGGCCGTCTGTGCCCCTCGAGCCTACGACGACCTCGAGACCCTGCTCGGCAGTTCGGAGCGCCCGCTGCTGATGGTACTGGACGGGGTCGAAGACCCGGCCAACCTGGGAGCGATCGTGCGCACGTTAGTGGCTGCCGGCTGCCAGGGGATCATTATTCCGGAGCGGCGCGCCGCAGGTATATCGCCCGCCGTGGCGCGGGCATCGGCCGGAGCGCTCGAGCACGCTAAAGTTGCTCGCGTCACCAACCTTGTACGTACGCTGGAGGAGATGAAAGAACGACGGATCTGGGTCTACGGTTTTGAGGCGAAAGCCGGCAAGTCGTACCTGGATTTGGACTATGGCCAGGGCTGTGCGCTGGTCCTGGGGGGCGAGGGGGCAGGCCTGCACCGTTTGGTGCGCGAAACGTGCGATGAACTGGCCCACATTCCCCTGCGCGGCCCTGTGCCCTCACTGAACGTCTCCGTGGCAGCCGCCGTGGTGCTTTATGAGGCCTTGAGGCAGCGAGGGCTACCGGCGGAAAATGGAAACCGGAAAGTGGAAAATGGAAAATCGAAACTGGAAAGTGGCTGTTCGTAAACCGAAGGCTACCTTCATTTTCCAGCTTCCATTTTCCAGTTTCCAGCTTCTGCGGCAACGTCGGGGCGCATGCGGACATCATATAATCACGCAAGGGCCTGTATGGACGTGGAGGGGCGAATGACCGTGAATGGCACTTATGCATACCTGAAATCGGCCTGGACCGTCACGCTGCTGGGCGGCTTTCTTGGGTTGGCTTCTTCTGCCTATGCCCAACAAGCAGCCCAGAACCCGCCGCCCTCAACCTCCGAGCATGAGTCAGCGACCGAAGCCCAACCCCCCGCGTCTGACACGCGGATTCGGGTCCAGGCGAACGTTGTGACCGCGCCCGTGACGGTGATTAATTCCAAAGGCGATTACGTCTTCGACTTGCAGCAGAAGGATTTTGAGGTTCTCGACAATGGGGTACGCCAGAAAATCGAACAATTCAGCCTCGAGCAGCGACCTCTTGCTGCAGTCATTGTAGTGGAAGCCAACGGCACTTCGGAGCCTTTGCTCGGCGAGGTCCGCCCTCTCGGACCGGTGTTCTCCAACCTGATGCTGGGGCCGCAGGGACAAGCGGCGGTGGTTACTTATGGCGATCAGATTCGCACTGTCCAGGACTTCACGCAAAACGGCGACGAATTGGAAACCGTTCTGCGCAAGGTCGAGGCGCGTGGCGGCTCGCAGCATCTGAACGATGCCTTGACGCAGGCTATCACGATGCTTGAAAGCCAACCGAAGGACGACCGTCGGATCATCGTAGCTTTTTCGGATGGCCACGACGTTCGGGAGCAGAACGACTAAAGAAGAGGTGGTGCAACGCGCCCTGAACGCGGGCATCACGATCTACGGTCTGGGATTCAGCCAGACGCGCTCCATGCTGACGAAACAGCCCAAGGCGCCGCCCCAGAATACCTTGGCCGCCAACAATGCGCTGCCCGCCCCACCCAACATGCCGCAGACACCCTCGAACGTCGAAAACAACTGGGACAACGGGGCCAACTTGCCTATCGTCCCGCTTTTCCTGGCAAGCGGGGAATTGATCCGCTCCGTGGTTGCGAAGGATCCCCTCGAGTTCTACGCGGGTTACACCGGGGGGCTGAGTTATGGGGCTTGGTCAAAGAAGCCAATGCAGGACGAACTCAATAAGATTGCCGACGAAATCCAGAGCCAGTACGAAATCGCCTATGTTCCGCACGCGCCCGACAACAACGGCTTCCACCGCATCGAGGTACACGTCGACCGCAGCGGAGTCAAGGTGCGGACCAGGGCGGGGTATTTCTTAGGCGGGGCCGGGAGCAATCCCGCGCAGTGAGGCGGTCAGCCGTCACCTTTCACGAATAATCCTCGTAAGGCATCACTTCGACGCGTTTCCCGGATTTCAGCTCAATCTCAGCCAGGTAGGGCCGCATGGATAGCGGGTCGACTCGCAGGACCATCACGTGGGTGACGCCTTGCTTTTTGCACACCACGGTGAAATACCTGTTTTGCTTGCCCGCTATCAGAATGCTGGGGTAGGTCTTCCACTTGAGCTTCAGGTTTCGGACCTGAGGGCTGATGTCGGGACGGAACTGCATCAGCGTAATCGTCAAAAACGGGATATCGACGGACGCCCCCGGACATTTGAATACCAGGGCGCTATCTGAGACTTCCAACTTCCCGGCACAATCGATTTCGATCTTCTCGCTTCCGCCGGCATATTGGAAAATAGCTTCTTTGGCCTGCTCTGTTCCGAACGTCGCGCCGCGCGGGATCAGGAACATGCAGACCAGCGGCAAGACCTTCCAAGTCCGTTTTGCCCAATCTAATTTCATTAAATGCTCACTCCGCAGGCGCCAAGCGCCAAACCGGCTGTTCACCTCCGGCCCACTTCCTGATTTTAGCGCCGGATTAGCTTTTGGGGAAGGATTTCTCAGGCGCTAAGCTCCGATTTTTCACCACGCGCCACGAAGGGCTACAGACGCTAACTTAGGCGCGCTCGCCGGGTCCCGAAGGGACCCAATTCCATTAGCCGTAGGTGAAACCTACGGAAGGGACGCGCACCGAAAGTCGGCCAACCCCGAAGGGGTTGAGCGGGGAGGCATTCGACCCCTTCGGGGTCGCCAGAAATTGAGGAGTGGTGGCCGTTAGCCCGTAGGTTGCACCTACGGCTAATGATATTAATGCCCTTCGGGCATTTACGGCCCACGCATTCGCGCTAAAGTTAGCGCTCATGGCGTGCAGTTACTCTCTTCCGGGCCCTCCGAGCGCGTGCGGCAGTCCAACACCGGCTTGCATATTGGCGTGGTCGACGGGGACGTCAACGTCTAGATACCACGGAACGGCGAGCGTGCCCCATCTTGCCGGCCGGAACGACCATCGCATGATGACCCTCGTCGCCTTTTCGACCAAGGAGGGTATGCCCTTCAGAATCTCTGAATCGATCACTTTGCCTTCGGCGCTTACCAGCAAGCGCAGCCGAACAGAGGAATCCGTTGCGGTGCTTTTCCCGGGCCCTGTCAAGACCTCAGGAGGCTTCACTTGACGGCCGAAGTCCGATTCCGCTTGGGTGGGAACGAGGTCCATCCGGTTCGTGCGGAGAGAGAAATTCACCTCCAACTTCGTCTCGAAAGCGGTGGGACTGCTCCCGCCCCTTGCCACATACGGACGGTAGCGCCAGCCGGCAACAGAATTGAGGACAGCAGCGGCCAAGAGCGGGTTGCCGTTCAGGACGTGCGCATTCACAACTTTGCCTTCGGTGTCGACCGTGAGCCGCACGCGGACTCGGCCCTGAATGTAATTCACTTTGGCCAGGACGGGGTACCCTGGAGGGATTTGCGAAAGGAGCAATCGGGACGCTTCTTTGGCGCCCAGTTCCGGTAAGTGCTGTTCTTCTCCAAGCGGCTCGGCGCGTGCGGGTAACATCCCAAATACGCAAAACAACACAATTCCGAGGCCTTGACTGGAACGACAGGCCGTTTGGAGAAAGCTAGCCATCGGATTCAAATATCACCTGAGCAACCACGAATCGCCCAGCGTGTGAGATCGATACCGCAGTCCGGACAACTCCCATTTGACGCGCGATTTCCTCCGCTTGACCTCTCAGGATCAACTCCGGCTTCCCGCTCGCGGTGTGGGTTATTTCTACGTCGACCCACCGCACGCCGTGGCTCCAGCCCGTGCCCAGGGCCTTAAAAGCCGCCTCTTTGGCCGCAAAGCGCGCTGCGAACCGCTCCGCCGAGTCCTTGAACCTTTTGCAGTAGTCAATCTCCGCCGGCGTGCATACGCGGTGCGCAAAACGTTCGCCGTGCTTCAGGAGAGCTTCTTCGACCCGAGAAGTCTCCATGATGTCAACACCAGTGCCGACGATCATGTGCCACAAGCCGGGGCTGACTCGAAGTCCAGAGCGTTCATTGCGTAGCGCTGGCGGTTGTCTGAAGTCTCGCTGCGCGCTCGTAGGCCCGGACGGTGTAGTAGACTGCCTTGTCGAAAAACTGGCCTAAAAGACGCTGCAGGTCCAACGCCTGATAAAGATCTATGGCAGAATCAACCAAACCGGCGACTCGAATATAGTCTCGTAGATGATACTTCGTCAAGGTGAGGGCGTAGACAACTTCGCTCAGCGGCACTCCCTCATTCTGGCGTTGCTTCCCCAGCTCAGTGTATCTCGCTTCGATATCCTCTTCGGCCTTGCTGTTCAGCCACAAGCCGAGGTCCTTGTACACGTTGTAGGTGCGAAGGTGTATCGCGTCCCGGGAGAATTTGTGGTAGGCGGCCGTACGCGGGTTGGACTGAAGATCTTCAACCAAAGCGCGGGTCAGCTCATCTGCATGGTGTTCAATCATACGCACCAGGCGATCCGATAACATCGTTTTCCTTTCCCAGTAACTTGGATGTCCGAGCTTCGCTCTCGGGTTGCAGTAGTCGAGTGAGCAGTCGCAGAGCGAGACGGGTTTCCCTTCAACATCTGTCGCCCTCCTCTTCCAAAGAAGAGGCTCTCTTGGCCTAAGTCACAGGCATAGTCGCGCTATTGGTTGAAGGGCCCCGTTAAGCCAACGCTAGGATACCAGAGTGGCGAACAAGGTTCAACTGGCGTGTGCTATATTCGACTCTTGGGTCACCCAACTTCACATCTCGTCTCGCGAGGCGAGTTGGCCTGGATCGAGCACCCGCTCCTCACGCGTTATCCCTGGCTGATCCACGCCTTTAGTACTCGGCGTGGTGGGGTGAGTCGCGGTCCTTCTGCCGGCCTCAATCTGGGATTCACGAAGGGTGAACCGAAGGTTCGGGTCGAGAAGAACCGGGACCTTTTTTTCCGTCAACTTGGCGCAGAACGCTTTGTATTGGCGGCGCTTCGGCAAGTCCATTCCACGGTTGTCTATCAAGTCGGCCACGCAATGGGCGGCGAACTCGAGTACCTCTTGCCCGGGAACCGGCCGGCTGAGCAACTCGGCCTCGCCCAACCTGAAGGTGACGCACTACTGACTGATCAAGCGGGCATCCTCCTTTCAGTGCGAACTGCCGACTGCCTGCCTTTGCTCCTGGTGGACCCAAACCGCCGGGCCGTGGCAGCAGTGCACGCCGGGTGGCGCGGGGCGCTGGGGCGGATCATCGAAAAAGCGGTGGGAGAGATGCGCCGCGTGTACGGTTCGGAGCCCTCACGCCTGCTCGCCGTCCTGGGCCCTTCCATCCGGGCGTGTTGTTACGAGGTGGGAAAAGATGTGGAAGAAGCCTTTCAGGGGCGCTTCCCGAACGCGGATAAGTTTTTTCGCAAGCGGGCGGGACACCCGGCGTCCCGTCGCGAAACTCGCTCCCTCTCGTTCCTGAATATGCAGCCACCAGGGCACAGTGCCGATCCAAAGCCCTCAGCGTATCTTGACTTGGTTGCCGTAGCAGAAGATCAACTCCGTGGCGCGGGGCTCGCGCCGCGCCATGTCGCCGCGGTCGATCTCTGCACCGCTTGCCACCCGGACCTCTTTTATTCCTACCGCCGCGACGGAAACGGCACGGGGCGCATGGCGGCAGTGATCGGAATT
This sequence comes from uncultured Acidobacteriota bacterium, assembly GCA_963838915.1. GTDB lineage: Bacteria > Acidobacteriota > Terriglobia > UBA7540 > UBA7540 > CAVROP01. The sequence continues at coordinate 6,494 of CAWIUZ010000410.1, forward strand.
CGACCTGAAAACCCTCGCTAGCCTCGAGTGAACCACCCCTACCCGATAGGCGTTAAACTAAGCGTTTCTGACCGGTCCCGAAGGGACCCAAGATCATTGGCCGTAGGTGAAACCTACGGAAAGTGCCGGGTACGAGATTCAGCCAACCCCGCTGGGGTTGAATTCGACCCCTCCGGGGTCGTGGCAGGCACAAGGAATGGGTTATTTCTCCGCAGGTTTCACCTACGGCTACTGATGTTAATGCCCTTCGGGCATTCAAGCCGCGGGGTCTCCGCTTAGTTTAGCGCCTATTGCCCTTCCCTTCCTTATCAAGGAGGGAAGGGGGTTAGGGGGTGGTGCCGCCGTTTCGCATTCCTTTCAACCGAAGCTGCCCGCAGGCGGCGCCGATATCCTGTCCGCGTGAAATGCGAATGTAGGTTGGAATCCCGTGTCCCACCAGGATTTGCTGGAAGGCCAGGACTCTCGCCATAGGAGAGGCACTATAGGGAAGCTCGGAACCGGAGTTGTAGGGAATGAGATTGACCTTGGCGCGCATTCCGCGCAGTAGTTCGCTTACGCGTTCGCCGTCGGCGTCAGTATCGTTAAAGCCGTCCAGAAGAACGTACTCGAAGTTCACGAACTCTCGGGGGCGCAGCGGGTAGGCCCGGCAGGCGTGCAGGAGGTCGCGCAGCGGGTATTTCCGGTTGATCGGCATCAGCTCCGTTCGCTGCTCCTCGGTCGAGGCGTTCAGTGAGACTGCCAGTTTGGGACGCCTCGGGTCACGCGCCATCTCGCTGATCCGCGGAACGATGCCCGAGGTGGAGATGGTGATGCGACGCAGCGGAATGCCAAAGCCTTGAGGGTCGGCGAGTATTTGGACGGCTTTCATCACCTGCGCAAGGTTCAGGAGCGGCTCGCCCATTCCCATGAAAACCAGATTGAGCCGCGTGCCACGGAGAATCTCGCGAGCTTGGGCGACGGCTAGCACTTGCCCGAGGATTTCTCCTGCCGAGAGATTGCGCTGCAACCCCAAGAGCGCGGTGAAGCAGAAGCGGCAATCCACGGCGCAGCCCGCTTGGCTCGAGAGGCAGAGCGTGACCCGCTGCTCCTCCGGCATATACACGGTCTCAATGAGCGTGTTGTCTTGAAGACGAAGCAAGTAGCGGGCCGCGCCGTCCGTCGACGTGAAGACAGCTTGGACACGGGGGTAGTCGAGATTGTATTGAGCTGCCAGGGCTGCTTTGAAATCTTTGTCGAGGTCCGTCAAGGAGGCAATACCCGTTGCCCGGCGGCGGTATAGGGCGTGATAGAGCTGGCGGCCGCGATACGGCGCTTTCCCCAAGGACTGCGCCAGTCGCTCCAACTCCTGGCGATCAAGCCCCACAAGGTTTTCGATTTCCGTGTTCATCGGACGCCCCGGTCTCAACTCATGCTATCATTCTGGCGGTCATGAGTCCACGCAGGGCCAATCCCGAACTCATTGGTCGACGGAGAGAAGCGCTCCAGCGGGCAGGCTACGCGGAGGTCCTGGAACGAGGAATCGAGGCGACTACGCTGGATTCCGTCGTGGCCAGAGCGGAATCGAGCAAGGGTGGGGCACTCTATTACTTCCGAACCAAGGAAGACCTCCTCTTCGGTGTCCTGGAGTGGCTGTTGCGCCAATTGAACCGCAGCCTGGACGAGGTCGTGCACTCTCAGGAACCGGCGCGCACGCGCCTCGGAGCGGAACTGGAAGTCTTGTTTCATAGCACCGAGGTCAATCGCAAGCTTTACCTGGTCTTTTTCGATTTTGTCAGCCGCGGGGCACGTTTGCAGCGATTTCGTAAGCTCTTTTCGGAGTTTTTCGAGAGGTGCCGGCAGCGAGATCGGAAAATCGTGGAAGACGGCATCAACGAACACGAGTTCCGCCGGGTAAATCCTCTGGAGGCGGCTTCCACTATTCGTGCCCTCGTCGACGGTTACTGTCTGCAATGGCTATTGGGCCCCGAGGACGTGCCAGTGGACGTGTATCGCGACCGCTGCCGGGGGGTGCTGGGGACGTACCTCTTGGGGGGGCCCAAAAGCCGGGAGACGTGACCACCTAGATTGCCAAGCGGGATGCTGAACAACGCCCGCGGTGTCGTCCTGAGGAGTTCCGAATTGCGGGGCGACGAAGGATCTCCGCAGTGCGTTGAAACAACAACTGCCCGGATTCTTCCTCTTCGCTTTGCTCAGAGTCAGAATGACAGCCCCAGGATTTCAAATGGCGGCCCGGATAATATCAGCCCTCTTCATGCTCTTCTTAGTCGTTGGAGTCCCGATCCTCTCCCTATCCACAGCGCGCGATCATCGGCTTCGACAGATGGCCCGGCTGGAGCTTTACATTTCGGCGGCGATTTCGCAGTGGGTACTGGCGGTCGTTGGAGTGGTTGTCTTTTTCCTCGGCTCTCTGAGTGCGTTTTCCATAGGCTTTACAACGCTCGCCCCCGCCCCCGGTTTCATCTCCGCAGGCGCTTTGGTTGCACTGTCCGTGGCCGGCATTCTCCTCAGCCTTTTCCTGGAGCGCCACGGGTGGTGGCCGGAAGAAAGTGAACTGACCTACCTCTTGATCCCCAGGACGCGCCAAGAGAAAGCCTGGTCGCTGCTTCTGCTGGTTCCCACAGCCGCTCTCTGCGAGGAATTTTTGTATCGCGGCTTGCTTCTCGCTCAAGTTAGTCAATGGCTGCGTTCCGGTGTCTTGGCATGCGCTGTTTCATCACTGGCGTTTGGACTGGCTCACGTTTATCAAGGTTGGAGCGGGATGATACGAGCGTCTTTGTTAGGAGCTCTGCTTGCCTATCCCGTCATTCATTTCGGGAGTCTCTATCCTTCCATGCTCGCGCATGGACTGATCGACGCTCTGGCTCTGTTGTGGCTGGGTCCAAAGTTCCTTGGGGGAGAGAATAGGGAACCCAATAGGGATCAGGGGCTAGGGATTAGGGATTGGCGAAAACCAAAACAGTGAATCGGCAGCGACGGAGGCACAGGGAACAGCCTGGCTTGGGGCGCTGTTCCCTAAACCCTAATCCCTATTCCCTAATCCCTGTCCTCAAGCTCCGCCGTCGGAGACAGGCGCCAGCTTATAGGATATTTCAGCGTCCTCGAGTAGCTCCTCCGCAACTTTCAGGCAGGCTACACGGAGGCACTTGTTATCCAGGCAGGTCGGGCAATTCACAATAATGCGATCGAAGAGGTAGTCGGCGAGTTCTTGTTCCCCAAAAGAGTGGGACATATGATGGGTCCTCCGAAATATAGCGAGACCTGAGAGACAGTCTTAGTCTCTCGCCCCCAGCGAATTATACGTCTGTTCGAGAAACGAAACCACTACTTAAACTCGAATTCCGAAGTTGAATTTGTGGCTGCCAGGCCAACTCGTTCAATCTGAATTGCCTGCGTTGATAACCTCGAGAACGGAATGGGTGTTTGGATTTTTCGGAAGTAACCCCTCACCCGTCCCGCCCCGGCTGATGACTACGCCGGCTGCGCGCCACCCTCTCCCCAAGGGAGAGGGCCGTCCACGATGATTGATTCCAGCCCTCTCCCGTGGGGAGAGGGTGGCGAGAGTAGCGAGCCCGGTGAGGGGTTTCTTCCCACAGAGCCTCGCAACTTCGGATTTCGGGTTAAATCGATCTGGAGTTACAGCCGGAAACCGGTTAAAATGAAAACGTTATGGATGAGCGCGAATTCTTCGATGAAAAAGAGAGTCTGAAGCCCGCCACCCTCTCCTGCCTACATTGCCACCAGGCGGAGACGTACGAGATTCGCTGGCTGGTGCGAACCAAAAAGAACAGACTACCTGGCCACGCCGATGAACGAGACCGGGCGCGGTTCGCCAAAGCCAGGAACTACATGATCCGGCGAGACGATATGGTTCAATGCAAGAATCCCCGCTGCCGGAAGCGATTCGAGATTTACGGTATCCAGTCGGTGGTTTTTATGTAAGCGCGCCCTTCCTATTTGACCTGCGCCACGTCGTGCAGGGTAGGCAGAGTTGAAGCATTCCACCCTCCGCCCAACGCTTCGATGAGCAGCACACTGGCGCTCATACGGCGCGTCAGAATGCTTACCGCCTGCACTTGGTCCTGAAGCAAAATGGCCTGCTCCGTGATCACCGTAAGGTAATTTACCGTCCCTGCCTTGTATTGATAAGTGGAAATGTCGAGGGCACTCTGAGCGGCCTTAACCGCCTGGTCCTCAGCCTTCGCTTCGTTCTCGAGCACGCGCAACGCCGCCAGGTTGTCCTCGACCTGCTGGAAAGCCGTGAGCACTGTCTGGCGGTAGTTTGCCACCGTGGCATCGTAGGCCGCCAGACTCTGATTCACGGCGGCGCGGCGCCTGCCTGCGTCAAACACGGTTTCTGCCAATTGAGGGCCCGCCGACCAAAACCGGCTCGGCCAGTTGATCCATCTGAGGAACCGCGCGCTCTCAACGCCGGCGTCACCATTGAGGCTGAGGGTGGGATAGAAAGCAGCCTTGGCAATGCCAATCTGCTCGTTGGCCACAGCCATCTGACGTTCAGACACAGCGACGTCGGGGCGGCGCTCCAGGAGTGTGGAAGGAACTCCCACAGGAATGGGCGGCGGCAGGATCTTGATGGGACTATACGTGACGGAGACCTCCGCGGGCGGTTTGCCTGCCAAAACAGCGATGGCATGCTCATATTGCGCGCGCGCCACATCATAATCGATCAACTGGGCTCGCGCGGTTGCGAGTTGGGTCTGGGCTTGTGCGACGTTCCGAACCGGACGCAACCCCACTGTTAAACCTGTCCTGTGTGAGTTTGAGGTAGTCGTCGTAGGACTTCACGGTGGTTTCGAGCAGTTCTTTCTCGCCATCCGCGCCGCGCAATTCGAAGTAGTCCTGCGCGAGTTCCGCCTGATAAGAAAGCCGGGCGTTCTCGAGCGTGGCGGCGGAGGCTTGAGCAGTCTCGCCGCTCGCCGTGACGCTGCGGCGAATGCTTCCCCAAATATCTGCCTGGTACGATACAGCCACCGGAAGGTCGTAAGCGGTGACCGGCGCCGGCACAAAGTTGGAAACGCCTAGAAAGACAGATTTCTCATTAACAATCGACGGACTGACACTAACTGTCGGAAACAGGCTGGAGCGCGCAATCCGCACTGCATATCTGGCCTCGCGGAATTGCGCCTCCGCGGCCAAAACGTTCTGATTCGATAAGCTCACCTGCTCTTCCAGCGCGTTAAGCTCGGGGTCGTTATAGATTTCCCACCACTTGCCGCGCTTCGCTGCTTCGTTCGGCTGAGCCTGCTTCCAGTCTTGAGCTTCTTTCCAGTCGGCGGGGGGTGTTTCTTTGTATGCGGGAGAAACCGGCGCCTTGGGCCGTTGATAGTTCGGTCCGACCATGCAGGCGGCCGAAAAGAGCAGTAGGCAGAGAGCAGCAGGCAGCAGGCAGAAGGTAGCAGGGCGTTTGGCTGTTCGATAATTCATGGCTCTCATCTTGGTTATTGCCAAAGCAGATCTGAATTCCAAAATTCGCGGTTTGTGGGTCCTCAATTCGTCGCCGCTCGACCGTCCTCCAGGCGACGAACGCCGATGCGCCTCCACCACCACTGCTGGAGTCGATCAAAGTACAGATAGACGACGGGGGTTGTGTACAAGGTTAGCATTTGGCTGACTGCCAACCCGCCGATTATGGCGATGCCCAGTGGGCGGCGAAATTCCGATCCTGTGCCGCGGCCCAGGGCCAGCGGAACTGCGCCCAGCATGGCTGCCATCGTGGTCATCAGGATGGGACGGAAGCGCAGCAGGCAGGCTTCGTAGATGGCATCGCGCGAGGATTTACCTTCCCTCCGCTCCGCCGCAAGAGCGAAGTCGATCATCAGGATCGCGTTCTTCTTCACAATGCCGATCAGCAGAATAATTCCGATGATGGCGATCACTGTAAGCTCGGTGTGGGTGAGCAGAAGTGCCAGCAGCGCCCCCACGCCCGCTGACGGCAAGGTAGAGAGAATAGTCACGGGATGAACGTAGCTCTCGTAGAGAATGCCCAGGACCAGATAGACTGAAACGAGGGCGGCAGCAATGAGCAGCGGCTCGCTGGAAAGGGAATCCTGATAAGCTTGCGCCGTGCCGGAGAAGCCCGTGTGGATTGTCGAAGGCAACCCAATTTGCGTGGCCTTCTGCAATATGCCTTCCGCCGCGTCACCCAAAGCCACGCCCGGCTGGAGATTGAATGAGATCGTCACCGAGGGTGAGAGGCCCTGGTGGTTTACAGACAAGGGGGCGGTGATGGGCTCAAATTGCGAGAAGGCGCTCAAGGGAACGTCCTGCCCGTTGGGTGCGAAGGCGTAGAGTTGGCGCAGGAACAGCGGGTTTTGCCAGAACTGCCGCCCCACGACCATGACCACATGATATTGGTTGAGCGCCGTGTACATGGTGGAGACCTGGCGCTCACCAAAAGCATCGTAAAGCACGTTGTCCGCCAGTTGTGAGGAGATGCCGAAGCGGGCGGCAGTGGCGCGGTCGACATTCACATAGGCCTGCAAGCCACGGTCTTGCTGATCGGTGTTCACGTCGACGATCTGCGGGATGGTACGCAGTTCTTGCAACATCCGTGGGCCAAAGGCTTGCAAGTCGTGGAGATTATCGCCCTGCATGGTGAACTGATATTGGGCGGCGCCGAAGCGCCCCCCGACACGGATGTCCTGCGTGGCTTGCATATAGAGGGACGCGCCCGGCACTTGGGCCAATTTGGGACGTAAGCGCGCAATCACCAAGTCGGCGGTGATGTTTCGCTGTGAGGGCGGCTTGAGCATGATGAACATTCGCGCCTGGTTGATCGCTCCCCCGCCGGGCCCGCCACCACCGCAAAAACCGCTCACCGCTTGCACCGCTGGGTCAGCCGTGATGATTTTGATCATCCGCTGTAGAATGCTATCCATGGCCTGGTAAGATGTATCCTGATCGGCAATGATCGAGCCCATCATGCGCCCGTTATCTTGTTGCGGGAAAAACCCCTTGGGAACGTAAATATAGAGATAAACGTTGAGGACGATGGTAGCGATCAACGCGGCTAAGGTGAAGCCTGGGAAGCGAAGCACGGTAGACAGAGTCTTACCGTAAAATCCCACAACCGAATTGAAGGCACGCTCAGAGGCTCGGTAAACGCGCCCATGGGTCTCATGCTGGCGGAGAAGATGTGCGCACATGGAGGGTGTCGCGGTGAGCGACACCACCAGCGAGACCAGGATCGCCACCGACAGAGTAACGGCGAATTCGCGGAACAAGCGGCCGACGATCCCGCCCATCAGCAGCAGGGGGATAAACACCGCCACCAGCGAAATGCTGATGCTCAGGACTGTGAACCCGATTTCCCGCGCGCCTGCCAGTGCTGCCTCGAACGGCGCCATACCTTTTTCCAGGTAGCGCGTGATGTTCTCAATGACCACAATGGCATCGTCGACGACAAAGCCGGTAGAAATGCAGAGCGCCATCAGGGAGAGGTTGTCGATGCTGTAACCGAGCAGGTACATGATTCCGAACGTGCCGACCAGCGATACGGGAACAGCGACGCTGGGAATGAAGGTTGTCCTCGAGCTGCGTAAGAACACGAAGACAACCAGAATCACCAGCAGTACGGAGATGATCAGAGTCCGCTCCACGTCACGCACGGAAGCGCGGATGGTGATCGTCTGGTCCATCGCCGTGCGCGTGTCAATGGTGGGAGGAATGTCCGCCTTGAGTTGCGGCAGCATAGACGTCACGCGGTCCACGGTGTCGATGATGTTCGCGCCCGGCTGGCGAAAGATGACCAGCAGAACGGAAGGTTTCCCGTTGGTATAGCCGGAGGACATGATCGTCTCCGGTCCGTCACGTACTTCTGAAACGTCGGAGAGGCGCACTGGTGAACCATTCCGGTAAGCGACAATCAGGGGCCGATAATCCACGGCGTGGAAGAGTTGGTCGTTCGCGCCCACCTGCCACATGCGATGACCATCGGAGAAGTAACCTTTGGGTGTGTTCGAGTTCGCGTTGCTCAGCACGCCACGGACTTGCTCGAGTCCGATGCCATACTTGTTAAGTTGAGTGGGATTCACCTCCACGCGGACCCCGGGCAGGGCGCCGCCGCCCACGAACACCTGTCCCACGCCACTTACCTGCGACAGCTTTTGCGCCATGATGGTGGAGGCATAATCATAAATCTGGCTCTTGGAGAGAATGTCAGAGGTAAGGGCCAGAATCAGAATGGGTGAGTCAGCAGGGTTCACCTTCCGGTAAGTCGGGTTGCTGGGGAGATTGGTGGGAAGGTAGCCGCGGGCCGCATTGATGGCGGCTTGCACGTCGCGCGCCGCAGCGTCAATGTTCCTGTCCAGATTGAACTGCAGCGTGACGCCAGAAGCGCCGAGGGCGCTTGAAGAGGTCATCTCGGTGACGGCCGCAATGCGGCCAAACTGGCGTTCGAGCGGCGTCGCAACGGACGACGCCATGTTCTCCGGACTCGCCCCGGGCAATGCAGCCCCCACGGAAATGGTGGGAAAATCTATTTGAGGCAGCGGCGAAACCGGCAGCAGGCGGAAGGCCACTGCGCCAGCCAAGAACACGGCGATGACGAGAAGCGTCGTGGCTACCGGCCGTTTTATGAATGGCTCAGAAATGTTCATAAAGAGCAATTCAATTGGCAAATGGCAACATTCGAACACCATTTGCCATTTGACTTTTGCCATTTGCCATTTGAAATCCTTTTCAGCCCTTTCGTCCGCGCCAGTCTGACAAGCGATGCGCCAACCGGTCGAACCAGAGATAAATGACCGGGGTGGTGTAGAGCGTGAGCAACTGGCTCAGGATGAGCCCGCCGACCATGGTGATTCCCAACGGCCTGCGCAATTCCGAACCCATACCGGTGCCCAAGGCTAAGGGGATTCCGCCCAGCAGGGCCGCCATGGTGGTCATCATGATGGGGCGGAAGCGCAACAAGCAGGCCTGGTAGATGGCATTCACCGGTGTCATGCCTTCCTTGCGCTCGGCATCCAAAGCAAAATCGATCATCATGATGCCGTTCTTCTTCACAATCCCAATGAGCAAGACCAGGCCGATCAGCGCAATGACGCTGAAATCAATGCGGCAGATCATGAGCGAGAGCAGGGCGCCGACACCCGCCGAGGGCAGCGTGGACAGGATCGTAATGGGATGAATGTAACTTTCGTACAAAACTCCCAACACAATGTAGACCGTGACGAGGGCCGCCAGAATCAGGATGGGCTCGTTGGAGAGCGAGGCAAGGAAAGATGCAGCGGTGCCCTGAAAGGACGCCTGAACGGCGGCGGGCATCTCGCTCTCTTGCCTGACTTGATTCACGGCCTTCACTGCGTCACCCAACGAAGCTCGAGGCGCCAAATTGAACGACAGCGTAACCACGGGGAATTGGCCTTGGTGGTTCACAGTAATCGGAACGTTCGTCTCCTCCGCGTGGGTGAAAGCCGAAAGCGGCACCTGGCCGCCGTTGGGGAAATGCATGGTGGAGGCAATCTGACTACCGCCGAAGGCATTATTCGAGGCGATGCTGGAAGAGAAACTAGACGAAGACGCGATGGAGTTCGAAAGGCTGGTGTTGGCCGCGGTTAGCGAGCTTGTCGGTCCGTACAACTGGGAGGCGGACGAGCCGCCTGACACCAGCCCCGTCGATCCCGTAACGCTGCCTTGATTGGTGCGAATGAAAAGGTCGCTCAGGTCCAGAGGACCTTTCATGTAAGATGGATCCACTTCCAGCACGACGTGGTATTGGTTCAACTGAGTGTAAATGGTCGAGACTTCCCGCTGGCCGTAGGCATCGTAGAGCGTCTGATCGATGGTGGAGGGTGAGATGCCCAGGCGGTATGCGGTGCTGCGATCGAACACCAGCCGCGTGGACAGCCCTCCCACCTCCTGGTCGCTCGCCACATCACGCAACAACGGCGACTGCTGCAGCCGCTTAACCATGCGAGGGGCGAAGGAGTAGAGTTCGTCGGAGTTCGGGTCCTCGAGGGTGTACTGGAACTGCGTGCGGCTGACGCGATCCTCCACCGTGATATCCTGCACCGGCTGCATAAACAGAGTGATTCCCGCTACCTCAGCCAGTTCCGGCTGCAAGCGGCGAATCACGTCCGAGGCGTCAATTTTGCGCTCCTCGAGGGGCTTGAGATTAATCAGGATGCGGCCGCTGTTCAGAGTGGTATTGGTTCCGTCGATCCCGATGAAGGAGGAAAGGCTATCCACCGCGGGATCTTTCAGAATAATCGCGCCGAGCTGTTCCTGCAGTCTGGTCATTTCCGGGAAAGAGACCGTTTCCGCCGCCTCCGAAATGCCTTGAATGACCCCGGTGTCTTGAATGGGGAAGAAACCCTTGGGAACGTGGACGTAGAGCACAATGGTGAGGACCAGGGTTCCGGCGGCGACCAGCAGCGTCAAGGTTTGGTGGCGGAGGACCACCTGCAGGGTCCGGTCATAAAAGGAGATGATGGCCTTCCAGCCCCTCTCGGTGACCCGGTAGAAACGGGTCTGCTCGGCTTCCGGAGAATGCTTGAGCAGCTTCGAGCACATCATGGGGGTCAGGGTCAAAGAGACGATGGCGGAAACCAGGATGGTGACGGCCAGGGTGACCGCGAACTCGCGGAAGAGCCGACCGACAATGTCGCCCATGAATAAGAGAGGAATGAGCACCGCGATCAAGGATATGGTCAACGAAACAATGGTGAAGCCGATCTGCGCGGAACCTTTCAGCGCCGCCTGGAGGGGCGGTTCTCCTTCTTCAATGTAGCGGGTGATGTTCTCGATCATTACGATGGCGTCGTCCACCACGAATCCTGTAGAAATGGTCAGCGCCATCAAGCTGAGGTTATTAAGGCTGTAGCCGAGGAGGTACATCACCCCGAAGGTACCCACTAACGAGAGCGGCACAGCAATGCTGGGAATGATGGTGGCAGATAGGTTGCGCAGAAAGAGGAAAATGACCATTACAACCAGCCCCACCGTCAGCATCAACTCGAACTCGACGTCGTGAACGGAGGCGCGAATGGTGGTGGTCCGGTCAGTCAATATCTGGACCTTTACCGAGGATGGCAGCGACTTCGTGAGCTGATCCAGCAGGGTCTTGATGCGGTCCACCACGGCGATCACGTTGGCGCCCGGCTGCCGCTGAATATTCACAATTACCGCTGGGGTCTGGTTCATCCAGGCGGCCTGGCGGACGTTCTCGACGTCGTCCTGGACGGTAGCCACGTCCGTCAGCTTCACCGGCGAGCTGTTCCGGTAAGCCACGATGAGCGGCTTGTAGTCCTCGCTGGAGAGTAACTGGTCGTTGGCGCCGATTTGATAGTTCTGGTGGGGGCCATCAAAGCTGCCTTTTGCCTGGTTTACGTTGGCGGATACGATGGCGCTGCGCAGATCCTCTAGGTTCAGCCCGAGTGAGGCCATCAGCATGGGATTGGCGCGAATCCGCACTGCGGGCTTTTGTCCTCCACTGATGCTTACTAACCCCACGCCGGGCAACTGGGAGATCTTTGGAGTTAAACGAGTGTCCGCAAGATCCTCGACCTTGGGCAGTGGTAACGTATCAGAACTGAGCGCGAGGGTCAGCACCGGGGCATCAGCCGGATTGCTCTTGCTGTAAATCGGCGGGGTGGGAAGGTCGGGAGGCAAGTAAGTCCCGGCCGCGTTGATCGACTCCTGCACCTCCTGCTCCGCCACATCGATATTCAGGCTGAGGTTAAACTGCAGGGTAATGATGGAACTGCCGGCGGAGCTGGTGGAGGTCATCTGCTGGAGCCCAGGAACTTGCCCAAATTGCCGCTCCAGCGGCGCGGTCACCGGGT
>CAWIUZ010000411.1:0-3565 GCA_963838915.1 uncultured Acidobacteriota bacterium
GCTTATCGTCATCGCGCAGGCCTTGGCGCAGGGCTACTTGCGCCAGTTTCTGCACCTTGGCGTCGAGCGTCGTGTAAACCCGCAGCCCGCGTTCGTCCACCGCCTCCGGGCCGTACTTCTTCTCGAGGAACTGGCGCACCTCCTCTACAAAGTAAGGCGCGACGTTGTAGTTCCATTTCTGGATATTCAGGCCGAGCGGCGCGGCGACGGCAGCGCGGTATTCCTCGCGGGAAATCTTGCCATTCTCCAGCATCGCCGCCAGCACCTGGTTGCGCCTCCGGCGGGCAGACTCAGGGTGCGAGAGCGGTGAGTAACCCGTCGGCGACTTCGGGATCCCCGCCAGCGTTGCGGCCTCGGGCAGGCTCAACTGCCAGACGTGCTTGCCAAAGAAGAACTGCGCGGCGGCTTCGTAACCGAAATTCCCGTGTCCCAGGTCCACCTGGTTGGCGTACATGGTGAAGATCTGCGACTTGGTGAAGTACCGCTCGATCTGGATGGCCATCAGGGCTTCCTGGATTTTGCGCCGGAAGCTCTTCTCGGGCGTCAGGAACAGCCTTTTGCTGAGCTGCTGGGTAAGGGTGCTGGCTCCCTGGGCTCGACGCCACTCGGCGAAGTCCGTAACCGCGGCGCGCACGATGCGCAGCACATCGATGCCCCAGTGGCTCTCAAAGTGCCGGTCCTCGATGGAGATGACCGCGTCGCGAAGCACCTCCGGAATCTGGTTGTAAGTCACGATGACCCGCCGTTCCAGTGCGAAGCTGCCAATCACAGTGCCGTCGTCCGCGTAAAGGTCCGTCATCACGTCCGGCCGGTAATCTGCCAATTCGCGGATCTGCGGCAGGTCGGACGAGTAGACAAAAACCAGCCCGGCCAGTGCGCCCACCCCGGCGGCGAGGAGCAGGAGAATCAGAAACACAAATTGCCCGAATACCTTGCGGCTGCTGACCTGCGGAGGAGTTGGCCGGGAAGGCGGAGCAGGAGAGTCGGTAATGGAAAGAAATGTGTTAGGCATAATACTTTGCCAATGTTATTGTAGGTTGCCCGGGCCTCGCAGTCAAACCGCGCTGTCATTTCTCAGAACGTCAGCTCTCAGCTGTCATCCGAGTTGCTCGCCTCGCCGAACAGGGAGCCGGGTTGCCGTCGTAGGGGTGGGCCTTGTGCCCGCACGGACCGAACTCCCCTACGGCGGCGACTGCGCCAGCCATTTATGGGGGGGTTCGCGAACCGCCCCTACACTCGAGGGCATGTTCTTTACGCATGGTCAGGAGAATCCTCACCTTGCGATCGATCGAGCGGTCGAGAGCCATTTCCTGCCCAGCCAGCAACTCCCAGGTCTCGGGGCGAGAGGCGCGTCCCGCTCGATCGCGTCATTCTCCTCCTGCGCCTTCGCACGTCTGATGCGCCACCCCCTTAATAGTTTACAAATCACTCGCAGTCGCGGCCTAACCGGCGGGATCTCTCGGACGTCGAATACACTGTACTCGCGAGAGAACAGGAGGGGGTGTCTCAGTGCAGACGCTTCTACAAGACTTGCGCTACGGCTTTCGGCTGCTTCGTAAGAATCCTGGCTTCGGTGCGATTGCGATCATCACGCTGGCGCTGGGGATTGGCGCGAACACGGCGATCTTCAGCGTGGTCGATGCGACTCTTTTGCGCGCGCTGCCTTACCGAGAGCCGGACCGCCTGGTCTACGTGTGGTCGGCGGAGAAGGCGCGCGGGATCAATCAGAGCACCGTCTCAATTCCGGACTTGCGTGACTGGCGGCGCGAGAACCGCGTTTTTGACGGCCTGGCCGGATGGTGGGGCGGAACCTACAACCTCTCGGGAGGAGACGAGCCGCAGCAGGTGGCCGGCTGGACAGTGTCGCCGAATTTCTTTGAGGTTTTTGGCGCTCAGCCCGAGTTCGGCCGGGGGTTTGCTCCCAACGGTGACCAGCAAGCGAACGACCGCACAGTGGTCTTGAGCCACGCGCTCTGGATGGGAGCGTTCGGAGGCGACCGAAGAATACTGGGCAGGACCATCATGATCGACAGCGAGCCACGTATGGTGATTGGCGTGATGCCGGCGGAATTCTCCTCGCCTTTTCCTGATGTCCAACTCTGGGTTCCCTGGCCGGCGCGGGCGGAAACGACGGCTGAGCGCGGTGACCGCTTCCTGAGAGTGGTGGCGCGCCTCAAGCCCGGTACGACCCCCGAGCGTGCCCAGGCCGATATGGGCACGATCGCCCGCCGGCTTGCCGAGACGTACCGCGAAGATGCTGGTGTCACGGTGTATCTCGTTCCTGCCGTGCAACAGATTACGGGAAGCGTGCGGCCGGCCCTCGTGGTGCTGCTGGGCGCCGTGGGTCTGGTGCTTTTGATTGGCTGTGCAAACGTGGCCAACCTGCTGCTGGCCAGGTCGGCGGCGCGAGAGAAGGAGTTTGCCGTGCGCGCGGCCCTGGGCGCCGGCCGCGGGCAGGTGATACGTCAATTGTTGACCGAGAGCGTGTTGATTGGAATTCTCGGGGGCGCCGCCGGGGTTCTCTTGGCCGCGTGCGGAGTCCGCTATCTGCGCCTCGTCCTGGCGAACCAGATTCCCCGCGCGCAGGAAATTAATTTGGACAGCCGCGTTCTTCTGTTCACACTGGGATTGTCTGTGTTGACGGGCCTGGCTTTCGGATTCGTCCCGGCCCTGCGCTGTTTCAAGAATGATCTCATCGAGTCGCTGAAGGCAGGTGGCCGCGGCTGGAGTTCGGGAGCACCAGGCCGCCGAATGCGCGACCTTCTGGTGATCTCGGAGATGGCCCTGGCCCTGGTGTTGCTTGCAGGGGCCGGCCTGCTGGTGAACAGCTTCGCGCGCCTGCGGGCTGTCGATCCGGGATTCAATCCGGACAAGGTTTTGACGTGCCAGATTTCGCTGCCGTCGAAATATCACAACCCCCAGATCGCAGCCTTTTACCAGCAACTGCTGGAGCGGATTCACGCGCTCCCGGGAGTCAAAGCAGCGGGCGCTACCATGACCCTGCCCTTGCGCCAATCGGGCGGAGGCTTTTGGAGCGGATTGAATGTGGAAGGCCGTCCCGCGGCGAGCAGGGAATCGATCCCGATTGTGAGTTTTGTTCAGGTAACGCCCGGCTACTTCCAGGCGATGGGCATTCCCCTTCTGAAGGGCCGCGAGTTTACCGATTTGGATAACAGCAGCCAGAGTCCCAAGGTGGCCATGGTCAATGCCACGCTCGCCCGCCGCTTCTTTTCGGACGGCGATCCGGTTGGCAAGCGTCTCTGCCTGGGCGAGGATTGCGCGAAAGGGCCGTGGCTAACCGTGGTGGGAGTGGTGGCCAACGCAGCCCTCGAAAGCCTGACGGACCCGCGATTTCCGCAGGTGTTCTCCCCGCAGGCTCAAGGCGTGGAGGGAGGAGTGGCAGGGGGGATGGAGCTGGCGGTGCGCACTTCCGCTGATCCCTTGCGCCTCGCCGCCGCAGTTACGAGCGCGGTCCACGAACTCGACAAGAACCAGTCGGTGGCCCATATCCAAACCCTCAACCAGGTGGTGAGCGCGTCGCTGGCGCAGCCTCGCTTCAATACGC
>CAWIUZ010000412.1:0-24106 GCA_963838915.1 uncultured Acidobacteriota bacterium
TTTCTGGCTGTTGCCAGCTCTTTCCCCCCTGCGCGGGCCGGAAGGCGCAGCCTTCCGGCCCGCGCAGAGGAGGTTATCCAGGGTGCCCATCCTTCGGAAAGGCGTAGCCTTTCCGCAAGTCAGGCGGCAAAGCCGCAGGTCGCCATCGAAGGAACCGATCGCAATTTGGACAAGCGTAGGGCATGCCCTACCCGCGGGCCAGCGGCCCGCAACAAGGGGACGGCAAGCCGTCCCCCTACAGCCGTCTTTTCATGGTTTCTGGGTGGCCATCAGCGGATGGGCATGAGCGACAGCCCTGAAAATGACCCTCCTCCTCAGCGGGAGGAGGGGCAGGGGTGGTGGGAGCCGGCGCCGCGACGAGACCAACCACCCCCTACCCCCTCCTTACCTTAGGAGGGGAGTCGGTTTGACGACTTCTGGGCGAGCGACAGCTACCGCCGTTCCGCACCGGTTCCGCGGCGGCAGCTTCGCTGCCGCACTCCAAGGCATTGCTCGCAACCGTCAATCAGTTGTTTCGCCGACCGCGACTTGATATGATGTTGCCGTTCACGATAGTCTAACTCGCTAACAGAGGAATTCTTCGTTACCCGGAGTCCGGCGATTTCGAATCCGGTCCTCCGTATTGCGAGGCGGTTCGACAACTCAGTCAAAGGAGGGGCGTAGCAATGGGTGATGCCATCGTGAGTCCTGCGGAGCCGGAAGCTCAAGCACTATCGTTTCCTGAGCGGCTGATGGGTGTCTTCATCTCGCCAGGAGAAACCTTTGCGGATGTGGCGCGCCACCCGGGTTTTCTGGCGCCCATGATAACGCTGGTGGTTGCGGCGGTCGCAGTTACCGAGACAATGCTCTGGAAGATCGGTATGGAGCGCATTGTGCGCATGCAGATCGAACAGAGCAATCGGGCCTCCAACATGAGTCCCGAGCAGCTGGACCAGGCCGTGCGCCAAGGGGCCAAGTTCGGGGCAGTGATCGCCCACGTCGCGGGGTTGGTGGGTGCGCCGATCTTCCTGCTGGTCCTGGCCGGCCTTGGAATTCTGGCTGTGAATGTGATCTTTGGAGCTCGAGCAAGCTTCAAAGCGGTCTTATCCCTGGTTAGTTACGCGAACCTGGTTTCGCTCTTAGGATCGCTAATGGCAATTGCCGTGATCTTCTTTGGCGACCCTGAACAGTTTAACTCCCAGAATCCCGTCCCCTCGAACGTCGGGTTCTTCCTCCACCAAAATCAGGTTTCGAAGCCTCTGTATGCGGTGGCTTCCTCCGCCGATGTTCTCACCGTTTGGATGGTCATTCTGCTCGGGGTTGCGCTCTCGAAGGGGACAGAAGGCAAAGTCAAGCCCACTTCGATAATCCTTGTGTTTGTCGGCCTTTGGATCCTGTGGATTCTGGCCAAAGTCGGCCTTTCGATGCTCGGGTCATAGAAGATTGCGATTTGAGTCGAGGGCAGTAGGGGCGGTTCGCGAACCGCCCCGGCGTCGCGCTACTCATGGCTCAGCCATCATGCCATTGCGATTTGAGATTGTTCGAGAGGACCCCGCAACCGGCGCGCGTGCGGGCCTTCTCCATACGCCTCACGGGATCGTAGAGACGCCAGTCTTCATGCCCGTTGGGACGGCCGGCACCGTCAAGGGGATGACGCAAGCTCAACTCGAGGAGTTGGGCGTTCAGATCCTTCTCGCCAACACTTACCATCTCTATCTGCGTCCTGGCCACGAGATCATCCGCGAACTCGGCGGCCTGCATCGCTTCATGTCCTGGCCTCACCCCATACTCACTGACAGCGGAGGCTTTCAGGTGATGAGCCTGAAGGGCCTGGGCCGCGTTACCGAGGACGGGGTCTGGTTCAAGTCCCACCTGGATGGTTCTTCCCACTTTCTTTCACCCGAGCGCGCTGTCGAGGTCCAATGTGCGTTGGGCGCGGACATCATCATGACGCTCGACGAGTGCGTCGAGTATCCGGCCAGCCGCGAAGCCCTCGATCGCGCCGTCAAGCTGACGGAGCGCTGGGCGGGGCGGGCGAAAGAGAAGCTGTCAGCTATCGGCTCTCAGCTTTCAGCGAGCGAAGCGCATGTCAGCGGGCAATCACCAATCGCAAATCACCAATCACAAATCCCCAGCCCCCAGCCCCTAGCCCCTAGTCCCTGTCTTTTCGGCATCGTCCAAGGCGGAGTGGAGAAAGACCTTCGTCGCGAGAGTGCGGAGGGCCTGCTGGAGTTGGAGTTTGAGGGATATGCGGTGGGCGGGCTTTCGGTAGGCGAACCGAAGGCGGAAATGTACGAAGTCGTTGAGTACACCGCGCACTTGCTCCCTCGCGAGCGCCCGCGCTATCTGATGGGAGTCGGGACGCCCGAGGACCTGGTGGAATGCGTGGCGCGAGGCATCGACATGTTCGATTGCGTCATGCCCACCCGAAACGCCCGCAATGGCTGTGTGTTCACATCCGAAGGCAAGGTGATCATCAAAAACGCCAAGTACGCGGGCGATAACTCTCCGCTTGACCCCGCTTGTGGGTGCCCAGTCTGCCGGCGTTACTCAAGGAGTTACCTACGCCATCTGTTCGTAGCAGGGGAGATGCTCGGAGCCATATTGGCAACCCAGCATAACCTCCACTTTTACATTGACAGGATGCGGAAAATCAGGCAGTCTTTGGTGTTTGGTGCGTTCGCGGAGTTACTTTCTAGGGCGCGCGCGGAACGTTAGGCGCGCAAACTATCCCTGAGACGAATCCGTAAAGCCCGACCCCGCCAATCACGTGCCTCGCGGGCGGGGTAGCAGATTCGAAATTCCTTTGCTAATCGGTTGGACCAGGATCGAGGGCATGATTGTGAACTCATTTGTATTGGCGGCCGATATGGGCGCCGGTGCCGGGCTGAGCCAGTTCCTTCTCCTCTTTGCGCCCCTCTTCGCCATCTGGTATTTCCTGGTAATCCGGCCTCAACAGCAGCAGCGGCGCAAGCTGCAGACCATGCTTGCCAACCTCAAAACCGGTGACCGCGTGGTGACGAGCGGCGGCATTCTGGGAACCATCGTCTCCTTCCGGGACGGCGTGGTGCAGCTCCAGATTTCCAGCCAGGTCAAGGTGGACGTGACGCGCACGGCAATCACGGCAATGGCGGGAGACGAAGCCGCAGCAGAGGCGAAACAGGAGCAGGCCGCCAAACAGAAGAAGTAATGGAACGCAGGCAAGAGCAAGGTGTTAAGAAACCTGGAATGTGTCATCCTGAGCGAAGCGAAGGATCTCTACAGTTGTTCGTGAAGCCTCGAAGCGAAGTAAACTGCGGGGATCCCTCGCTTCGCTCAGGATGACAGTCGACTGGTGCTTTCACACCTTAAGACGCTCGCGCTGAAGTGAAGAGGGTCAGCCATGGATTTCAAGATCAGAAATCGGGTGATTTTTATCGGCCTTGTGGTGGTGGCCAGTATCCTGGGCATTATCGGTTTTCCTAAGAATTTCCAGGAGCTGAAGGAGAACGTCCGCAGCCGCATTCACTTGGGACTCGACCTGAAGGGCGGCACCCACCTGGTGTTGCAAGTCCACGTGGAAGACGCGGTGAACATCACCGCCGACCAGGCCCTCGAGAGGCTTACGGACGAACTTAAGGCCAAGAATATTCCCTTCTCAGACATTCAGAAGGCTGATGATACGAAAGTTCAGCCCCCCAAGCACCGTATCCAAATTAAGGGCATTCCCCAGGAACGGTCCTCCGATCTTCAGACTTTGGCCAGCGAGCAGTTCTCAGACTGGGAGCTTTCCCGCCTGCCGGGCGATCCCACCGGATGGATGCTTTCCCTGAAGACGACCGCAGCAGCCAATATTCGCAACCAGGCTCTGTTACAGTCGATGAACACGATCACCAATCGTGTGAACCAGTATGGCGTAGCCGAGCCGACCATTTCTGAATACGGGCAGGGGGATAATGAGCTGGTGGTCGAGCTTCCCCAGGTCGACGACCCTACACGCGTCCGAGATATCATGCAAAACCAGGCGCTGCTGGAGCTGAAACTGGTCCAGGACGGACCCTTCCCCAGCCGCGAGGCGGCGCTGGCTGCGCATGGCGGCATACTTCCTCCGGACACCCAGTTGTTGCAGGGGCAGGCTGGGCAGAATGGCGGCGAGAATTGGTACATTATTAACCGCGTCGCCGCAGTCACCGGCCGCGACCTGACCGGGGCGGAGCCGGCGCATGATGCCAACGGGCGTCCCGACGTGAATTTCACCCTCTCGCGCGACGGCGCCTCGAGGTTCGGCCGCGTAACGGGCGCCAATGTGGGCAAGCTGCTCGCCGTGGTGCTCGACAATCGGGTTTTTGAGGCGGCGAACATCGAGAGCCAGATTACCGATCGCGGCGAAATCCGAGGCGGCTTTACTCCCCAGAAGGCGCAGGACCTGGCGCTGGTGCTGCGTTCCGGGGCACTGCCGGCGTCCATCACCACTCTTTCTGATGAGGTGGTCGGCCCATCGCTCGGGGCGGATTCTATCCGCCACGGCATCTTGGCTTGCATCGTGGGTTTTGTGGCGGTGATGGCTTTCATGCTGGTCTACTATCGCGGCGCGGGCGTCAACGCAGACCTGGCGCTACTGTTGAACCTGATTATTCTGCTGTCGGCGCTGGGTTGGATTGATGCAACCCTCACGCTGCCTGGAATCGCGGGAGTCATCCTCACCGTCGGCATGGGAGTGGACTCCAACGTGCTGATCTTCGAGCGTATCCGGGAGGAACTGCGCTTAGGCAAGGCAGTGGGATCGGCGGTGGCCGGCGGCTTTGAGCACGCGTTTGTAACCATTATTGATACTCACGTAACGACGGTTGTATCCGCGGCTATTCTTTTTACTTTCGGAACCGGCCCCATCCGTGGCTTCGCAGTTACGTTGACGATCGGTTTACTAGCTAATCTTTTCACTTCCGTTTTTGTCTCCCGTGTGATATTTGATTATGTCCTTTCCAAACGGGAGAAAGGTGCGGAACTCAGTATTTGAGGGAGATGGCGCGCCCTGCTCGTAGCGCTGGCCTTTAGGCCAGCGCTTGCCGACCCTTCGCGGTGCTCAGGGCAGGCCCTGAAGGCCGGCGCTACGCAAATTAAGAAACGCCGCTGGAAAATTAGGGAACTTCGAGTTGGCGGTCGGTGTCAAAAACTAAGGCGAGGTACGGGATCAGGTCATGGAGTTCTTTCACGAACCGAAAATCGACTGGATGGGGATAAAGTGGTACTTGATCGCCTTATCTCTCGCGCTAGCCAGCGCCGGAATCATATCCATGGTGGTTAAAAGGGGTCTTGCTTACGGGATCGACTTCCGGGGCGGAACCGCCATCGAAGTGCAATTCGCCAAGACCCCGAACATCGACGCCATCCGTCACGAGATTGACCGGCAGGGTCTACGGGGTGAAAGTATTACTACTTATGGCCCGGCCAGTGACCGCGAGGTAATTATCGGACTGGATCTCAAGACGACCGCCTCCGCCGATGCCCTGGACGAAGGCAAGCGTGCCATCGTGGCGGCGTTGTCCGGGGCGGTGGGTCAGGCTCAAGAGGGAAAACCGGATTTCAATAACTCCAGTCCCCAAACCCTCGCCGACCACCTTGTGGCTGCAGATCCCTTGGGGCTGGCTTCGAAAGGTTTCGATTCCGCCAGCAAGTCTTACCGCGATTTGGCCGACGCCATCATTGGTTTTAGAAACGCCCCGCCGAGGGATGGGCTTATTTCGGACTTCCGGGAACTGAATTCGGTCCCGGGTGTCAATGCGGGAGTGATCGCCACGCTCCGAAACGACTTTAGCGTTTCTAACTTCGCGATCAAGCACACGAGTGTCGTGGGTCCCAAGGTGGGCAAGGACCTTCGCCAGCAGGCCCTCTACGTCACCCTGGCGGGCCTCGGTGCAATGTTGATTTACATCTGGTTCCGCTTTGAGCTATCATACGGCATCGCTGCGGTCGTCGCTACGTTTCATGACGTGACGATCACGCTCGGTTTCTTCTCTTTGTTCAACAAGGAGATCACTCTGACGGTGATCGCGGCCCTGCTGACGCTGGTCGGCTATTCCATGAACGATACGATTGTGGTCTTCGATCGGATCCGGGAAAACGCGCGGCTGAACAAGCGGGAGAACTTTGTAGACCTGGTCAACCGCAGCATCAACCAGACTCTTAGCCGGACGATCCTGACCTCGGGCTTGACCTTCCTTGCCGTGCTGTCGTTGTACCTTTTCGGCGGCGAGGTCATTCACAGTTTCGCATATACCCTGGTGGTGGGCGTGATCGTCGGGACTTACTCTTCGATCTTCATCGCCAGTCCCATTGTGGTCTACTTCCAGAAGCGAGAGCTGGGAAGCGCGGCGACGAAGTCGAAGAATTTTTCTCGCGAGGCTGTAGCTGCACGTCGCTAATTAGTATTCGTCCGATGCCGGGTTGCTCCTCTCCCGGCTGTCTTAAGAATCTTAGGAGGCGGAAGCCATGTTCGACGAGACTTTGCTTGAATCTTCTCCCTCTCGTATGCCGGTCCTCAGCAGAAAGCATTGGCTGATCTCGCTCGCGATCGGCGTTGTGGTGTTTCTAGCTCTGTTTTTCGGGTTGCCCGTATTGTCATTCGGGGCAGACACGAAGGTGGTGGTGGCGCAAGCCATCATCGGCGCGGTGTTGATTACGGCCTACGCGTTGATGTGTTGTTATGTAGCGGCGGATGCGCGTCGTCTCAACCTTGGCTGGGTAGTGTGGCTCGTCATCACGCTGCTGCTGAACATTGTCGGTTTCATCTTCTACCTGATCTACTCCGCGATCAGGACCGACAACTGGAAGCGCGCTACGATTCCCCTCGCCTACATGATTGAGATCGTCATTGTGGGCGTGCTGGTGCTGGTCCCCTTGATCTACACAGAGGCCCTGCCCACGGCGCAGTTGATGACCTTCTTATCGGCCCCGCCCCCTCCCCCGCCTCCTCCACCCCCACCTGCTGCGGCGCCGCCTGTGGTCAAAATCCACCGCATCACCGCGGAGGACATGATGAAAGCCCCCACCGTGATCCCCAAAACAGTGAAGATCATCAAAGACGCTCCAGAGCCGGTGAACACCGGCGCCGTGGGTGTGGTGGGCGGCGTGCCGGGCGGCATGCCGGGCGGCCAGATGGGCGGCGTGCTCGGCGGCGTGCTGGGCGGAGTGCTTTCCACCGCGTCTGCTCCACCTCCACCTCCTCCACCCAAGGCAGCCACTCCAAAGCGAATTCGCGTGGGCGGCCAGGTCGAGAGCGCAAAACTGATCTTTCAACCCAAGCCTGAATATCCCCAGTTGGCGAAAATGGCCCGCATTCAGGGGACAGTCCGCTTAGAGGCCATTATCAGCAAAGACGGCACCATCCAGGACCTGAAAGTCGTGAGCGGACACCCGTTGCTGGTGAAGGCGGCCCTCGAGGCTGTGCAGCGCTGGCGCTACCAGCCTACCTTGCTGAACGGGGAGCCTGTCGAGGTTGTAACCGAGGTGGACGTCAACTTCACCTTGGCTGAATAGTTTGTGAACGAGGGTGGTATCTTGGAGGTAGCGCCGACCTTCAGGTCGGCAAATGCTGGCCTAAAGGCCAGCGCTACGGGTCAGGACACCGCCTGAACGAGGAAAATCTTCCAGGAGGATACAAAATAACATGAGTCTGTTAACCCTGAGTTTGCTGCTGTTTCAGGAAGGCGAAGCGCAGATTGGATTCGACCCTATCACCATGTGGCGTTCGATGGCATGGCCGGCCCGGTCCGTGGTCATTCTGCTTTTGATCATGTCGTGCTGGTCGATCGGCGTCATGATTGACCGTTGGATTGCTTACAATGCGGCGCGCAAGCAATCGCGGCTTTTTGCTCCCGCCGTAGCGGGCGCCTTGAAGGATGGCAAGATTGACGAAGCGATCTCGATCGCCGAGCAAAACAAGAGGAGCCACCTGGCGAAGGTCGTAACCGCCGGTCTACAAGAGTTCCAGGCCCACCAGGCTACCGCAGAGATTTCCGGTGAGACGATTGAGGCTTCCAAGCGGGCCCTCGAGCGGGCTGCGGCGATCGTACACGCCGAGCTCAAGCGCGGCGTCTCTTCCCTCGCCACCACCGGTTCCACGGCCCCGTTCGTCGGGCTGTTCGGCACCGTGCTGGGCATCATCAACGCGTTCCGAGGCATCGCCGGAGCGAAGTCCACTGGTCTGGCCGCAGTGGCGGGCGGTATTTCTGAAGCCCTGGTCACCACCGCTGTCGGTTTGTTCGTGGCTGTGCCTGCCGTATGGGCGTATAACTACTTCGCCGGAAAAATCGAGTCTTTTGACGTGGAGATGGACAACTCCTCTTCCGAGTTGATTGACTACTTTATCAAGAGATCTTCGCGGGGGAAGAAATAATGGCTTCTAAACGGGAAGTACCAGGAGCTGTTTCGGACATCAATGTGACGCCACTGGTCGATGTGATGCTCGTGCTGCTGATCGTCTTTATGGTGATCACTCCCATGTTGCAAAAAGGCGTCAGCGTCGACCTGGCCCGGGTCAACAACCCGCGCACGATGCAGAGCGCTGAGAAGGAAGACGCCACCACTGTAGCGATCACGCGGGACGGTACGTTCTATCTGAACTCGGACAAGATCGCCGTGGACAAGATCACCGCAGCGGTCAAAGACCGGGTCCAGGACAAGCTCGACAAGACCGTGTACGTCAAGAGCGATGCCCGGGCCAAGTACGGTGACGTGGTCGCAGTGGTGGACGCCGTGCGGGCGGCAGGCGTAGATGCCATCGGGCTCTTGACCGAAAAGGTCCAGAGTCGGCGGGCTGGCGCGGCCGCGGCGGCGGAAGTAACCCCATAACGTCGAATTCAGTTCGTTAGAGAAGCAGGAGGGTAGCACTATGGCTATGGCCGTAGGGGGAAGTAAGAAAGGTCCCATGGTGGACATGAACGTGACCCCGTTGATTGACGTCTTACTGGTGTTGCTCATCGTCTTTATGGTGATCACACCGTTGACGCCCAAGGGCCTGGACGCGATTGTGCCGCAGCCAGGTCCCAAGGACGCCAAAATCGATCCGGATGTCCTTGCCCATACCATCGTGGTGACTATCGATGCCGGCCGTCACATTAAGATCAACCAGGACGCCGTCGACGTCCGCGAACTCGGTTCGCGCCTCGAGGATATTTTCAAGATGCGCAGCGACCGGGTGATGTTTGTCAAGGGCGATCCGACG
The DNA here is from genome assembly GCA_963838915.1 of uncultured Acidobacteriota bacterium. GTDB lineage: Bacteria > Acidobacteriota > Terriglobia > UBA7540 > UBA7540 > CAVROP01. Next base: position 9,182 of record CAWIUZ010000412.1, read on the forward strand.
TTGCCGTTTGAGGCTGTCGCGGAGATCATCGACATCTCGAAAGGCGCTGGCGTTGACAAGATCGGGCTCGTGACCAAGTCCTTGGAAGAAGGTCAGTAGTCCCCCACCTATGCTCATGTTGAGGGAGGATTTCCAATGAAAGTGTATAAGTTCTTCCTGCTGGGGGCAGTGTTGCTGTTGCTGCCTTTCAGCAGCGGATGCCAGAAACTCAGGGCGCGGGACCAGCTTAATAAGGGCGTTGCGGCCTTCCGCAATGCGCAGTTCCAGGCCGCCATCATGCATTTCAAAACTGCCGTGGGCTTGGATCCGACCCTGTTGAATGCCAAGCTTTACCTAGCCACGGCGTACTTCAACCAGTACATCCCCAGCGGAGAATCCCCGGAAAACCTGAAGATCGCCGCGCAAGCCATCGATGCCTACGAGGATGTTCTGAAAGCAGATCCCAACAATGCTAATGCCATCGCCAGCATTGCTCAGATCTATTACTACGAGAAGAACTTTGACAAGGCTAAGGAGTACCAGCGGCGCCTGCTGCAGGTCGACCCGAATAATCCCGTTCCGTACTACTGGATAGGCGTGCTGGATTGGGCAATGTGTTTTCCGCGTTCGCAGCAGATGAGGAAGGATCTGAAGATCGAATTCCCGAAGGACCCCAAGGACCCCAGCAGCCTGCCGGCGTTTCCGGCTAAGGCTCGTGCTGAGTTAGAAGAAAAGAACGGCCCGCTGGTCAAGGAAGGCGTTGAGGTCCTCGAGAAGGCGATTCAGCTCAAGCCGAATGACTTCGAGACCATGGCTTACCTGAACCTGATGTATCGGCAAAAGGCCGACCTGGAAGCCGACGCATCGGCACGTGCGGCTGACTTGAAACAAGCTGAAAACTGGGTCGACAAAGCACTCGCCTTGAAGAAGGCTGGCGGATCGTAGCACCCAGCTTGGTTCCGCAAGCTCTTCCTTTTTTGTCCACCCATGACCCCGGCCCCGCTCGAAGGGCCGGGTGTCGGTTTTCCCCGTAGCGCATGCCTGCCCCGTCTCGCCTTCCCGCTTTGAAAAGATGTAGGGGTAGGGCTTGCCCTACCCTGTTCATTAGGGGGCGGCAAGCCGTCCCCCTACAAGCGAGTAAAGAAGGGGAATCGTTCTCATGGTATATGGGTCCCCGTCAGCCGACGGGCATGAGCGACTGCTTTCAAAACCGTAGCGCAGGCAGAAGCGCCCCTTCTACCTCGAAAGCACTGAGCGCCCAAGCAGGCGACTCGGCTAAAGCTGCTGTCGGCGCGTGGCTTCGGCTGCCCGGAAAGCAGCGAGATTGCTGGCATCAATGACGGCCGTTCCGGTATCCACGCGAACCGGCAGGGGAGACACGGGCGCGGTCTGCCAGTCCTGGAACTCGTGCACGATGTTGTGGTGCAGGTCATCCAGGAACCGCAGGCCGTAGAAAGCCATCGTGTAGGGTTTCTGGGCGACGGTGGCGGCGATCACTCCCTGCTGGATGAAGTCGAGGGTTTCGGGAGTACGATCCATCGCCACGATCGGAATCTTGCCGCCAAGATTCAATCGGTGCAAGGCTTCCGCCGCTCCCGGTCCGCCCGAGGCTTCTAAACAGACGATTCCATCGATCTTGTCTTTGGCGTCCAGCATCGACGAAATCTGGTCGTTTGCGGAGCGCGGGTCGCCTTTGTCGTCGAGCGTGCGAAGGACTTTGATCTTCGGATACTTCTTCAGCGTCTCAGTGACTCCGCGAACACGCTCATCGACGTTGAACTGGCCGGGTAATGTGATCACAACCAGATTGCCTTCGCCTTTCATCAATTCCGCGATGCGCCTCCCGCTCATGAGTCCCGCCTGATAGTTATCCGTGCCGATGAATGTGATGCGGCGCGAGTCAGGGGCGTCCGAATCGACGCAAACAACCGGGATGCCGAGCTTGACGGCGGAATCGATGGCGTCCTTGAAAATGTCCGGCCTGGCAGGCGAAACCGCGATCCCGGAGGGGTGGCTGTCGACGGCCTTTTGAAAGACCTCGAGCTCTTCCTGAGGCGAGTACGTATCTGAGCCTGTAAACTCCGCCTTCACTCCCAGTCCGCGGGCTCCATCCATAAACCCGGCTTTGGCTTCCTGCCAATAGGCAAGGCTTGTATTCGCAGCGACAAAGATGTAACGCTCGGTCTCCTCATGAAAAGGCTTCTGGCATGAGCCGAATACTGCCACTGCGGCAAGCAGCGCTATCGCTAACACTTTCCATGTGGCTTCTTTCATATGCTCTCCTTTGTCCGCACTTGACGGGCGGTTCCTGGTCGCTCTTGGCAGGTCTGCATTCATCCTTCTTCTGGAGATACAGAAAGCCTATCACAAAACTACGGCAGCGAAAAGAGAAGGTGGTGTCCTGATTTGACTGGTAGCGCCGACCTTTAGAGCCTGCCCTGAGTGAAGCGAAGGGTCGGCAGATGCTGGCCTAAAGGCCAGCGCTACGAAATTAGGACACTACCAAAGAGCTGGGACTTGAACCAGGCGCGCCGGCTGCCCTAGAATGTAAATTGGGGAGATGCTTAGCTTTCAAGACATCGCGGCAGTAGTGCAGGGTTATCGTCCTGGAGAAGACCTGGCGGTGCTGCGCAGAGCCTACGACTTCTGCGCCATTCGCCATGGTGAGCAGAAGCGCCTCTCCGGCGAGCCGTTCATCGTTCATCCTCTCGAGGTCGTCCACATCCTGGCCGAGTTGAAGCTGGATGTTGTCTGCCTGACCGCCGGCATGCTGCACGACGTGGTCGAGGACACGGGCACCACGAGCGGAACCATCGAGAACGAGTTCGGCGCTGAGGTGGCCCGCATCGTGGAAGGGGTCACCAAAATCGGGCGCATCAAGTTCCTGAGCCGCGAGGAGCAGCAAGCTGAGAACTTCCGCAAGATGGTCCTCGCCATGGTCGACGATATTCGCGTCGTGCTGGTGAAGCTCGCCGACCGGCTGCACAACATGCGCACTCTCGAGTACCTGCCTCCCGAGAAGCAGGAACGCATCGCCCGCGAAACGCTGGATATCTATGCGCCCATCGCCCACCGCCTGGGAATGGGAAAGGTCCGCGGCGAACTGGAGGACTTGTCCTTCAAGTTTCTCGAACCCGACGCCTACCTCGACGTCAAGAAAGAGGTGGAAAGCCGCCGTAAGGTCGACGAGGGATTTCTCTCGGAAGTGCGCGAGCAGGTCAACGCCAAAATGAAGGAGCACTCCATCCCGGCGCGCCTCGAAGGCCGAATCAAACGCCTCTACAGCATCAGGCAAAAACTCCTGAGGCAACACGTTCCCCTTGAGCAGGTTTATGACCTCCTGGCCGTCCGCATTATCACGGATAGCGTGAGAAACTGCTATGCCGCTCTGGGGGTGATTCACAATACCTGGCGGCCGGTCCCGGGCCGCATCAAGGACTTCATTGCTATCCCCAGGCCAAACCTCTACCAGTCGTTGCACACCTCCGTGATCGGCCCTCACGGCCAGCCGTTTGAGGTCCAGATTCGCACCGAGGAGATGCATAGGGTCGCCGAGGAAGGAATCGCCGCTCACTGGAAGTATAAAGACAGCAAGGATGGCAGCGCCATCGCGCCCAAAGACGAAGAACGCTTCGCCTGGTTGCGGCACCTGGTGGAATGGCAACAGGACATGGGCGATCCGGGCGAGTTCCTCTCCACGCTCAAAATCGACCTTTACCCGGAAGAGGTTTACACCTTTACGCCCAAGGGGAAAGTGATCGTGTTGCCCCGGGACGCCACGCCCATCGATTTCGCCTACGCCATCCACAGCGAGGTAGGCCACCATTGCGTGGGCGCCAAGGTCAATGGCCGCATCCTTCCCCTCAAATCCAAACTGCGCAACGGCGACATCGTCGAAATCGTCACCCAGGCGCACCACAATCCCAGCCGTGACTGGCTTGCCATCGTCAAGACTTCGAAAGCGCGGAACAAGATCAAGCACTGGGTCAACGTCGCGCAAAGAGGCCAAGCGGTGGAGATCGGCAAGCGCCTGCTTGAAAAGGAGGCGCGCAAGTACGATGTGACGCTCAAGAAGGTGAGCGAGGAAGATTACCAGCGGGTGGCGCGGGATAACGGCTGCACGACGGCGGACGACGTGCACGCGGGGATCGGGTACGGCAAGTTCTCCGCGCGCCAGGTGCTCGCCCGGTTGGTTCCCTCGGCTCGGCTCGAGACCGCTCACCCTTCCCGGCTTACCACCGTGAAACAAGCTCTGGGAATGTCCGGCGATACGGCCATCCAGGTGCACGGCCACGGCGACCTGATGGTCTACCGCGCCAAGTGCTGCAATCCCATCCGAGGGGAGGAAATCACCGGCTACATAACCCGCGGGAAAGGCATTGCAGTGCATGCCAAGCACTGCCCTAACGTTCAGAATCTCCTTTACGATTCGGACCGGCGGATTGAAGTGAAGTGGGTAGGACCCAAGTACAGCCTTTATCCCGTCAAGCTCACTCTGTTCACGCGCGATCGCCAGGGCCTTCTGGCCGATGTGACCGGGGCCATAGCGGACGTGCATTCCAATATTCAGGGCATCGAAGTGCGAACGGATGACAGCCAGGCGCACATCGAAGTGACACTGGATATCGTGGATATGGAGCACCTGGAAAAGGTGGTGTCTTCACTGCGCAAGGTTGAGGGAGTTTACCAGGTTGAGCGAATGGCGCATTGAGTTCGACTATGTCATTCCGGGCGGAGCGAGGAATCTCGCTTCGCTTTCGACATTCGGCAATGCAGATTCCTCGCTGCGCTCGGAATGACAGGTTACGTTTGTGGTCACGTGGGAATGCCGGCTGGATTCCTTGCCGTTACTTCGCCTTCGAGACTTTTCCCGAACGAATGCAGGACGTGCAGACGCGCAGGGTCTTGGGGACGCCACCCACGACGGCGTGTACGCGGCGCAAATTGGGATTCCAGCGGCGCCTGGTGACGTTGTGGGCGTGGCTGATCCTGTTTCCATAGGATGGTCCCTTACCGCAGATTTCACAAGCCAATGCCATAGCCACACCTCGTTATAGAATCAATACTCATATCTATTCTATCAGACACGCGCCCCATTTGCCCACCTCTTTGTAGAGGCATGCCTTTCGAGGGGCGGTCCGCCGTAGGGGGACGGCTTGCCGTCCCCGCATTTCTGCTGGCCGTGACGAGGGTAGGGCGAGCCCTACCCTTACACCGCCCGGGTCCAGCCGCGTGCGGCACAGAGGCGCAAGGCCATGGGCCCTGGCATCCTCGACCTCCCCTATTGACGGATTAGGGCTGCGCTAGAGCGCCTGATATTAGGACACCGATTGTTCCTGTGTGGAGTTACAATACCTGCATGAGAAAACGACTCTTTCATCACAGCCTTACTGTCTCGCTGATCTTCACGCTGCTTGCGGGCCTGGCAGCGCTCACCTCCTGCCAGCGGAAAAGCCCGTCGGACCGCGAAATAGTGGCGAGCGTCGATGGCCAACCCATCTACCGCGACCAGGTGGAGAGGGTATACCGAAGCCGCCAGGGCGCTTCGCCCGACGCCAACAGCCCCGAAGAAGCCATGAGCTTCAAGCTGAACGTCCTGGATGAACTGATTAACAACCAGATCCTGGTCGACCACGCCTCCCATGCCGGCATTACGGTTTCGGAAGCCGAGGTGGATAACGAAGTGGCCAAGCTTCAGACCCCTTATTCGGCGGAAGAGTTCAGGAAGCGGCTTCACGATCAGGGCCTGGAAATGGACGACTTACGAAAAGAGTTACGACGCAACCTTACTATCACAAAACTTATTAATAAGGAAATCGTGTCGAACATCAAAATCACCGACGCCGACATCGCGGACTATTATCAGCGCAACAAGGCCAACTTCAATGTCCCTGAAACCGCCTACCACCTGGCTCAGATCGAGGTCACTCCCGTTGCGGACCCCGAGGTGCGCAACCTCAAGAACGACGACGCCAAGACTCCCGCCGCCGCGGACCGCAAAATTCAGGCGCTGTACGCCCGCCTGCGCGCCGGGGATGACTTCGCCACGGTGGCTCAGGAGTACTCGGAAGATGCCCGCACCGCTTCGGGCGGGGGTGACATGGGCTTCATCCCCGTCTCGGCGTTAGCTTCCACACCGCAACTGAAGCAGGCGGTGGAGGCGCTCCAGGTTAACCAGTATACGGGAATCATCCGCAGTTCGTCCGGGTACCACATCATCAAACTGCTTGGCATCGAACCGGCCGGAACCCATACCCTTTCCGAGTTGCGAGTTCAGAATGCCATACGGCAGACGCTGAGGAACGAAAGAGAGCAGCTCCTGAAAGCGGCGTACATCGAGACGCTGCGCGACCGCGCGAAGGTCGAGAATTACACGGCTGAGCAGATCGTCAAAGGACAGGTTAGTCCGCCAGCCGCCAAATAGACCCGCCGGGTGAGTCATCTGTCATCCTGAGCGCAGACTTCATGATCCTTCGGCTCACCACTGTGCATGAAAATGGCTCTTTGGAGGTAACTCCTGTATTTTCAACAAAAGCTTCCGTCATTTTCATGCACAGTGGTGAGCCGAAGGATCATGAAGTCTGCGCTCAGGATGACAGCGAATCGGTCTCCGTCACGCGATTCGAATCAGTCGAATCCCCGCCTCCACGCCGGTTCCTTCCCGAGCATAAATGCGCTCGACGCGCCCTGCTCGCGGGGCGCGAATTTCGTTTTGCATCTTCATCGCTTCGATGACCAGCAGCCCCTGACCTTGAATCACCTCCTGATTTTCAGATACCAGCACTCGAACGATCTTCCCCGGCATGGGGGCCACCATCTCCCTCGGGCCGTCGTCAGGAACCCCGGCGCCACCGCGCATCCAACGCCGGGGGTCACGGATTTCCACCAGGTAATTTCGAAGCCCCACGGTAACCACATAGGGACTCGAGGAGCCTTCGGAATCACCCGCCTGCTTGCTGACCTGAGCTTCATAAGACCGCCCGTCGATCAGGATTGAGTAAACCCCCGGCGCGATCTCTTCCCGATCGGCGAGCAGCGTCTCGCCATCGAAGCTGATCTTTGAAGTGGAAGACTCGAGGCCCGTGCCGCGAGACGCGCCATCCGCAGTTTCCATCATCTCAAACTCATGTTCTGAAGTCTTCGAACCCGAGTGGATTTTGATTGCGAGTTTCATCGTCTCTCGTGTTTTCAGAACTCCCCTCCGCAACGGGAAGAGGCGACGGCGGTGGCGGACGGCAGAATGGGCGCGCCGGCCAATCAGCCCCATTGGCGCTAATATAAGCCGGGTCCCGAAGGGACCCAAGATCATTAGCCGTAGGTGAAACCTACGGACGGCGGTCGCGCGAGGCCTCAATCAACCCCGCAGGGGTTGAATCCGGCCGTCTTCGACCCCTTCAGGGTCGCAAGAGAGTGGTGGGCGATGTTTCCCGGTCCGTAGGTTTCACCTACGGCTAATGATCTTAATGCCCTCCGGGCATTCCGCATCACCCCCCGGTACCTCCTTAAAGAAGGAGGGGAACGCTTCTCATGCTCTGCGCCAGGTTCCTCGCTGCGGCCAGCGATTAAGTGCGGCGTCTCTCGCGGCGCTTTTCCAGGCGCTCGCGCGCGCGGGCCCCGGAATCTTCGGCTCCTGTCGCCCGCGCACATAGAGGGCCGCCGCCAGCGCCGCGACTCGCTCTTCCTCCGGTGAAGGCGGCTCTTCTTCCATCAGGCCTGCGGCCAGCACGCGGTCAATCAAGCCGGTATCCAAATGTCCCGCCGTAAAATCCGGGTGCACGAGCAGCCGGCGGAAGAAGGGGATGTTGGTTTTGATGCCGAAGACCTCGTACTCGCCGAGCGCCCGGCGCATGCGCGCTATGGCATCCGCGCGCGCCGTCCCCCACACCGAGATCTTGGATAGAAGCGGATCGTACTCGAGAGGCACGGTCCAGCCTTCGTAGACGCCGCTATCCCGGCGCACGCCCGGCCCCGCCGGCACCTGGAGCCTGGTTATGTAACCGGGCGAAGGGAAGAAATTGTTCGTGGGGTCTTCCGCGTAGATTCGGCACTCGATCGCTGCGCCCCGCAGGCGCACGTCTTCCTGCCGCCACTCGAGCCTTTCACCTGCCGCAATCCGAATCTGCTCTTTCACGAGGTCAATGCCCAGCACCAGCTCCGTTACCGGGTGCTCGACTTGCAGGCGCGCGTTCACCTCGAGAAAATAGAAGTTGCGGCCCTGATCCACGAGGAATTCCACGGTTCCGGCGTTCCAGTATCCTGCCAGCTTTCCAATGCGCACCGCGGTCTCCCCCATGCGCCGGCGCAGTTCCTCGTCCACGAACGGCGAGGGGCATTCTTCCAGCAGTTTCTGGTGCCGCCGCTGCAGTGAGCACTCCCGCTCGCCTAAATGAATCAGCCGCCCGTGCTGGTCGCCGAGAATCTGGATTTCAATGTGCCTGGGGCGGTCGAGATATTTCTCGAGGTAAACCGCGGGGTTGCCGAAAGCGTTTTGGGCCTCCGAGCGCGCCGTATCGTAGGCGGATTCGAGTTCTGCAGCCGAACGCACCAGGCGCAATCCCTTGCCGCCCCCTCCCGCCGAAGCCTTGAGCATGACGGGGTAGCCGATTCCCTCCGCGACCCGATGCGTTTCCTCGAGGCTCTCGAGGTGGCGGTCCGTCCCGGGGACCACCGGTAGCCCAGCCTGGATCAGAGCGTGCCGCGCGCTGGTCTTCGACCCCATCAACTCCATCGCCGCCGCCGGCGGCCCGATGAAGACCAGGCCCGTCTCCGCGCAAGCGCGGGCAAATTCCGGGTTCTCCGCCAGAAAGCCGTAGCCGGGGTGAACCGCTTCCGCGTTGCTGCGTTTGGCGGCGTCAAGAATCCGCTCGATGTGCAGGTAACTCTCGGTCGAAGGCGCAGGCCCAATGCCGTAAGCCTCGTCAGCGTAGCGGACGTGCAGCGACTTGCGGTCTACCTCGGAATAAACGGCCACCGTGCCGATTCCCATTTCACGGCAGGTGCGCATTACGCGCACCGCAATCTCACCCCGATTGGCAATCAGGATCTTACGAAACATGGCGTTCCCTCAGTTTTCAACAACATTCTCGGTACGTTCCGGTGATTTTGCTTCGAGGCCCGGAGGGCCGGCAGAAAATAGCCCGCGGCGTCAGCCGTGGGACGTCAGGAGATTGAATGCCTTGGAAGCCCTGTAAGGGCGGCAGAGGCTGTCGAGAAAACTTCGCGTAATAATCTGTCGCCCCCCGGGGCTGGGGCAACATGACTCGACCTAGAAACCCACGGCTTGCGCCGTGGGCTACTCTGTGGCGCCGCTCCGCGGCTGTCATTGTCTTGCAGTTCACTTTGGACCCCAGGGAGATCCCCCCGCACCTGTTGCTAACCTTCCGCCTGCTCGAGGATGGCGAAATCGCCCGGGTTCCACGCCTGGGCGATGACGTAGAACTTTCCATTGATTCTGCGCAGGGCGGCATTGTGGACGTGGACGAAGTTCTGGAGTCCCAAGTCCTCCTTGGGCATGATGGTTGAAATCAACTTCTCATCCTGAAAAATGTAAATGGGGGCGCCTTTCTTCTTGTCGGGGCCATCCAAGGCGGGAACCACGCTGTAGTGCGGGTCCAGGTAGTTGATGTCGCACGGCAACGAGCCGGACGGCATTTTCAGGCTGGAGAGGTAGTGGCCGTAGCGGGTAAAACGGTCCAGGCGGGAATGCGGCCGGTCGGCGATGTCGAGCCGCACTTTGCCGGGCGGTACGGTGATGCCATGAGCGGTTCCGAACTGGCCCACGCCCTCGCCTTTTCCGCCGAAAGCCAGATCGCTCCAGACGATTTCGAAGCGGTTCTCACGATTGATCCGCGCCGTCAAAACGTAATCAAGGTTGCAATACCCGGTAGTGACGTAATACAAGCCGTTCAAGAATTCAACCGCGGTGGGAGCGAAATTCCCTCCGCCCAGAAAATAGTCACGAATTTCCTGATGCTCGAAGTCGATAGCGGCGGTCGGAGCATCAAGTGCATTGACCAGTTTTCCATCCAGAGTGGTGGTGAAAATCCTGCCGGCATCATTCGCGGGAAAGGTCAGATAGGGGGTTCCGTCCGAGTCGTACCAGATCGTGGAGTCGTGCAGATTAACGTTCCGCATTTCGTCCGGAGTGTCGATCATGTTGATCGTCTTCAGGTCGGAACTGATCTGGAGAATCCCGGCTCCGGGAAGCGCGAAGTAGGTCTCCTCTTTGCCGGTGCGGCGGTCGACGGCAAAGCCTCCGTGGGCGTTCACCAGCACCTTGCGGGCCTCCGGGGGCAGGTGTTCCGACGTATAAAGAACTCGGAACTTCATCTCCCCCTGTCCGCTGATGCCCGGCGCCCGGTCCGCCCTTGCCGCGGCCGGCGACGACAGCGGCCCTCCTCCTGGATGCGAAACATGCGGGTGCGCATGAAGAGCGCTCAGACTCGGTCCGACGCCGGCTGAGGCGAGTAAACCGTAGAGCACGTTTCTTCTTAAGATTCGCATTGGGCTCCTCAAAGGGTATGGCGTTCGAAATTAGAAGCATAACCCTCTCCCTTGGGGAGAGGGTGTCCGGCGACGGCGCTTTCTCCAGTCGTCGCCGGACGGGGGTGAGGGGTCACTTCCCTCTCTAGCATATACGGAACGGGCGACCTCAAATGGCAAATGTTCATCATCTGCCATGGTCTCAAATCCCAAACCATCTGCCATTTGAGCTTTGGCGCTTGTCGTTGGAATTGCTTTTGCGATTAGCGTTTTTACGCGTTGCTAGTTCTCTTAAGCGTGCAATTGACCCCTCACCCGTCTCGCTTCGGCTGATGAAGACGCCGAATCGAGACACCCTCTCCCCACGGGAGAGGGCTGTTCAATCGTAAATGCCACGGACGCCATCGAGGCAATCATCGCCGCGCCGCGATGTTCGTCCCTTCTGCTTTGCCTTCCACGCGCAGGATGATCGGCGGCGAGGGGTGTTGGGTGGTGGCGTTGGACTCGACATTAGCCACCACGTAAATCGGCTGCGTAATCGGCTTGGCCCAATCCGCGGCGCGCAGCTTGAAGGTTGCGTCGCTCTGATTCTCCGGCACCAGGATCCCGTTCAGGCCCAGGTTGACCACCCGAACGCCGGGTGGCAGGTTTACGACATCGCACGGCACGCGCCCCTTGAATCCGTTTTTTCGCTCCACGTGCAGGGATACGCTCACTTCTTTATCCGGCGCAACCGCCACCTGGACGGGTTCCGTGCGCACCGCGACGTCGGGCGGAGGGATTATCGAAGCCACTTGCAGAACCTTGCCGGCATTCGCGAGGCGCGCAATGGCGCGGCCGTTCACGATGGCGTGCCCTATAATCTCCAAATGCGCCGGGGCGGAATCAAGGTGCGAGCCCGGCGCGGCGCTCAAAACGACCACGGTCGAATCCTCCCCCGCAGCGATCTCCGCTTTGCTCGCCGTGAGCCCCTCGGGCAGACCCTTAACTTCGATTTCGATCGGCCCTTCGTAACCCTGGAGCCGATTGACGGAGACGGTCACCGGCGTCGAGCCACCCTGGGGAATGTTCGGGTTGTCGGGGTCGGCTACGAGCGTGAAGTCGGGCGTGGCATCTCGAATCGTCAACCGATAGGCATAATCTGCGCCGCCCAGGTTGCGGAACATCTTTGAGGTGAACAAGATAGTGCCCGTCCGCGGGCGCATCGAAATCCAGTCGCGAATCCGCGCCGTAGCCCGGCCCGCCATCGTCGTTTCGTTCGGTCAGATGGAACACCGGCAGCCCGTTGGAAGGGAACTCGGCGTCTGGCGGGAGAATTTGCACCTTGTAGACCGTTGTATTCAGCGGGCGGAGACTTGGAGAAGTGCCCAGCCAGGTGAACCGCTGCCCCTCGAATCCCTTCAGAATAACGTCGGCATCGGGTTGGTCGGGGATGTAGGCAATCTGGTCCAGTTCGTCGCCGACCATCAGGTAGTCATTCTCGTGGAGGCCGGTAGTGGAGACCAACCTTATCCCTTCGCTTCTCGAATCCCGGTCCGAGAGCGTGGATTGCGTCTGGTAAAGGCAGCGGACCATCGCGCGCGGCACGGCGTTGCCCCTCGAGTCGAGTACTTCTACAACGGAATCCAGAGACGAACCCAGCCGGGCCGCCGCCACCTCGATCACCAGGTGCTGTCCCTTGCGGGCGTGGATACGGAAGTAATCATCGTCGGCGTGGTCCGCATTACCCGGATTGTCAATATGGCCGTTAATGGTAACTGGAATTGAAACTGCCTCGGCTTGCGATGGCGTATCGTTGGGCTCTTTCTCGAAAACCTCCGGCACGTCACTCACGCCGATGCGGGGTTTATTGAGAAGCGGGCCAATCGGCGTTCGAACCGTCAGCGGAAGAGTCGTCCAGCCATCGATGTGCGCGGGCGGGCGCACTTCAATTTGCTTGTTGCCGCCAAGGTTGACCCCCTCAATGGACACCATCGCCGGCTTGCCTGCGGGGACGCCAAGCGGAAACCAGCCAGTGACATACGGCAGTGGTCCGGCGTTGAGCCGATAGAAGTAATCCCAGCCGCCTTTTTCTTCGCGATCGGAAATCGAGATCGTGTACTTGCCTTCCTTCGGCAGCTTGGCAACCAGGATTGCATCGGGTTCGCGCAGGTATTCTCCGGTTCGCGCAATCTCCTGCCCGGAAAAGTCGCGCAGGACCAACAACGATTCGAGTTGCGAGTCCAACCGTGACGCCACCACCTGGAAGACCATCTCCTGCCCGGCCTTGCCCTCAAAGCTGTAGCTATTTACCTCTCCCACTGTGGAAATGGCGCCAACCATCGTGGCCGGCAGTTCGACTTGCTGCGGATCAGAAGAATTGCGCTGCTGCTGGACTTCCTTGAGCGATCCGACAGCCAGCGGCAGCATGTTCAACGTCCCATTGGGCGTCTGGATGCGGAACCAATGGATGCCGGGCTCGACATCTTTGGAGGCGGTGAGTTCCACTTGGGCTTCGGACTTTACCCCCAGGGGCACGGCTGCCGCCAAGTCGACGCCCGCTCGCGCTGCCTTGATTTCTTCATGCAGCGCGGTGACGTTGAGTATCTTCGCCGCGAAACCCGGAGTATCAAAAAGCACAGCGCGCGCGGCAATGAGGCCTCGACCTTCGAGTTTGAAAGTGGCGGTCGCGCCACCCTCCATTCCCGCCGGCGAGATGCGAGAAAGGGTGGGAGGGATGATGGGCTCGTCGGCGAAAACTGGCAGCGCCGGTGCCAGAAGTAACGCGACCAATGACGCAAGGCGCAGAATTCGTAAGCACAGCCCTCTCCCCGGGGAGAGGGTGTCCTGAGACGGCGTCTTCTCCAGCCGTCGAGGGACGGGTGAGGGGTTACTTCCGCCCAAACGTGAGCCGCTCTTCCTTAGAGTTCGCATTGGTTCCCGCCCCCTTTCGCCGCTGCGTTCCGCCCTCGGCAAAAAACCCCTCACCCGTCACCCTCCGGCTGATGAAACCGCTGGAGCGCGACACCCTCTCACCAGGGGAGAGGGCAGTTCGTTCAATGGCGCGCTGTCGGCCGGCTGCTTCCACCCGCCGAAATTCTGAGATTACAAATTCCAGATATCAGATCCTCTGCCGACTCCCACTGCCTATCTGCCCATCTGCCTACTGCCTTCGGCCATCAGCGGGCCGAGCCTGGGCTTGTACGATTTCGAGTCATAGAGGCTCAACGTTCCGTCGTATCGTCCTGCAGCCAGCCATTTGCCATCCGGGCTGATGGCCAGGGCATCCACCCAATCAGATTGGTCAGGGAGTACCCCCAACGGATCGAGGGTTGCCGCATCGCGAAAGCGGATGGAGCCGTCGGAGGAACTCGTGATCAGAGTTTTCCCCTCCGGCGACCAGACGAGTTGAAGAATGCTGTCTTCGTCGGCGATGAGCGATTGCACCAGGCTGCCTTCTTTCTCGCTGATCTTCCACACGTGAATGGAGTTGTCGTAGCCGGCGCCTGCCAGGTATTCCCCGGATGGCGAAAACGCAATGCTGGTTATTCCATCCAGCGCGTCGCTCAACGTATAAAGGCGTTCGCCGGACGCGACATTCCAGATTTTGACGGTGCGATCCTGCGATCCCGACGCCAGGAGTCTTCCGTCAGGGCTGAATGCCACGGCGAAGACGGCGTCAATGTGGTCGAGCAGGTTCTTCAGCTCCTGTCCGGTTTGGGCGTCCCAAATCTCAATGGATTTGTCATAGCTCCCCGAAGCGACCAGCTTTCCATCCGGACTGACCGCAAGCGAGTAGATGCAATCCTTGTGGCCTCGCATCGTCCGCAGCAGCGCGCCGGTGGCTACATCCCAGACCTTGATTTCACCCCACTGCTGGGGCGGACCTCCGCCGGCCGGCAGCTGCTTGCCGTCAGGGCTGAAGACGATCGACCTCACGTAGTCGGCGTGGCCCTCGAGCGTGCGCATCAGCTTGCCCGCTGGACGCATCGATCATCCGAACTTCCTTATAGCCGCCAACGGCAAGAACTCGTCCGTCAGGCGAGAACTTCAGGGAAACAACCGGAGAAACCGCCGGCGCTTTCGGCTTTATATCAGGAACTGCCAAAGGCGCAAGCGTCTGGGCAGCTTCGCCCGCCGCTGGCCCTTGGCGCCAGCGTCAATTGCACGCCTTCAGAGCGGCAATGTCGCGGCCGGCAGCGGGTCGGTCGAACGGCATGCGGGGCTGTAATTTCCTCGAGCATCTGATGAGCCTGCTTGCTCGCTCTTGCTGGAACAAGCGCAGGCCGTTTTTGCCGCCTTGATCAGCAGGTCGTCCATTATAACAAATCGGCAAATCGGCGTGACCAATCATTCAAAAAAACCGGTTTCGGCCGCCTCTTTCGTCAAACGCTCGAAATAAATCATCCAGACTTCTCCGGCGTCGTGGTGTTTCCACTCCGACAGTTTCTGCGGATCATCAACGGCCCACGAATCGGGAAAAAT
>CAWIUZ010000413.1:0-23357 GCA_963838915.1 uncultured Acidobacteriota bacterium
AAGTCGGGCGGCGAAGCCGCAGGTCGTCATTGAAGGAACCGATCGCAATTTGGACAGGCTTTGGAATGCGCTACGCCTACGCCGCTCGGGTCCAGCGGGCTGCTGCGTAGGGGTCATGTCCGTGGTCCCGTTTCATTCTTGTCCGTCGTTATCGACGGATTGAGGCCGCCCCCCAATCCGTCGATAAGGGAGGTCGAGGGCGGTAGGGCCCATGGCCCCGCGCCTCTATGCCGCGCGCGGCTGGACCCGGGCGGCGTAAGGGTAGGGCTTGCCCTACCCTCGTCTGGACCAGCAGAAACGCGGGGACGGCAAGCCGCCCCCCTACGGCGGGCCGGTTATCGACGGATTGAGGCCGCTACACTTCCCTTGACCTGTGCAATGGGAAGTAGTAACGTCCCCGGGGCTAGGGGGAGAGAATGCGTCTGGCACAGAAACTAGTCATTGTCCTTTGCAGTGGCTTTGTCGCACTTGCTTTTGCGGGGTATTTTTGCGGGAGAGGTACCGTGACTGCCGCGACAGCTCCCGGCGTAAGAAGCGGCCTCACGCCTACCCCTCCGCTAGGGTGGAACAGCTACGACGCCTACTCCGGAGACGTAACGGAGGCAGAGGTCAAAGCCAACGCTGACTACATGGCCGCACATCTGCGCAAGTATGGCTGGCAATACATCGTGATGGACGCCGACTGGTATTTCCCTCATCCTAAAACCGACGAGACCCAGGAAAAATGGGAAATAACAATGGATGGCTACTGTCGCTTGTTGCCCGCACCCAACCGCTTTCCCTCCTCCGCCGGGGGCCAGGGTCTCAAGCCATTGGCTGACTATATCCACAGCAAAGGACTGAAATTCGGCGTTCACATAATGCGGGGCATCCCCAGGGCCGCGATGAGGAAGAATCTCCCCATTTTCGGCACTGCGGCGCACGCCCAAGACATTGCCAACCAAAGGAACACTTGTGAATGGTCAACCTTGATGTACGGTGTGGATACATCCAAGCTGGCTGGGCAGGCTTATTACGACTCGTTGGTGGCGCTTCTGGCCAAGTGGGGAATTGATTTCATCAAGGCGGATGATATGAGTATGGGCAGGAACCCTCAGGGAGAGACTTATCACGCGCCTGAGATCGAAGCGCTCAGCAAGGCCATCGACAAGTGCGGTCGGCCGATCGTTTTAAGCCTCTCCCCAGGACCCGCTCCACTCAATCATGTCGATCATCTTAGAAGGTATTCGAACCTGTGGCGCATCTCGAATGACATGTGGGACAATTGGAGAGAGCTAAAAGAGCACTTCAAACTCTGCCGGGAATGGATTCCCTACATCGGTCCTCGTCAATGGCCGGACGCCGATATGCTTCCGTTCGGGCGCCTGTGCATTCGTGATTTTCGAGATCCTGAGCGGCAATCGCGTTTCACTCATGACGAGCAGACTACGCTGATGACTCTTTGGTGCGTTTTCCGTTCGCCGCTGATGATGGGGGGAGACCTTCCCACCCTGGACTCGTTCTCCGAGTCCCTGCTCACCAATCAGGAAGTCCTGAACGTTGACCAGAACAGCTCGGGAAATCGTGAATTGTTCGTGAGGGGCGATCAGATTGCCTGGACCGCGGATGTTCCGGGCTCACGCGAGAGATATCTGGCGGTATTTAACCTCAGTGATGGGTCTCCTGCCGCCGTCGAGGTTCAATGGAAAGAGTTAGGCCTGAGCGGGAACTGCGCGGTGAGAGATTTGTGGCGGAAAACGGATGTCGGAACCTATCGGGATAGGTTCGCTCCGAAGCTGAGTCCGCACGGTGCAGGATTGTACAAAATCAGGCCTGTTAGCTGAATCTCGGAGCCCCGGGGAGTGCCGGTTCGTACTGGAAAGCTTACGCGAGGTCTGTCGTTGCAAGACAGAGATCAAGCGGCGGGGTCTCGTGCCCGAGGAGCGGCTGCGCTTGCACCAGAAGCATGTCCAGTCGGTGACGGCTTCCCTCCGCTCTTGGTTCGAGGCTCAGTTCGCGGAAAGGAATTTGGAGCCCAACTCGCGGCTGGAGGAGGCCATCAGTTATTGCGTGAAAACTTGGTGACCATATCTGGAGGGGTTGGAAGGTCGATCCCTTGCTGAACCGCACAATTCTCGTACGATCCGAAATCGCATCTCGTAGACAATTGAAAGCCCACGAGGAATATTGTGTCCGCTCAGGGATCGTGTCGCAACATGTTCAGGGATCGTGTCGCAGCCTGTGGAAATGTTCAGGGATCGTGTCGCAACCGGGGCGAAGACACACTAAACGGGCTGCCGCAAATGGCTCGCAGCCAACCCCAAAATACAAACTAGTTGCCCTTGAACGGGGTTGCCCGCACCGTGTGCAACGAACAACCCGCTCAAGGGATGCCTTGCCTCAACCAACCTCTAGAGCGCAGCGATGGCCTCATCTTCTGCCAACTCCCACGCTTGCGCCAGGGGGATAGACTCAATTACATCGCCTGGCTGGTTCATTTCTCCGACACGCGGGCCAGCGATCCGGCGAAGCGCCTTTACTGAAATTCGCAGCCCACTTTGAAACTCGACAGCGTTCGCAGGCGCAGCGCTCTGGCGCTTGCTGACAGGGGATCGCCGCTGATTGCTCGCCCAATAGCGACGGTCCTCACAATCCCGCGCTAAGTCTTCAGCGAACACGATCTCTATTGGAGCGAGGCTCTTTTCTTCGGCTGCCGTTTTCACTCGCTCGAATGCCTCGACCGTCATAATGCGAGGCCACAACCGCCGCCAGGGTGCACGCTCGGCAGGTGCTGCATAATCATCGGCAAGTAGCTCTCTAGCTTCATCGTCGCCCAAGACGATCACCTCACCAAACTTGTAAATGCCGGCGTGTGCCAAGGTCTCCGTAACAGCCAAATTCTCAGCCCGCACAATGTAGGGCTTCCCGCCCTTCGGCCTTCCCATAAAACGGCCTGCCCACTGCTCGCTTTGCGACCCAACATCTTCGGGCAGCGAGCCAAGCAGCATCTCGAACCTTTGCGAGTCAAGACCATCTGGGGGAAGTGCAAGCGCAAGCGTCCCCACGGCATCCGCCAGGTCGGATGTCTGCTGCGCACGGCCCTTCAATAGTTGGCGAAGCAGCGTGACTGCCGCATCTATCTTTGTGTCGGTCTCGGCCCGCGCACACACAAGCGCCGCCGCTTTCCTTTGGACATCGGTCCGCGCGTTTATCTCAGCGGTGCTCGGATTCAGTTTTGCGATGGCTTGCTCTCGCGCTGTGGCGGCCTCCTCATAACCCTTTAGGGTTTCCCGATGGGCGCCGATCTCCATGCGTTTGTGAATGAGGTTCTCGTGAATAATCGCATTGCCGCTGCTAGAGATGTCGCCATCCTGCAACCGGATAGCGTCCGCGTCTAACCGTGCCAACACCCTTTCTTCCCCTGCCTTCATTCCCGCAATTCGTTGAATCTCAGCGCGCAGATGTGCCTCCCTCACAAGTGAAGCGCGGCTCCGGGTGCTAAATGCCGCGTCCATCGGCACCTCTGCCTGGTGCGTTTCGTTGTCCTGCGTCATAGCTTGCGCGCCCATGCTCTCCTCGACTTTCTTCCGGCCAAAGTTAAACAATGGTTGCGATCTCCTCTCGCCATCCCTGGAGCAGATAGGGGTTGGACTTGCACAGCTCGCTGAGAGCCATTGCGAGGGAGACATGATTCTCTCTCGCGTAGGCGTTCATTTCGGAGGCCAATATCGCTGATACGCCTCCCTCTGGAATTGCGCCCTGCGCCGGCACGGTGTCGGAGCAGTATTCGACCCAAAGCGAGGGATTCTCCCGGATGAGCCCGGTAAGCGCCTCGCCCATGGGGAGTCCGCTTGTTTTCGCGTACTCTCTCACTCCTTCAGTGAATATGCGCCTGATGGCCTCTGCTCTGGTGCTCCCGGTATAAACGTTTCGTGGCATCTTATCCTCTCCCCAGCTTGGATTCCGACCGCTGCCAGCGCAGCGCTTATTCGCCCTCGCCGTCCTCTTCTCCCTCCTCAGGGAGAATCGCCCGTTCCGTGGGAGTAGTCTCAGGCACCGGAAGACTGTTCGCGCGTCCGGTTGGAGAGTCCGGCGAGTACCGCAACTTTCCGTCTAATTCCAGCAATTCTTCAAGTGGCGTCATGCCTTCCCTCCAATCCGGGCTTGCAGCCAAAGGCCCAAGCGGCCCCTCAAGTAGAAAATTTTATTCCGCGTCAGCTTGACGAACGGCGGCCCTTGACCCGCTCTCCGCCATGCGCACAGCGTCCAACGCGAAACTCGCAGAAATCGGCTAACTTCAAGACCCGTCAGCAAGTCGGATTCAGGCAGGCTGAAATCCCGGAACTGTACTTTCGCCAGGAGTCCAAGTTGCGCCAATCGTAATTCGACACCGGTCCGCATCGCCTTCTTTCCTCCAGGTGGACTCTCAGTACCTCGAAGCGGTGTTACACCGCTTGTTT
The DNA here is from genome assembly GCA_963838915.1 of uncultured Acidobacteriota bacterium. GTDB lineage: Bacteria > Acidobacteriota > Terriglobia > UBA7540 > UBA7540 > CAVROP01. Next base: position 4,440 of record CAWIUZ010000413.1, read on the forward strand.
TCGCCTCCTGGCGATTTCCAAGGCCATTCCTGAGAGCCACCGGCAAAACGGATTGCCGTTTTACAGGCCAGCGCCGATTCTTGTCTCGCTCGCGATGCTCCGCGTTGAGATAGATTTGGTTCGACCGTCCCCGCTGGAATTCCTGTTGGCATGGGCACGCGCATATCACCAGTCGGCTCCCGCGTCACTTTTCTCCCGCTTGCGGTGGCTGCCACCAGAGCACGCGGCCCAAGATGGAATGACCCGGAAACAACCGCAACTCCTCGCCGACCCGAGCCCGTACTAACTTCGCATCAAAAGTGCGACCGTGCTGTGTCTCCTTTTTTAGCTTCCAAGCGTCGGTCGCCATCTGAGCCACCCACCGGCCAACGGCGTTCTCTGGATGCCCTAAATGATCTGGGGGCCAGAGCACTCCCCTTTGTTCAAGTCTCTCCAGGATGGCATACCAAACGCCGTGCTCTGCTCCCTGCTTGCCGGCGAGCCGCAGTATTCCCGCATGCAAACCGGCGTCCAGGCGCGGATCGCCTGGCTTCCCCTGACCAGTTGACTCGATCAGTACCTTCGCATCGAAAAATGGTTCGAGGTCGGGCCTATCGATCTCTGATCTGTCCAGGAATATAGTTGTCCCTTCGGGTTGGATCGGCCCGTAGGCAGGCCCATCGACAGTCCAGTAGGCAACAGACTCAGGATTAAGAACGAACCTTGCGTCCACGGTGATGGTCTCACCTGTAATGTCGAATCTCTGTCCGATCTTCTGGAGGCGAGGTACCGCAACTGTTCGACCTTTCGGAGGCTCGGTTCCCCTTTCTTTCAGAACGCTCACTGCCGCCGAAAGCATCGCATCTCTAGAGAATCCAGCCTGTTCCCAAAACCATAGATTCTCAGGGTAAGGGGCCACGTTGCCGAGCTGTGTGTATGACTCGGGAGACGGGAAACTCTGCCCGCTCTCCGATTCCCAGTCCGAGATCGCTGGCTGAGTGACACCAACCAGCTCGGCAAACTCCTTCTGCGTTTTCTTAAGCTGCGACCGTAGCGCGAAGATCCTTCCGGAAATCTCCAAGCGGCTCATCATATTTTCACCTTGACAAAGCAATCTCTGTCCATGCAATATAAGTATGCTGATATTTAATCAGCGTTGCTATGTCTGATTTGAGGACAACTCGCGACGCCTCGGCAGATTCACTGGACGTGATTCTCCGCCGCGCACTGAAGGCTGCTATGGTATCGCGCGGCTTCGATGAAAACGATCTCGCTAAAGAACTCAGCGTCCGCTCGGGTCGCGCGATCAACGCAGGGCTAATACACGTATGGAGAGCCGAGAGCAAACACAGGTGGCATCTTCCCGCCGACCTGGTCCCCATTCTGTGCGAAATCCTCAATGACGATAGCATACAACGCTTGCTCTTAAGCGACAAACTGAGGGACGCGCTTGAGCTTGGCGAGGATGCTAACCGGGTGGTTTCAAAACTCACGCGTGCCTTAAAGGAACCGCGAAGGCGGTCAAAGCGATGAACGAATCAGAATGGCCGACAGTTGAAGAGGTAATGAACTTCGAGCGCATCTCGCGCATGGAAGTCTATCGCCGGATGCAGCCCGGAGATCCCCGCGCGCTGATTTGGAAGAACAGGGAACATGGCCAGCAGGGAAGGCTGATTAACCCGCATAGCATGAGTTTCGACGCACAGCAGCGCTGGAGGACAAAGCTTCTCGAAACTGCCGATGCGACCGAAGGCGAGCCCTCGCAGCTCGGCCTGCTCCCGCGAACCGCTGTAGACGATCAAATCGAAGCCCTCAAGCTCCCACGCTCAGAACGCGATGTTGTCTTACGCCGCTTTCGGATCACCACGCTTTTTCTCAACTGCAACTGGAGGGCGCAGGGATACTCCTCCAAGCGTGAATTCTTGCAGGCCATCGCAAACCGGAATGAGATTTCCCCTCGGACAATCCAGCGTTGGGTTGAAACGTGGCGGCAGAGTGAGAACCTGTTAGACCTGGCGAATGACGACCCTGGCCCGATGCCGGGAACGGGCGTAGTCCTTGACGCGGACATGCGCGGGCATCTGATAGACTGTTATCTAATTCAGAAACTCACTCTCAGCCAATGTTATCGCTCTCTGATTAACTATCTTGAGGGCAAGCAGAACACGCCCGGATGCCGTGTCGCGCACATCTACCGCCTTCCCAGCCGCGCCACAGTTGAGCGTTTTCTTCGTTCGCTCAACTCCATCAACCATGCCGCGCGCGAAGGCCCTGACGCGCTGAAAGCCGCCTGCGGCCACATCGACCGCTCCTATGCTGATCTTGCACCGCTCGAGCGTGTCGAGTCCGACGAGTGCAAGCTAAACCTGTTCTCTTACGATCCCCACCGTTGCGTGAATCGCCGTGGGGAGCCCTGGATTCGCCGCTACTGGCTTCTGACCTTCTACGATGCGCGGTCCATGTACCCGCTGGTTTGGGCGCTCTGCGAAGGCTCTGAATACGAACTCCGGCATGGGATTGCCGTCGAGGATGAGATTAACCTCTTTGTCGAGCTGGTCCGCGCCTTCGGCGTCCCCAAGGCGATCCACTCTGACCGTGGCCGCTTCCGAGGCAAAGTGTGGGGTGGGGAACCTTACCAACAGCGCATCGATAAAGAATTCGCGCCTGCCGATGGCATCCTTCAGCGCGTGGGCCAGCTTGTGGGGTATGAGAACGGTATACGGCACGATATGCCGCGCGTCCACAATCCGCGCGGGACGCGGTTAGAGCGCTTTCACAAGTGGGTTGCAGACTGGTTTCGCGGGAAGCCCGGATGGATTGGAGCCAACACGCGCGAACGCAAGATGACCCGAGGCGATGAGGATGCCGCACTGCACAAGCAATGGTGCGTCGGCAAGCTCGCTCCTGGCGCGCCTTCGCCGCTGCTGACCAAGGATGACGTCTTGGCCGAAGTCAACAAAATGATGGAGGCATGGCGCGAACACAATTCCGAGGGGACGGACATGAACGGCCTGACCCCGCACGCGGTCTTTGTCCAATGCGCCCCGGCCTGCGGCTTCCCGCGAATCTCCGAAGAGCAGCTTGCAGTTGCCACAGCGCAGCATTTCGAGAATGAGCGTATCGAGATAGGCGGAATTATCGAGCTTCGCGACGGTACGCGCTATTCCCATCCGCTCCTGATTCCGCTTGCGGGCCAGAAACGTGAAGTTGTCCGCCTGCGCCATGACCATTCCTTTGTGACCGTGCTCCCCGCTCAAAAAGGCGAAGAGAGCATCAAAGCTCCTCGCCGTACGCGCGTGGGAGCGAACGATCCTGATGAGCTGGCCCGCCAGATGGAGTTGCAGAACCGAGTCCGCAAGATTGCGGGCACAACCGTGAAGCCCTTGGAATACGATCCCGGCGCGCAATTCGAGGACGCCAACGCCGCTCCTGAGCAGCCGAAAACGCAGGTGATTCGCCCGGAAGAATTCATCACCGGACAGGCAGACCCCGCGCCGGGAAAAGAAATTGGCAGCGTCGAATTCCTCATGGAAAACGACCGGTATAAGCGCCGTGTGAAGCCCATGACCTTCGCCGATTTGGAGTACTGACCTATGCGTGACATGGTTCTCCGTGCTCTGCGCATCCGCCCGGAACTGGCAACAATGTTGCTTCGGCGCGGTCTGTTCACTCCCGAGGAACGGGCAGAATTTCTCGAGTCCTTCCCGAAGGGGAGCAAGGTGTTTTCGGCCCCAACGCTCGGCCCCGTGCAATTCGCAACCCTGCTCGCTCAAGGCGACACACACTTGGCCGCGCGCGCCGTGCTGCGCAATGCCGTCCGCCCCAACGAACTTCAATGGCTTTACCGCCTGCTGCGCTTTCAGAAGCCGAGTGAGAAGCGCGATGAACTGACGCGCGTTGTGGAACGCGCTTTGGAAGGGAGAAAAGGGAATGTCCGAAAATCTAGCTGAAACGCCTCCACCGGCCGCCCTGGTCAACTCAGTTGTCAAGAACCTCTGCGCCCTGGCCGCGCGCGCCTGGAGCAAGCGCTGGATCATCACTTTCACAGCGCCCACGGGTGTGGGGAAAACCACCGCTGTAGACTACGCCGAACGGACGCTCGGCTTTGACCATCAGGTGATTCGATGCAAGCAAATCACCACGCGCTATACCCTGCTTCAAGCCCTGGCCCTGGCTCCCGGCGAAAAGTGGAATACGCATGGCCGCAACTGGATGCGCGCTGCGGACCTTTACGACCGCGCCGTAGAGCGAATCCGCCAGCGCCCTTATCTTCTCATCATTGACGAGTCTGACCGCCTACGCTTGGACTGCTTTGAGATTCTGCGGGACTTCTGGGATGAGGCCAAGCTCCCCATGCTGCTGGTAGGAAATGAAATCCTAACCGAAAAGCTCAATCGCCAGCATGAGCGCCTGTTTCGCCGCATCCGCGTCCGGTTCGAGCAGCGCCCACTTCGCGAGGCAGACCTTCGCAAGGTACTAGAAGTCATGAGCTACACGATAGCCGATGACGAGTTTGCTTTCCTTTGGAAATTGGTGGGAGGCTCGCCGGGATTCGCGGAAGCCCTGCTCGAAAACGCCAACGAAATTGCCGCTTCGCAGGGAGCGAAACGGGGAATCGAAGCATTGGAAGGCGCTCTGCGATTCTTCCCCACGCTCAGAGCAGCCGCATAAGTTTTGTAAGTCGGGGCGGCTCGCTGCTTGAAGCGGGCAGCCCCTAACCCACAAAGGAGGGATAAACTCCCATGAAGGCTAAGAAGATAATACCAGAGAAGAACGAGCAGCCCAATCCGCCGCCCGCACCGCCTAACCAGGAAAAAAGAGACGAACTTGCACCTTGGCAAAAAGAGATCGTTGCTTTGGCCGAGGCCCGCCTGAGCGTCGAAGGAGAACATGACGTCATTTCGGAGATGCTCCGAAGAGCCATCGGGCTATCCAGGATCGTGGAGGATTTAGCTTTATGTGGACGTGAAAGTGAGCTATCGCTGAGTGCTCTGGCTAGGGTCATGCAAGTCATTCAAGAAGATATTTATGTAGCGAGATGGATCGCTGATGGAAGGCCGCTCGACCACGAGTGGTTCTAACTTGATCGCGGGGAGGCTGGGTCACCCGATCCAGCCTCCCGCCGCCGCCCGCCGATACAATATCCTGAAAACTCAATAAATGGTCATGTGAACTTCCCATGATGACACTGTCACGCGATGTGAACATGTGAACTTATCATGAACACGCGAGAACGGCTCTACTCGCCTGCAGGTCGCGCGATGGCTGAAAGGCTTGAAAACTAACCACTTTCAAAAACTAGGTTACACTGATTTTGCTATCTGTCACTTTTTAGGTTACACAGATTTTCGGCCCTGCCGACCTTTTTTAGCCTCGGTTACAGGAATAAGTCCAGCCGCATCAATCGCCTACGCGCGCTCGCCCTTTTTTTGGCCCATCAGGTTACGGCCTAATTGCAACTCGCGCTAGTTATGTCCTTTGTTTTCACTAGAAGTGTTGCAGGTAGCGTGTAACCTTGACGCATCTTGCGACACGATCCCTGAGCGCCTTCAAAATTCTCCCGCTCCTAGAATCATAGACTTACAGCCCTCGCTACGGCTCTCCAAGACACACCAAGCGACACGATCCCTGAGCAGCTATAAATATGGTGGAGGCGGGGGGAGTCGAACCCCCGTCCGAAGAGCCGAACGGTCAGGAGACTACATGCTTGTCTCGTTCGCTTCCTGCATTCGCCGACGGCCCTAAGGAACGGGCAACAACGAACCGCCGGCTAGCCTCAATTCCGCCGTAGCGGATCTTGCCCGAAGCCCCGAGGCGGTGGACCCCGAACCAGCCCGCCAATCGACGCCTCACATCCCTTATGCGGGCCTGAGGGAGGAGACGGCTACCTAATTAATTAGGCAGCATAGGCATACTGCGTGTTGGCAGTTGTCTTTGTCCCACGCCGATCACGGGTGGTGTGGACCCCCGGCATGCCTCCTAAGCGCAAGGACTCCCGTCGAAACCGTGACGCCCCCGCTCATTTGATTAGATTATCTCTCCGGCTTGCGGGTTGTCAATCGGCTGAGACCTGTGATTCGAAGCCGCGTCCTAATCTGGTTGGTAGCGCTGGCCTTCAGGCCAGCATCTGCCGACTCTTCGGGCGAGCATTTGCCGACCTGAAGGTCGGCGCTACGTTCAAACCAGGACACTACGCAGTCCGAGAAAGGCGTTGCGTCGACAAGACACGTTGCACGATAATACGAGGTCGATTGATTTTGACGAGGTTTGATCCTGGCAGCCGGCGACACTAATGCGCTCGTATTGCAGATTCGTGAGATGCGCGAGCTTCTTGGCGAGAAGCTTCGCGCCCAAGCTGTGGAATTACAAAGGCTTGAAGAGCGGTTGGAGGAATTGCGCGCCGAGCACAACCGGCTGGAGGCGGAGGCCCGGGACCAATTCGAGGCCCTTGGGAATCCTGAGCCCTCCTCCCCGTCAGCGCCACTCGGTGAAGTTCTGGCTGCCGCGCGAAGCCTCCTGGCTGCGGCTTCTCCCAGGCAGTTGTTCAACCTCATGACTGAAGAAAGTCAGCGCCTGGGAGCCCGAGCGGTGGTGTTTGAGGTTCGAGGCGAAGCGGCCTGGGCCGCGGCGGGGCACGGCTTCGGGACTAACGTGAATGAGCAAGCCTTGCGCTCCCTGGTCGTGCCGCTCAGTGTGGAAACTCCTTTTCGTGAGGTTTTTAACCTCGGCGTCGATGTCAGCGGGACACCTGAGGTCTTGAGCAAGAACCCTAACGTTTTGAGCCGCCTCAGGCCGGATTCGCTTGACTCCATCCTGCTTCTGCCGATTCGTGCAGGAGGAGCTGTGGCGGCGATTTTCTACGCGGATTCGGGCGGGTGTGGGGTGCTGCCCGAAGACGCTCTTAAGCTGCTTACAGAATTCGCCGGCGCACAACTTGATCGTTTGATGTCGCTCGGGGGCAGGGCGAGGGCGGCAGCGGATTGTACTGGCCCTTCCGTGTGAAGATCCTATCCACATTCTTGGCTGTAATCTGCTGGGCGCTCGTCCCAGCTCACAGTTTCGCAGCAGACCGCGCGCCGGCGGAGCCTGTCCCGGCATCGCTTCGCGAGTTGGCGGCCCGGGCGGCGAAGCGCGCGGTGTGGCCTGAGTTGCGTGCCTACGCGGAATCCCGGAAGACGCCTGAACAACGCGATTTGGCATACTTCGCGTTGGGCTATCGCGAATACGAAGCCGGGTATTATCTCGATGCTTCCGAGGACCTGCGCAAGGCCGCGACTGCCGAGTTCACACTCGCTGACTACGCATTGTATTACTCTGCCTCGGCCGCCTTCAAAGCCGGCAAGCCAGCCCAGGCGGCAGAGGGCCTGCGAGGGTTCGCATCGGCTTACTCGGCTAGCCCCTTGCGCGCACAAGCGCTCCAGTTGCTTGCCCAGACCCTGATGGCTTCCGAAAGGGCGCAGGAGGCAGTTCAGATTCTGACGGCAGATCCGGAAGTTCGCCAGCATCCGGAGTCCGCTCTCCTGCTGGCCCAGGCTTACGATCAAGCCGGTGATCCGGCCCAGGCCGCCCGTGCCTACCAGGATGTTTATTACGCCTTCCCGGCGTACCCCCAAGCGCAGGCTGCGGGCGAGGCCCTGGGGCGTCTCCGATCGGTGTTGGGTGCCAGCTTCCCTCAGCCCACGGAGGAAATAGAAACTGCCCGGGTGGGGTTGCTTTCGAGAGCCTCGTTGTTCAAAGAAGCGCTGAAGGAGTACGAAGGGCTGCTCTCATCGAGGCCTGGCAGCGCCCTTGCGGGCGAATGGCAACTGGGCCGCGCGCGCTGCCTGCTCCACTTACGGCGAGACTCTGAGGCCCTGGAAGCGCTCTCCGGCAGCCTTGCCACCCCGGCGCTGAACGCGGAGCGGTTGGCGCTCGCGATCGAGGCGTACACGCGCGCGGATAACTCAAGCGCCACCCTCGACGCGCTCGCCCAGATTCAGGCCATTGATGCGCATTCAACTTCCTACGAGTCGGCGCTCTATTCCGCCGGGGGACTCTTCTACAGGCTGGGCGATTGGCAAAACGCCGGCCGCCAGTACCAGACTCTGGTGGAGTCCTTCCCGCAGGGCAGCCACGCCCAAGACGTGGGGTGGCGGCTCATCTGGTGTCATTACATGGCCGGGCAGCATGACCAGGCGCTCGAAGATTTTCAGGGCTATTTGACGCACTACCCGCGCTCGAATCGCACCCCGGCGGCGCTTTTCTGGTTGGGCAGGTTGGAAGAGGAGCGAGGTGACGCAGGCAGCGCCCGAGCGTTCTATTCGTTGCTTCGAAATCGGTTCGCGCATAGTTTCTACGCTGACCAGGCGAGTTTGCGGGAGCGAAACCTTCCTGCCGGCGAGCCCGCCGGAATGCCGGCGCCAAATTCCGTTGCTTGGGAAGTGGCGCAAGGGATTCCTCCGCGGGAGGCGGCGCCGGTATCCGCCTGCTCTGACTACGAGCCCGCCGAGCTATTGCAGCCGGCGCTGGAGTTTCAAGCCCTGAGCTTGGATGGCTTGGCCGAGGAGTATCTCAGGGCTTCGCTCGCAGCGCGGCCACAGCAGCCGCAATTGCGCTTGTTTCTAAGCAAGCTCGAAGCAGGGCAGGGAAATGTGAGCGCGGGGATTATCGACGCAGGCAGGGTTGTGCCTGACTACCCTTATTACCAGTTCTCCGAACTGCCGAAGGAGATCTGGGCCCTGTTGTTCCCGAAGAACTACTGGAGTCTCGTCGAACGTCAGGCGCGCGTCAACCGCATTGACCCCTACCTGGTGATGGGCTTGATTCGCCAGGAGTCGGCGTTTAATGCCCGCGCCACCTCCTCTGCCGATGCCCGCGGATTGATGCAGGTCATGCCCACAACGGCGACTAGCAGCAAGCGTGCCTCCAGGATCCGGTATGCTGGCACGCGGCTTTACAACGCTACCTATAACATCCGTTTTGGCTGTGCTTATCTGCGAACGCTATTAAACGAATTCAACAGCAAGCCGGAGCAGGCCCTGGCGGCATACAACGCGGGTGACTTCCGCGTCAGAGACTGGATGAAAGACACTTCCTTCCGCGATTCCTCGGAATTCCTGGAAGCCATCCCCATTCACGCCACGCGCGCATATGTGGAGTCGGTGTTGCGCGACGCCGCGATTTATCGGCAGTTGTTGACGGGACTAGCGAAGTTCGCCACGTGCGGTAAGTGAAGGCAGAAGGCAGAAGGCAGAAGGCAGAAGGCCTTGACCTTCCGCGGCCTTCGGAAACAACGAAATAAATTTGTCCTTTCGAGCCCTTCGCTGTCATCCTCGGCCCTTCGCTTGTCATTCTGAGCGGAGCCAAGAATCCCGCTCTGCCGCTCAGGGTAAACTCCGCGAAGAGCCTGTCCTGAACGAAGTGAAGGAATCTCGCTCTGGGTGCTCAGGGTAAGCTCCGCGAGGAATCTCGCTCTGAACCTTGGTTCAGCGACCCGGCGAGACCAAGGCGGGCTTCCTCGCATCGCTCGGAATGAGACCGTGTGTTCAAAGCGGAAAGTGGAAAAAGACTGGAAGCTCTTTCAAAATCCTTTGGCAGAGGAGGGATTACTGAATGCCGCCCAGGATCCCCGAGCACCGCGCGAGCCCTCAGCCCCGCAGGGGCTGGACATGAGTAGCCGGGGGCAACGCCCCCGGAAACCTCGCCCCCTCACCCCCTTTTCCCTCTCCCCGCCCGCGGGGAGAGGGGTGCCGAAGGCGGGGTGCGGGGTCGCGTCCGGCGGTTTCATCCGTCAGCCGACGGACTACTCAATCTGCTCCCCTCCGGGGAGCACGGCTTCACGCGCAGTCGACCATCCCCGTCGCAATCGGGTACCGAAGGTTCTGAAACAGCTTTTAACAGAGGACAGATGCTGATCTGGCGAAGAATACGATTCACCATTCACCATTCATCACTTTTCTGCCTCCTGCTGAGGGTTGCCTTCGCCTCCGTGTTATTCACTTCCCGTGGCGTCTGCGCGCCGGTCGATCTGGATGGCACGATTCCGGGTAGCATCGGAGTCAACATTCACTTCGTGGACCCCAGGCCCGGAGAGATGGAAATGCTGGCATCTGCCGGCGTTCGCTGGGTGCGCATGGATTTTTCCTGGGAAAGCACCGAGGGGGCCGCGGGGCAGTATGACTTCAGCGCCTACGATCGCTTGGTAACTACTCTGGAATCCTACAAAATCTCACCTTATTTTATTCTTGATTATACGAACAAGCTCTATGACAACGGCTTGTCACCCTACACGGAGGAGGGCCGTCAGGCATTTGCTAAATGGGCGTCTGCTGCGGTCGAGCATTTCGAGGGGCGGGGCATCATCTGGGAAATGTATAACGAGCCGAATTTTCGTTTCTGGCGTCCGAAGCCGAACGTCCACGACTACATCCTGCTGGCTCTCGAAGCGGGTGAGGCGATTCGCGCCGTGGCTCCTCACGAGGCCTATGTGGGGCCGGCGACCTCCCTCGTCGACTTCAGCTTCCTTGCCGCCTGCTTCAAAGCAGGACTGCTGAATTACTGGTCGGGGGTTTCCGTGCACCCGTACCGGCAGCGTGATCCGGAGAGCGTGGCGGAGGAATTCCACACCCTTCAGCACGTCATCGCAGCGTTTTTCACGTCCGGGAAACCGGTTCCCGTCATCGCCGGCGAATGGGGTTACTCATCCACCTGGAACTGGAAGGGCATGGACGAAGCAAAGCAAGGCGAGCTTCTGCCGCGCGAATACCTGAGCAACCTCGCCCTCGGCGTGCCTCTTACCATCTGGTACGACTGGCACGATGACAGCGCCAATCCGCAAGATCCCGAATCGCACTTTGGTATAGTTCATTTCCCCTACGCGGCGGATGCACATCCCGTGTATTCGCCCAAGCCTGCCTACCTGGCCCTTAAGACACTTGCCGGCGTTCTCAACGGATATCGGTTCACCCGGCGTTTGCCGGTCGGCGGAGCCAATGACTACGTCCTGCTATTCAGCAAAGGCGCTAACTATCGAATCGCCGCGTGGACGACCTCCGCCTCGTCACGAACGGCCACCATACCTGACCTCCAAGGGCAGTTTTCAATCACGGATCACCTGGGGCAGCGTCTCAAACCCGTCAGCGCGCAAAAGGGCAAGCTTGAGATTACCCTGACGGATGCGCCGCAGTATCTGGCTCCTTGGAGCGACTAGCCCACAACTCTCCCCAAGTTCGGACGAGAGTGGAAGGGCGGGGCTTCAGTCCCGCCGTCTTGCGCCGCACGGTTGAATGGGCCTTTAGGCCCTGAAACCGTGTCGCTTCAGGGGCTAAAGCCCCCTACACGCATCCCGAGATCAGCGGCGGGGCTGAAGCCCCGCCCTTCCGCGCTGTCTACAGGTGTTAAGCCCTGACGGCTCTACATGGGAATCTGAAGTTTGGGTTTCGACCCTGAAACGAGATAACCCACCAGAGCGTCGAGCAGGTCCGTAGCATAGGGATCGGTTCCGTAAGTGGTGTCGAGAGACATGGTGCAGACGAGGAGCGTCCCTTTCCCGTATTTTGCCTGGACGAGCACACCGACATTCGAGTGGATCCAGCCGTAGAACATCCCCGCCAGCACATCGCGAAAGTCCTTCGCGGCGATCCCTCGAACGACCGCGGGTATATTTATCGCTTGGGCCTCGAATCCGACTATGGGATCAAATCCCAGTGGTTGGAAAGGAGGCTGGTTGCTTCGCAGCCAGAGGAAGTTCGAAATCCAATTTCCCTCGTAATCACCGCCCGCGCGAGGAACGACCTCAATGCCTGGCGCCAGCGTCTGGCGTTCGCTCGAAAGCAGGAGAACGTGGGCGCCCGACTCGAGCTTCTTCTTGACGTCCGCGTCGAGCGTCGAGGCAATCACCACCGGCAGCGCCTCCGACCCCGATGACGCGAGGTAGTTGCGCACCCGCATGGCATTGACCAGGTGCCGCAGCTTGCCCGCCGGGTCATAGTACGAAACCGGCGGAGCCAGATCGGGTTGCCGATCGGGGTAAACGAACAACGTCACGGAATTCTTGGCCAGGGTTTTTCCTTCCCAAACCATTTCCACCTCGAGTTGTTTTTTGCTCGACGCAGCGACAGGTGGGGCCGCGAACTGGATATTGAAGGAGGTACTCGCCGAGGTGGCAGGGAGGGTAGGGAGCAAGAAAGTTCCCGCCAGCGGTGTCCCCTCGACTTTCCAGGTTAATCGACCCTGTTCGAGGGCTTGTGGACTGTAGTGAGAAACGGAAGCCGTGACGGTGACCGGCTGCCCCGGCGTGTAGGTCCGCTTTTCGGCGCGCAACACCACCATGTCGTCGCCTTGAATTTCGCCCAGCGGGACGGCGAAGGCTTTGGGATTCCGCCACATATCCAGCAAGCCATTCGATTCCCAGTTGAGGTCGGTGAACTCCGTGATGACGTACCCTTGGATTTCCGGATGCGAGCGAATAGATTCGATCTCGTATTTGAGAGAAGCGAACTCGTGCCATTCCGTCGCATCGGTCAGCGCCTCGAGAGTCGGGAAGAGAGCCGCGTACTGATAATCGCCATACCGTCCGTCAATTCCTGCCGGTTCCGTAATCTCGTTGTCAAAGCCACGCCTGGAGAACCACCACGGCTTGTCGTGGGGAATGCGCGGCAATCCCCAGTTGCCGAATTCGGAGAGCACCAGCGGCTCGTTGCCTTTGGGGGAGCCGTCGCCGTAAGGACTGAAGAGCCAGCTTGGGCGCTGGGCAAGGTCCGCGACGAAACGGTCAAAATCCTCGGCGCGGTCAGGGATGGTCGAGTAAGTGTGATAGTCGGCGATGTCTGTGGAAACATGAAAATTGTCATAACACGCGCTGTTATCATCCACAAGCCAACCAGGGACAATCTTCTTAGCTTCTTTATAAGCCTCCATCAACCATTGCCGGTCCGCGGCCTCTTTGAGGTTAATTCCCCAGCTCTCATTGATGAGGCTGAGGATGACCAGGCAAGGATGATTCCAGTCGCGCTCGACCATGCCTCGCAAGGTCTCGAGACCGCGGCGCTTCGAGTCGTCCGTGAGCTTGTCCCAGTTGGGGATTTCGTACCAGACGAGAATGCCGACTTCATCGGCGGCTTCGAGGTAGCGGGGGTCGGGCTCCTTGATGTGGCAGCGCAGCAGATTCAGCCCCAAGGCGCGAGCCTTCCGCATCTCGTCCTTGATGTAATCCAGCGAAGGCGGAATGTAGATCGTCTCCGGATAAAAATCCTGGTCGAGCGCCCCGCGCAGATAAATCGGCTGGCCGTTCAAGTAGAACTTTCCGTCCCGCGTTTCGAAAGTGCGGAACCCGAAAGAGAAGTCCCCGGAGTCGCCTGAACCGAGACTCGCGTGCAGGGTGTAAAGCACCGGATTGGCAGGACTCCATACGCTTGGGTTGGCAAGATTACCCGTGAACTCGGCAGCCGCCGTGAGATCGCTGATCTCTCGAGTAGTCTGCCAGACAACTTTCCCGGCGCGGTCGCGGATTTCCAAACTAAGGTTAGTTGAGCCGCTCGCCGGCGACTGAGACGCCGGTGCCACGACGGGTACTGAGATCTTGAAGTCGCCGTTCGCCGCCGCGAGGATGTGAGCGGAACCCAGGTGAACGTGCGGCCGAATCTGGATTTCGACGCTTTGCCAAAGGCCGCTCGTCTGCACGTACCAATTCTGTTTTCCGTGGGGAATCTCTGCGTAATTGATTCCCTCCACTACACTGGGCTTAGCCCCCGGGTCGACAACCCGCACCGAAATCTGGTTTGTTCCCGGCCGAAGCAGGGAAGTGATCTCGAACTCAAACGGCGTATAGCCCCCTTCGTGCGTCCCAATCTTCTGGCCGTTGAGGTAAACGTTGGCAAGGTAATCGACCGCTCCGAAGCGCAGAATCGCCACCTGGTCCGGCGGGAGTGATTGTATGCTCACCTCGCGCCAGTACCAGGCTACTCCGGCGTAATCGCCCAGGTCGGCGAACTGGGACTGCCAGGAAGAGGGCACGCGAGTCGGGCGCACATTGGCCGCCGAGGCCAGTTGCTGAATCTCGAGCGCGCCACTGGGATCGGCAAGGAAGTGCCAATCTCCGTCGAGCGAAATCGTGCCCGCCCGGGCCGGGGCGCAAAAAGCCGTGAGACAGAAGAGAGACCAGATACAGAGGTATCGAAGCATAGTGTTTAACCAAAGCCGGGGAATCTTTAGTCTAAGCTGGCGGCGAGTGGGAAAGCAACCGGCTCGAGAGTCAAAAGTCTAAAGTCGAAAGGCTGAAACCTGTGGGCGCCGGGTAACGACGTGTAAAACTGTGAGGTTGAATCACCGGCCGTCGACCGTTGACTTTGGACTTTCGACTCTCGACTTTAGACTTTTGACTTTCGACTCTAAACTTTCGACTCTCTGGTTTCCCCTTACCTGCTGCCTGTGCTACGATGGCGAGGTTGGAGGGTTTCAATCCTGATCTCAGCGGAAGACAGACAATGAGTGCGAACATCTCGACGCAGACCATGGTTAACTACCTCGTTGCATCTGAAACGCTCGTGGAGACGAACGGCGAAGGTCCTGCCTACCAATTGGGCCCCCGGGAAGGAAAGCCTGTTATCATCGTGCTCGGCGTTACGGAGATCATCGAGCAGGAATCCCTGCACGTCTCGATATGGGGCTCGGGGGACGGAGAAGATTGGGGAAAGCAGGCTCTCTTCTGGTTCCCACAGAAGTTTTATGCTGGGAGTTGGCCGGCGGCTCTCGATCTGAAGCAACTGCCGGGCGTCAAGTTTCTCCAGGCCAGATGGGAAGTTAACCGCTGGGGGCGAGGCGACCCGCGGCCCAGCTTCAAGTTTGGCGTTGAGATTCAAGAACTCGTCCCTTAGCGAATGACCGTGCCGGCGACTTGATGTTTGTAGGCGAGTCGAGCAGGAGCCTGCCATCTTTCTTCGAGGAAGCTGCCTCTAAAGTAGTATGCGACCAATAAACCAATTTCTGAGCTGTTCTCTCCTGATTGCGGTGTGCGTCTGTTCGGCGCCGTCGCAGCAGACTGCAAAAAACCAGCCTGCAGGGAGCTCCCAGGCGGGAGCGTCACTTGAGACAGTAACCATTCCATCTCCCCAACCCTCCCTGGTCAACCCGCCCGTTAAAGCTCAGGGATACATGGATCTTGCCCAGGTTGAGCTTCTGACGCGAAAGATAGGGGCAGCGGAGTCTCGCATTCAAGACCTGCTCAAGGCTATACACCCGGAAAAATGGAGAGTCTCGAACATAATCCGAAATTCCTTGAGCCAGACTCTGGAGAATCTTCACAAGTCGCTCGACGGACTCGAGGGGTGGCGATCGGAGTTTGAAAAGCGGCCGGATAGCATCTACTACGGATTCCAGACCTACGCGGCGATCAACGCAACGCTTCCGCGCCTGGATGGCGTTGCGCACGCCGTTAGCCAGTATGAGAATTCGAGCCTGGGCGCTCAATACAGCCAAGCCGGCGACCAACTCTTCGACCTGCAACAGACCCTGCAGCCGTACATCGCGTATCTCTTGCGGAACCCGGACCAAGTCCTCTTTGTGGCCCAAGGCAATTTAGCTGCCTGTCAGAAGGAACTGGGAGGTGCTTTAAACGGGCAGGCTGGCCCGGCCAAACCAATGAAGAACACGTTCGTCGAATTTCACGCGCGCCGATCCGCCAACGGACGGGCTGGGGACCGGAAGTCGGCGCGGGAGTCGAAGGATTCTGCGAACCAGGCCAATAAGAAGAACGAGCCCCCGGTGCAGCCTCAACCCTTACCCTCGCATTGAGCCACACTGTCGGCTGCTGTAGTTGCAGTAATCTCGATGACTAGTCTCAACTGGCGGGTGTCGCGAGAGTCAAGCGAGGGACGACAGATGGCTCAACGAGGCTCGCGCGGTGGCAGGCGTCGGCGCGGGTTCGGAGTACTCAGCCTTTACTAAATGAGATGTTTACGCGCCGACGTCCTGGAGAGGGAAATAACCCAACTGAACTAGTAAACAAAAAGAGTCTCAGCACCTTGCGGAGGCCAAAACCCTTCGATTCGAAGTTAGGCCGGTTAAGCTGATTTGTCAAGGCCTTTTCGTCGTGAGTGCTGTCCTGGATTGGCCGTGGCGTAGCGCCGCCATTTTGGCGGCTCCGCTGACGGCTGGAGGCCCGCGTTACGGCCCAATTCAGGACGGCACCTCCTTGGGAGAGGGGTCCTATCAATCAGCCCCCGCCTTGAGCAGGAGCGACATCTATGAGCGGCATGCTTTCACTTGCCAAGTACTCGATCGGAGTTGGCGACCGGTTTGCACACCAGGCCAAGCCACAATTACAGGCTTGCCAAAAGGCAGCCGAGCACGGAGTAGAGGTGGTTCCGGTATGGAACAAATCCAACCGGGAACACACGATCATCGGTTCCACTCCAGCCGAGACGCGAGCGGCGGCTGACCAGGCGGTAAAGGCGCTAGGCTGGAACCTGCCGTACCACGTGGACGCCGACCATATCAATCTCAAGACAGTCGACAAGTTCATTGAGGCTTGCGATTTTTTTACCATCGACGTGGCGGACTTGATTGGCCGGCCCTGCGGGCCCGCGGCCTTGCAGGGCTTCGTAGACGGTCACCCGGCGTTGCTGGCGGACCTGGCCGTACCCGGTGTCGCCTGCCCGTTCCGCATCGACCGCGCGTTCCTGGCCCAGGTCGCGAACAAGTACCTTGCGGCGGTTGAGGAAGCCGCCCGTGTTCACCGTTGCATCGAGGAGAAGAAGGGCAGGGGACGGTTCATCACTGAAGTGTCGATGGACGAAACCGATTTCCCGCAGACTCCGGCCGAACTGCTGATCATCCTCGCGGCTGTGGCGGACGCAGGGATTCCGATCCAGACCATAGCGCCGAAGTTTAGCGGGCGCTTCGACAAGGGCGTGGACTATGAGGGCGACGTTTCTGTTTTCAGCCGGGAGTTTTCGGATGACGTGGCAGTGATCGCTTTTGCCGTCAGTCGCTTCGGGCTGCCTGGCGATTTGAAACTCAGCGTACACTCCGGGAGCGATAAGTTCTCAATTTATGGGCCGATCCATCGGGCCCTCAAGAAATTCAACGCCGGAGTGCATTTGAAGACCGCCGGAACAACCTGGCTGGAAGAGTTGATCGGCTTGGCGGAGGCCGGCGGCCCCGGGCTGGACCTGGCCAGGGAGATCTATGCCGAGGCCTATGGACGGCGCCAGGAACTGTGCGCGCCTTATGCCGCCGTGGTCAACATCGATCCTTCCCGATTGCCTGATCCGGCGCTGGTGGCGCGGTGGGAGGCCGAAGAATTCGTATCGGCGTTGCGCCACGACCCGAACTGCCCGGCATACAACTCGAGCTTCCGGCAACTTCTTCACGTAGCTTTTAAGGTGGCCGCGAGAATGGGAAGCCGTTATCTGGATCTCCTGTCGGCGATGGAGACCACCATTGCCAGGAATGTGACCGGAAATCTTTTCGACCGCCACATAAAACCGGTATTTATCGGGTGATCGCAGTGTCTTGAAAGTAGCGCCGACCTTCAAGCCCGCAGATGCTGGCCTAAAGGCCAGCGCTACGGGTCAAATCCGGTCGCCACGTTGGCTGATCTTCCGTTCACCCATTCTGCCAATTCGTGGTACGTTAGCAGAAGCGAGGAATCAGATGACAACAACCGTCCCATCCAGCGTTCCCCAGTCCGTCCAAGGGAAAATCATTGAGGCGCAGGTGAAAGTCTCCGTGGATGCGACGCGGCCCTTGCCTTTAGTGTGCGCACTCTATGCGGTGGAATCTGCCGAAGGAGTCTGGTTCTGCGCCTATTATGGCGCGAACCGAAGCGTCTTCGATTTCTTGCCTCAGAAGGGCGCCGTTCTCGAGGAAAGAGACCTGGGTATCGCCTTCCGCACGAAAAAGTTCATCCCCAAGGAGCAGTACCTTCAGGCGCAATGGGAAGAGTTTAAGAAAGAAAATTTCATGGCCTACGGCGGCCACGGGGAATAATGCACGGCGGGTGATGGGGTGGAGACGAGACCGCCGGCGATGCAGTTCATTGCTGCCCTGAGAGCTGCGAAGGAACGCCCGCGCCACGGCGGGCGTGACGTCCCCCACCACAATATTTCACGCGCGTGAGCAAAGAGCTCGTCGTTCGTTCATCCGCTCAACCGATCTCTCGGTTCTCTCGCTCATCCAATCATTGCCAATACAATCTTGCTTTGGTATATTTATAAGTCGCCTGTATAAACTTACATGGACAATCTCTATCGCCGCACGCAAATCCTGAAACTCCTGCGGTCCGACCCAGAAGTCACCCAGGAAGAGTTACGTCGAAAGTTGGCGAGGCGCGGCATCCAGGTGACGCAGGCTACGGTTTCGCGCGACCTCGAGGAGTTGGGCCTTATCAAGACGCGCACCGGTTATCGCCTTCCGGACGCGGTCGAGCCTGCCGCCTCAGTGCAGCCGACCTTGCAGGTCATTCTGAAGGAATTCCTGCGCGAGGTCAGCCTGGCATCGAACCTGGTGGTGCTTAAGACTCACCCCGGGAACGCCCAGCCGGTGGCCGCGGTGCTGGATTCGCAGGAGTGGCCGGAGGTTGTGGGCACGGTCGCCGGCGACGACACCGTGTTTGTGGCCACGCCCAGCGCCCGCGACGCGGCACAAATGCGGAGAAAAATCCGCTCGATTGTTGCGGCCTGAGGACTATCGGAAGATCGGGTGAATGAACGCTGTAATAGTAGTCCTTGCTCTAGGGAGAAGCTGGCCCGCGACGGCGGATTCACCAGCCGCCGGGTGAGGGGGCACGGCCGACCCCGGACCATTATCCAAGTGCGACGGAGGATCGGGCGCTGAGGCTTTTGTTCACCCGATCTCGCGAATACCCGATCCTGTGAATAGAAAGGGAGTTCAAAACAACCCATGACGTCAACGCGTGAAACCGGCCATCCGGTCAAGCGGGTGGTTCTAGCTTATTCGGGG
>CAWIUZ010000414.1:0-18605 GCA_963838915.1 uncultured Acidobacteriota bacterium
CCCCACACGTCGGAGTCTGCTCCAGCCAAGGACGACGTTCGAGAGAACGGAAAGCTGACTGCTGAACGCCGCTTTCTGAGGGAACAAAGCGAGAATGTCTATGAAAACAAACAGTCGAGGAGTTGAGAGGTTAAGGAGTTGTGGGGCCAATTCAAGAGGTCGGGTCGGATGGTGACGGTTTGTCACTCTTTAGCCCTCGGCTCTCGACTTGTCGACTTGAATTCGACGGAACAAAGCGAGAATGTCTATGAAAACAAACAGTCGAGGAGTTGAGGAGTCGAGGAGTTGAGAAGTTGTGGGGCCAATTCAAGAGGTCGGGTCGACTTGAATTCGGCGGAACAAAGCCAGAATGTCTATGAAAACAAAGGACCGGCGCTAGGTGGCATCGAACAGGTACCAAACATGGACCGAAGAGAATTCCTGGAGACGGTAGCAGCAGGGGCGGCGTCGACACCGCTCGTCGACCGATTAGGGGACGCGGCGGCAGCCGGCCAGCCTGACCAGCAAGCCCCTTCCAAGCCTGCCTCGACCGAGGCAAGTCCGCGGCGGCGCGAGAACTTCAACCGGGATTGGCGATTCGCCCGCCAAGCGCACGGGACCGGCGCGCTGGGCTCATTCGACCGCGAGAACGGCGAAGCCGCTCGAGTCGAGCCCCGATTTCGCAGCGCCCACCGACCCGAATACGACGACTCGGACTGGGACGCCATCAACCTGCCTCACACCTGGAACCAATTCCGAGACGAGGCGCCAGGCTACTGGCGCGGCATCGGCTGGTACCGGAAGCATTTTCGGCTTCCCAGCCAGTATTCCGGCCGGCGGGTGTTTCTGGAATTCGAGGGCGCAAGCAGCGTGGCAGAGTTCTGGCTGAACGGCCAGCGAGTGGGCGAGCACAAGGGCGGTTACACCAGCTTCGAATTTGAGGTTACCCGCTACGTAAAGTTCGGCGAAACGGACAATGTTCTGACGGTTAAGGTCGATAACCTGTTTCGCTCAACCCTGCCCCCCACCGTCAAGACTGACTACACGTTTTACGGTGGCATCTATCGAGACGTATGGTTGCGGATTACACAGCCGACATACATCTCCGATGTCGTTTGGCTCACCCCTTCGGTCAGCGAAAGTGTGGCGACGCTCCAGATCCGCTCGCACCTGGTCAACGAGACGCCCCGGACCCAGGAACTGACGCTCGTGCAGGAAGTTCTGAATCCGCAGGGTGAGGTCATCAAGACTTTTTCGCATCCGGCTCGTGTTTCGCCTCACGAACCCCTCGAGGTCAGGCAAGACGCCATAATCGAGAATCCGCTGCTGTGGTCGCCGGACGCCCCAAACGTTTACCGCCTGCGTTCCCACCTGCGTGCTGGTTCCCTGGAGCTCAACAGTATCGAGAACCCGCTCGATAGTGTCGAAAACCCGCTGGGTTTCCGCTGGTTCAAATTCGACCCGCAAAAAGGGTTATTCCTGAACGGCAAGCGCGTGCAGGTGCAGGGGACGAACTGGCATCAGGTTTACCCCGGCATGGGAAACGCGCTTCCCAATTCGCGCCACTTCCTGGACATGGAGATTATGCGCGCCATGGGCGTGAACTTCTGGCGGACTTCTCACTATCCGCACGACCCGGCGACGATCGAAGCCTCGGACCGTCTGGGCCTGATGGTTTGGGAAGAACTTCCCGTCAACAAAGAGATCGGCGACCCGCGCGAGTACACGGCCAACGTGCTCGAGATGGCGGAGGAGATGATCCGGCGGGACCGCAACCATCCGTGTATCATTGCTTGGGGTATTGCAGGAGAGGTTAATGCTCCCGCGAGGGTTGCTGCAAAGGTGATAGGAGCCGTCGCAGCGCGCTATCGCAAGCTCGATCCCTCGAGGCCGGCGGCCATGCATGAGCCGCGCGGCGAGGAAATGGAGGCCCTGGTGGACGTCGTCGGCCTCGGCGTGGGCAAGGAGACGGACGCGAAACACCAGCGCTTTCCCGAGCGGCCGTACCTGGTGGCGGAATACGCCGCCTCCACCATGGGACGCGGGATTTATGGAGGCGGCCCGGAAAGCGAAGAGCAGGCCTCGGAGAACCACGAGAAGTACTTGCGCGAGTTGTACCGCCGCCCCTGGATGGCCGGCGGCATGATCTGGCACCAGTTCGATTACGAAGGCGAAACCTACGACACCGTGATCCCGCACCTCGTCGCCTTCGGCATGGGCGACGCGTACCGCATTCCGAAGGACGTGTACTACTTCTACCAGAGCCAATGGACGGCGAAGCCGATGGTGCACATCCTCGGCCATTGGACGTGGCCGGCGTCGGAAGGCCAGGCGAGAACGGTGAAGGTTTTCAGCAACGCCCGAGAGGTCGAGCTGATTCTGAACGGCAAATCGCAGGGGACGAAAACGGATGCACCTGACGCGGAGTTGCCGCATCCGCCGCGCCTGTGGTCTGTCCCTTACGAAGCCGGTACGTTAGTGGCAGTGGCCCGACATGCGGGTAAGGAGATCCGCGACGAGCGCCGCACGGCGGGTGCGCCGCATCACCTCGAGCTGGAAGCAGACAAGCGCGAACTCGAGTCCGGAAACCTTGAAAGCCTTGCCTACATCACCGCCCGGGTGGTGGACGGGAACGGCGTGGTGGTTCCCTCGGCCGCGCTGCCCGTTACGTTCACCTCCGACGGGCCGGGAGAACTCTTGCGGCAGAGCTCGCTTGGCCACGGAACGGGGTGGACGCTCGACGCCGTGGCTGGCATCACTCAGATGGCCTTTCGCTCGACCGACCGCACCGGGCACGCGACCGTCAGCGCTTACTCTCCGGGCCTCGGCATGGGCCGCATCGAGATCAGCGTCCAAGCGCCCGGCAGGCCTGATGAGATGGAGTACAAGGAAAGATTCGACAACGACGAACCCTGACATTGGTGATTGGTGATTTGTGATTGCTGAGTTGCAAACACTTGTGTCAATCAGAAATCACAAATCGCCAATCACAAATCGCTCTCGCCCCGTCCCCAGGGCGAGTCGTGACGGCCGCTCGCAACCCGCTCCACGGAAGCAACGTCCACTTCCACGGCGGCGGAACGCTCGAGCAATTCCACCGAAAGTACCAGCCGGTACAGGTTCTTCTTGCGGACCAGAATCCCTTCCACCCCTTGCAAAGGTCCGGCTATTACGCGCACCCTGTCGCCGCAGCGCAGAAAGGGATGAGGCTCGACTCGATTTCCCCATTCAAGCGCCTTTCGGACAGCTGCGATTTCAGATTCAGGAATGACCGCCGGTTCGCCGTTGACGGTCAGAATGGAAACAATCCCCGGCGTGGTGACCACCTGGAGCCGCCGCTCCTCCATTCCGCGCAGAAACAGGTAGCCGGGGAACAAGGGAAGCGTGAGTTGCACGGTGCGGTCCTTCCACCGGCGGGAGCTGTTATAAAGCGGAAGAAATACCTGCAGTCCCTTGGCGGAGAGAATCTGCGCCACCATCTTCTCGTGCTGATGGCGCGTGTAAATCGCAAACCAGGGGTCGTTCAAGCCCGACAATGTCGGAGCCATCTGTGAATCTGTTTCGAGCATAAAGCACCGCTTCGCGATTTACAGGAGAACATAAGCGCGACCCCAAGGTCAAGCGCTGCGGCGCGGGGGTAGTGGCCTAAATGTGTGTCGCCCGGTGCCTTAAACTCGAAGCTGGACTTCGCCTGCAACTCGCAGCCCCGACGGGGCGGCCCAGCACAGCCCAGGCCAACGGCCTGGGAAAGGCGGCGGTTTTCCGGGTCGAGCCCTGAAGGGGCGACCTACGGAATGCGCAGCTATCACGCCCCTTCAGGGCTTGAGACCGGAAATGAAATACTCTCTTACCGCTTCCACCCAGGCCGTTGGCCTGGGCTGTGCTGGGCCGCCCTTTCAGGGCTGAGAGATCACAGGCAATGACCAACCCACATTTAGGACACTATAAGCGCGCGCATCGCACTCGTGCATTCTCGTAGCGCTGACCTTCAGGTCAGCATCTGCCGACCCTTCGCTGCGCTCAGGGCAGGCTCTAAAGGTCGGCGCTACCAGATGGACAGCGGGTCGGCTCACTTCATGAGTTCGGCGACAAACCTGTCATCCTTCTCGTCGAAGCTGCGGTAAAGAAAGCCAGGCAGGTGCGGGACGATCTTCTGCAGCCAGTCGGTGGGGTCGCTCCAAAGCACCGTGCGCGGAGCCATAGTCTTCGCCAGATCGTCCATGTCCCAATGCAGCGCGAATCCCGGAATCACGGCGTCGTGCAAGTCTCTCGCGATTGGAACGTCCAAGGCTGCCCGAAGGCTGTAGGGCGTGCGGTCGAGCCAGATCCTGCCGATCCGAGTGTCAATAGCGGCGGCCATGAGCAGCCAGACGCCCGATACGTCGCGGGCAATGGCGCGCACAGAACCGGCATCGACGTCGGGCCGCGCCTCGAGCGCGTCCACGCCGCGCTGAATGTCAAAGGCGCGCATGCCGGCCATGTTCTTCCCAATCACCCAGGCGCGAATGTCCTGCTTGGTGGCGGCTTGATCTTCGCCTGCGGAGGGCAACGGCCGTCCTCGTGGGTACAAGTTCAGGACAACAGCGCCGCGCGTGGCCAGGCGCTCCGCCAGTGGCGCGTCCAAATCGATCAGCAGCACGGCAGGCTTTCGCCCCGAAGCAAGCGGCGCGTACAGCGTGCCTGCGATTTCGAGACCGGGCTCGACTTCCAACTCCAGTTCCTGGGTGCGAAACACCTCGCCAGGGTCGTCACGCAGCACGTGAACGAGTGGCGGCTGGCCGGCACGATCTTCAGACCACTTGCGGATTTCCGCCAACAACTGCTCGGAGTTCCCCTGCTTCATCCTCTCGCGGAAGCCTTCCTGAATCACTTGATACATCTCGCGCCCTTCCACCTGGCCGGAAGGAGTTGCCAAGAGGTCGGAATCCAGCGCCAGCTCTACGGGCTCTTCGCGGAAGTTGCCACGGCCGTCTTTCAACCAACGGATCATCCACTGATAGATCGCCTCACGAATCTCGAGCGGCGTCCCATGCGGGCCTGGACCAATGGTCCAGCGAATACGGTCTTCCGCGCTGTAAATCCGATACCAGTCGAGCGCCTCCTGGTAAGCATGGCGCGCGCCTTCGATCGGGAAGAAGTCTCCGACGGTGGAGTTGATCAGCCAAGGCTTCGGCGCAAAGAGCTCAATGTAGTCTGCCACGTCCAGCCCGGAAGACAGGAAGAAGGGGAAACTCTGTTCGGAATCGCCGATAGGCCCGGCGAACAGTTGCCGCCAGGAATTGATGTAGCAGGCCGGCGCTGCCACCTTGATGCGCGGGTCGAGCGCGGCGATGTATGTGGTCAGCGTTCCACCGCCCGAGCAGCCGGTAGCACCGAGCTTATCTCGGTCGACTTCGGGTCGACTGACGAGGTAGTCGAGCGCGCGCATTCCGTCCCAGATGCGGTAGCGAGCGAAGTTTTCGCCGGCGAGAATGCTCTGTGCCCCGGCTTGAAAATGCTGATCGGTTGCGCCGCCGATCAGGGATGCTTCGATCCTGCGGTCGTAAGCCTGCTGGCGCTCGCCTTGGCCCACCGGGTCGTAAGCCAGCGCCACGAATCCCTTCATGGCCAGGTTTGCAGCAATGGGCTGCGCGGCAAGCTTGCCCTGCTCCCAGTGGCCCATGGGAATGAGCACGCCCGGATGCTTGCCGCTCTCCCGCGGAATATACAAGTCGGCCGTGACGTAGAATTGGGGAAGACTCTCGAAGATGACCTTCTCAATGGTGTAGCGCGGCCGTTCGATGCGGCCCGTGACGCGGGCGTTCAGTGGACCCTTGTAGTCAGGAAGGCCGCCCAGAAGTTCCAGGATCTTGGCCCGCACCCACGCTTGACGCGCTTTCGCTTCGCTCAGGGTGTGAATCTTCGCGATCGCCGCCTCGCGGTCCGAAAGCTGCTGCTGAGCGATCCTGTCCATCCACTGAAGCAAACGGTCATCCGCCGCGGGCAGCGCCGCGACGTTGAGCGCACAGATGGCGATAAGGAGAATCTTTCGCATGATGTCAGGGCCCTCCTCGAAAGTAGCGGCGAGTTTACCTCGCCAGTGCTCGGTTGTCTCAATAAGCACAGCTATCCTGAGTCCTGGAAGGGCGGGGCTTTAGCCCCGCCGGTACGCAGAGCACGGTTGAAGGGGCCTTTAGGCCCTGAAGCAACGCGGCTTCAGGGGCTAAAGCCCCGAGGAGCGCCCTGTTCTCTGCGGCGGGGCTGAAGCCCCGCCCTTCCGACGCCAGGCGAATAAGAACGCTTACTTCTGCAAGTAAGCGCTAGATCACGATGCCAGACCGCTTGAAACTGACCTGCCGCCGCACAATGCACGACGCTTTGGGAGTCTACACCATAGCCAGGCATGGTGGTAGCTCGGGCGTCCTACCCTGGTTGCCGCGTAGCGCTGACCTTCAGGTCAGCATGCCAGGTGCCGACCCTTCGCTGAGCTCAGGGCCGGTTCTGAAGCAGGGTCGCGTCAAAGTCGCCGGAAAGTGTCATCCTGAGGGACCGCAGGCCCCGAAGGATCTCCGTAGTTGGCTCTTTTCATCACCCGCATGAACTGCTGAGATCCTTCGGCCCTGGAAAACGGGCCTCAGGATGACAACGCTGGCGACTTTGATGCGACCCTCGGCCCTGAAGGTCGGCGCTACGAATCTGCCAACGCATCAGTTATGATAGAAGTTACTCTGGGCAATTGGATTCTGGGGGCAGGCTAATGAAGATTCGCATTTTGGGCGTTCCGCTCGATTTGGGGCAGGAGCGCCGGGGAGTGGACATGGGGCCCTCAGCGGTGCGCGCCGCAGGGCTTAACCACGCCTTGCGGAGCTTGGGGCACCAGGTGGAGGACGCCGGAAACATTCACGTCAGGCTGCCGGAGGAACAACACTTCGGCGACCGGCGAGCGAAATACCTGAAGGAGATTGCGGAAGCATCGCGGCAAACGGCGAGGCAAATCCACGATACCCTCGAAGCGGGTTACTTCCCGGTTTCACTGGGTGGCGACCACTCCGCGGCAGTCGGCACGCAGGCTGGCGTTTCCAAGTTTTACCGCAGCCGGAAGCAGGCCGTGGGCTGTCTTTGGATTGACGCGCACGCCGACATGAACACACCGGAGAGCAGCCCCAGCGGCAACATCCACGGAATGCCGTTGGCCGCGACATTAGGCCGCGGTCCACACGCGCTGAGCAGGATTTTCAGCTTTGCGCCCAAAATCCCGCCCCAAAACTGCGCGCTGATCGGCGTCCGCGAGTTGGACGCCCGCGAACGGAGGTTTGTGAAAGAGTCGGGAATCAGCGTGTTTACGATGCGGACTATTGACGAGCTGGGGATGCCGGCGGTGATGGAGAAGAGTATTGCACTCGCTTGCAATGGAACAGCGGGTTTCGTTGTCTCGTTTGACGCGGATGTGGTCGACCCGGATGAAGCGCCGGGCGTCGGCACGCCCGTCCCGGGCGGAATCACCTACCGCGAAGCTCATCTTGCCATGGAGATGGTCGCCGACTGCGGGAGAATGGTGGCATTCGAACTGGTGGAGATTAATCCCATCATTGACGTCATGAATAAGACAGCGATCTTGGGCGTCGGTCTGGTCAGCTCGGCGCTGGGGAAGAAGATTCTGTGACAAAGAAAATCCGCTTGGGAGTCCTGTTCGGCGGACGGTCTGGCGAGCACGAGATCTCCCTGACTTCCGCCACCGCCGTGATGAAGGCCCTCGACCCGGAAAAGTATGAACTCGTGCCGATCGGCATCACGCGCGAAGGCAGATGGCGCGTGGGGCCCAAGGCGTATGGTCTGTTAACGGGGGCGGCGGGAGAAAACCTGGCGCGGCGAACCGCGTCATTACAGGCGGTACTCGAGGAAGGTCGAGCCGTCACGCCGTCGGTGGACCCGACCGGACCTAAACTCCTTCCCTTAGCGAAGACTGCCGGTGCGGTCGGTGCTCGACCTGAAGTGGACGTCATCTTCCCCGTGCTCCACGGTACCTTCGGCGAGGATGGAACCATCCAGGGGCTGCTCGAGCTTGCGGATGTTCCGTATGTCGGGGCGGGAGTCCTGGCGTCGGCCGCGGGCATGGACAAAGACGTTATGAAGCGGCTATTCCGCGACGCAGGGTTGCCGGTGGTTCCCTGGGAGTTGGTGCTCCGGACGGAGTGGGAGAATGATCCCGCGGGAGTTCGCAGGAAGATCGAGAAGCGGCTGCGCTACCCGATGTTCATCAAGCCTGCCAATTTAGGCTCATCCGTGGGGATCACCAAAGTGCACAAACCGGCGGAGTTTCAAGCCGGCATGGACCTGGCCGCGCAGTACGACCGCAAAATCCTTGTGGAGAAGGCCGTCGAGGCGCGCGAGATCGAATGCGCGGTGCTGGGGAACGACAAGCCGGAGGCTTCCGTCCCAGGTGAAATCGTTCCGGTCAACGAGTTCTACGACTACGAAGCAAAGTACATCAAGGAAGGCTCAGAGTTGCAGATTCCCGCCCGCCTGAGCCCCCGTCAAATCAAGCGCGTCCAGGAGTTGGCGGTGCGGGCATTCAAAGCCATCGACTGCGCCGGCATGGGCCGCGTCGACTTTCTACTGGACCGGAAGAGCGGAAAGCTCTTCGTCCTGGAAATCAATACTATTCCCGGGTTCACATCCATCAGTATGTATCCGAAACTCTGGGAAGCGAGTGGTGTCCCCTATCCAAAGCTCCTTGACCGCCTCGTCGAACTGGCCCTTGAACGGCATCGCGACAAGCTCCGCACGCGTTACGATTACGCTCCGCCAAGGTAGGCATTCACGCCGTAGGGTTGGCCCTTGCGGCCACCCTTGGACAGCATCAAAAGTGTTCTAGGTCGGAAGTCCGTTAAGGAAGTTTTTCTCGTGCGCGCCGGTTTTTCGAAGCCCCGCCAGGGGCGGCAGAGAGTAGCCCAGGGCGCAAGCCCTGGGTCGTAAGGCCCTCACCCCGCCTTCGGCACCCCTCTCCCGCTCATGCGGGAGAGGGGGAGGGGGAGAGGGTGCGGCGTGCTGACCCACGGCTTACGCCGTGGGCTACACGCTGCCGCCCGTCAGCTGACGGGCTGACGTTTGCGACGAACTTCTGGCTCAGGACAAGAAGGGTGCGCCCACAAAAATCAGACAGCCCGCCTTGACAACCCAAGGTTCGTATCGTATTTTAACTATCCGGTTAGTTAAATGCGAAACGGACACTTTTACGGGTCGAAAACGCGCCCTACGCGCCCCTTGCGACATCACGACAGCGAGGCAACGCGGCAGGCGATTTTGCAAGCCGCGGAGCACATCTTTGCGGATGAGGGATTGGAAGGGGCGCGCACGGATGCCATTGCCGCCGCCGCAGGTGTCAACAAGGCGCTGCTCTATTATTATTTTCGAAGCAAGGAGGCGCTTTACCGCGAGGTCTTGGAAGGCTATGTGGCCGACTTTAACCGTCGAGCCCTGGAAGTGCTTTCGTCGGAGGATTCGGCCCGCTCAGTCCTGGAACGCTATATCAATCTCCATTTTGATTTCGTCGCCGCTCATCGCCACCACGGCCCGCTGTTCCAACGCATGCTGATGACCGATGAAAAATCCTGGGTGCGGCTGGCGCGGGAGCTGGGATTGCCTCGGATGAAAGCCATTCTCAAGGTGATCGAACGAGGAAAGCGGGCTGGAGAGCTTCGGCAAATGGACAGCTTCCACATTGCGATATCGCTGGTCTCTCTGGTGGTGTTCTATTTCAGCTCGGCGCCCGTCCTGCGTGCGGTGGGCGGCATCGACCCTTACACCAAGTCCAACGTGGAACGGCGCCGGGATGAAGTGCTGAAGTTTGTCCGCAACGCATTGTTCACTAATCCGGAAAGCGAGGTGCGATGATGCGCAAAATACTCATTCCGGCGCTCATTCTGCTGGCGCTGGCCGGCAGTGTGGCCTATTACAAAGCTACGATCAAGCCGCGCAATATGGTCATTACGGGCATTGTTACTACCAACGACGTCATCGTCAGTGCACAGATTCAGGGCCAATTGGCGAAATCACTGGTCAAGGAGGGTGACACGGTCGAGGCAGGGCAGCTCGTCGCGGTCATCGAACCGCAGGAGTTGCGAGCTGACCGGGCCTTTTACGCGGATTCAGAACGGGGCACCGCTGCCCAGGTTCAACAGGCCGAGGCTGCGCTGCAGTTTCAGGAGAAACAGACCCGGGATCAGATCCGCCAAGCCGAGGCCTCACTGGCTTCAACGCAGGCGCAAGTCAGCGAAGCCGAGGCCAATCTGAAATTAGACCAAGTGAGTCTGGAGAGAACGGAGGGACTGTTCAAGGAGGGCATCGTCACAGCTCAATCGCTTGATGAATCTCGCACCACCGATACAGCGCAGAAAGCCCATGTGGATTCTCTCCACAGGCAAGTGGAGGCGCAACGCGCCGCTGTGGCCTTGGCGCGCTCCAATGAGGATCAGATTGCCGTGCGGCGGAACGAACTCCTCTCGATGCGGCGGCAGCTTGCAGCCGCGGGAGCGCAGATGTCGAAAGCTCAGGTCCGCCTCGGCTATACGGAAATCCGGGCGCCCATCCCCGGCTATGTGGCCAGCCTGCCGACTCGACAGGGCGAGGTGGTGAATGTCGCTCAGCCGATCCTGGAAATCATCAATCCGGATGATCTCTGGGTTCGTGTAGATGTTGAAGAGACATATATTGACCGCGTGCGCCTGGGCCAAAAGATGAGAGTGCGCTTGCCTTCCGGGGCGGAACGCGAGGGAACAGTGTTTTACCGAGGCGTGGACGCGGACTACGCGACGCAACGCGACGTGAACCGCACCAAGCGCGACGTCAAAACCTTCGAGTTCCGTTTGCGGGTAGACAACAGCGATCGATCACTCTGGCCGGGACTGACGGCGTACGTGGATGTGCCGCTGCCGGAAGCCAGGTGAGAGCGGAAATGAGGAAAGCCCGTGCCCGCAGTTGAAGTCCAGGAAATCAAAAAGTGCTTTGGGACGTTTTGCGCGGTCGACCGCTTGAGCTTCAGCGTCGAACGAGGCGAAATCTTCGGTTTGCTCGGCCCCAACGGCGCGGGGAAATCGACGCTCATCCGCATGCTCACCACGCTGATTCTTCCCACTTCCGGAGGCGCACGGATCAACGGTTTTGACGTCGTGCGCTCAGCCGGCGATGTCCGCCGTTCAATTGGCGTGATCCCTCAGGCATTGACTTCCGACATGGAACTCTCTGCGATCGAGAACATGAACATCTTCGCCAAGCTTTACAGTGTTCCGCGCGAAAGGCGCCGGCGGGTAGTAAGAGAGCTGCTCGAATCTGTGGAACTGACGCAATGGGCGGATAAACCCGTCAAGAACTTTTCCGGCGGTATGCGGAGGCGGCTTGAGATCGCGCGCGGGCTTGTGCACGAGCCCAACATCTTCTTTCTCGACGAGCCGACCACTGGGCTCGACCCTGCCTCCCGGATCGGCGTTTGGGATATGCTGCGAAAACTCAAACAGGGCCGTGACCTCACCATTCTTCTCACCACGCATTACATGGATGAAGCCGACAAACTCTGCGACCGGATCGCAATCGTGGATCACGGGAAGCTTGTGGCGCTCGATTCGCCTTTGAAACTCAAGGCATCGATTCCCGGCAACGATATCCTGGAAATCAGCTTTTCCAGGGTCCCGAAGGGTTGGCTTGAGACCCTCAAAAGCTTGCCGGATGTACAGAGCGTAAAGGCGGAAGATCACGTTTACCGCATCGGGTCGAACAATGGGCCTAAGACTACCGTCGCCCTGATGGAAGCGACGAGCCTCGCCAAGGTGGAAATCACTTCGCTTTCCGTGCAGAGCACCACTTTGGATGACGTGTTCATGCATTATACCGGCAGGCAATTGCGCGACGCCTTGCAGGACGCCAAGTACGATTTCGGCTTCATGCCCGCCAGGCGCTAAGGACGAATTGAAATGAAACGCACGCTGGCCATCATCGAGCGCGATATGCGCAGGTTCATGCGAAGCCCCACGTTGATTGTGGTTTCCATGTTCCTTCCCATAGTGCAATTGATAGTTCTGGGCTATGCCTTCGGCGGGAAGATCAAGGAATTGCGCGTGGGAATCGTCGATCAGGATCGTGGCATTCCCACGGTGAAATTGCGTGAGATGTTTGGAGCCATTGCCGCCAACGCGCGAACCTTTACGACGGTCGACTATACTGACCTCTCCCAGGCCAACACGGACTTGCGGGAAGGGAGAATTAACGGCGTCCTTACGATCCCTCCGGACTTCTCGCGGAGGTATCTGACGCAGGACAAACCCCAGGTGGCGCTCATTGAAGACAATACCGACAACTTCGCAGTCGGGGGTTTGGAAGGATCTTTCTCCGATTTAGTCGCCGCATACAATCAACGCGGCCTCAGCCCGCGCGTGCCAAGCGGGGTCACGCTGTCCGTCGTCGAGCTTTACCCTTACGTTCCCTACATCCAGTACCTGCTTTCCGGCACCATCGTGCTCGCAATTTATATCTCAGCGATGATTGGCGGTGGCATTATCTACATTGATGATAAGGCGAGAGGGCTTCACGAGGGCTATCTTCTGACGCCGATCAGCAAAACTGAATTGATCCTGGGCTTCATCTTGTCGGGGAGCATCAAGGCGTCCTTGTCCGGAATGGTCTTAACGACGCTGGGATCGGTCATCGCCGGGATTCCGCATCCCCTCGATCCTGTACGCCTGGCAAAACTCTTCATTCTCATCGTCATTACCTCCGTCGCTCTGATCAGCATGATGTTCCTGCTGATGGTGAGGGTGAGCGACCCGTTGGTGCCGAGGTCGATTTTCGGGGTTCTCAACACTTTGCTGTACTTCCCAAGCGGCGCGGTCTACCCCATCTACGGATTCCCCAAGTGGATGCGGGTTATGGCCAAGTTCGATCCGTTCACTTATGCGGTTCACGCCTTCAAGTGCTTGTTGCTCAAGAACACACCGCTGGTCGCCATCGCCGGTGATCTCACCTACCTCGCTCTATTTGGGATTGTGTCCATGCTGCTCGCCACCTGGCTTTTCCGACGGACGCTATAGCTCCGTGTGATACGTAGGGGGACGGCTTGCCGTCCCCTGCCGTGCTATCCTCACCGGCGGGCAAGCCTTATCCCTGAGAAAGTGTGAAATAATCAGGCGCTGTCATCCTGAGTCCTTCGCTTGTCATTCTGAGCGAAGCGAAGAATCCCCGTAGTTCGCTCAGGATAAGCTCCGCGAGGGATCTCTGCAGTTGTTCATAAGTCGTTGAACGACGAAACTGCGGAGATCCTTCGCTCCGCTCAGGATGACACATTCCGAATTTCTTCATACGTTCTACGCATCTGGAATTCAGGTACAATAGGAATTGAAAGGGGCAAAGGCCATGACACTTCTAGACGCCACACCTCCCAAACCTCCCCTGCACATCTGGAGATACATTGTCCTTGGCGTGCTGATTATTCTTCTGAGTGCGGGTTTTTACTTTGCTTTTCGGAACTATCCTGAAGAGCGAGCGGTGACACGCTTCCTGACTACTCTCGAGCAAGGAAAGTTTCAGGAGGGCTATCAACTTTGGCAGCCGAGCCCGACTTACTCTTACCAGGATTTTCTGCACGGATGGGGTCTGCAGGGAGACTACGGCAAGATCCGTGGATTTGAAATTCTGGGGGCGAAATCCCAAGGAGCATCACTAGTTATCGTGACGGTGAGGATCAACAATGTTGACCCGCCGCTCGACTTGGTCGTGGACCGCAGGACTAAAGGCCTGTCTTATTCAACGTTTGACTAATGTCGTGTCTCCCGGGCCAGCACGGATTCCACGGCCGACTTAACCTGTCCAAAGCTCACAGAAAGAATACACTCCGGGCGCTCGAAGCGGTAGCACCGGTCGCCTGGGCAGGGATTGCATTCGTAGAAGTTCTGCACCACCTGCGCGGGAGGATCGGATTGTCGTGGCCACGGTCCCCAAATGGCTGAACTCGACGAACCAAAGATGACAACGAGGGGCCGGGCAAGGGCCGCCGCGATATGAGCGGGTCCACTGTCGTTCCCCACAAATAGACGCGCTCCGGAAAAGGCTGCGGCGAGCTGACCCAGGCCACTGCTTTCCAATCTGCGAATCGCAGAGCTTGAAGCGCGCTGGACGGCGTCGAGGATGGCCTCTTCGCCAGGGCCGCACGAAAAAACCGGTTTGAGGCCCATTTCCTGCTCCAGCGCGACAGCCAGTTGCGCAAACTTCTCCGCCGACCATTGCTTGGTCACGTAGAGCGCTGTGGGGTGGACCATCGCATAGTCCTGGCCAGGTGCGAGGCCGAGATTTTCGCGCCTCTCGTTCCACCACGCCTTGTGCTCGCCGCGCACGAAGATCCGGGCGCGAGGAATCTCCTGGCGAGGCAACCCAAGGTAAAAGAAAGCACAAGCTTGATGTTCGGCGGTGTGGAGCGAGGGCTGGTCCAGGATCAAGCGGGCGTCGGGAACCAGGATCTGATATTGCTGCGGCGAGCGGAAGTGCGCAAAGCCGACGCTGGTGCGGGCCCCGCTGGCCTTCGCGAGGAATCTGCTGGTGGGGCCGCCGTGCAAATTAACGCAAACGGCAAACTTCTTGCGCCTCAGCGCCAGAGCCGCGCCCAGGCGCGAGGCGATTTTGATGGGCCCCTCGCCCGGAAAGAGAATTTCGTCAACGTCCGGGTTCCCTTCCAGAAGTTCACGAAAGCGCGCCTCGATGAGCACTGAGACGATGAAGTCCGGGCGCCAGGATTTAAGCAGATGCAGTGCGGGCGTAAGGAGAACAATGTCGCCGATCGATCGAAGACGGATGATCAGAATTCGGGAGCGCTCGGGAAGGTCGGCGAGCAGAGAACCCGGTGTCATGACTTTTGAACCCCGGAAGGCGCCTTGCAGGCCTCACTCTCCCTCGATCTTGGCGTCATCAATAATCATGTCCGGGATGTCATCCTGAATAGGATAGACGCGCCGGCATTGCTCGCACTTGAGCCCTACGCCATCAGGGGTGAGCTTCACCGGGAGTTTACACACCGGGCAGACCAGGATATCAAGCAGTTCTTTAGCTATGGCCATGATCAGCCTCCGAAGCTTCGCAATTTATCAGGCTCGTGCCGGAATTTCAACTTGCCACTAGTCGTCGCGCGCCGGGCTCACCCAGGGAGAGATCTCCGCCCGCACCACGCCCGTGACGTCTCGCCAGGAAGCGGGATCAATCTTCCATACGGCGAGGATGGCTGAGCCCTGGTAAACCCGCTCGAAACCCAGTTCCGATTGGGAGATGGTCTCAATCGGGACGATCCACCAGCGAGGCCTGGGCTCGGCGTCCAGGGAGATTCTCACGCGTTGCCATTCATCCACGAGCGTCAGGTTGGCGGCGTCAATTTCGCCTCGAAAATCCAGCGGCCGCCGAATCCCGTTGGCAAAGAAGTAGCGGTCGGGAGCCGACGGCGCCAGAAGGTTAATGACCAGTTCTGTGCCCAGCGCGGTCTTGGCCGGACAGGGCTGCACCGTCGAAAGTGAGGACTTGCATTCAACCCAGCACGATTCGCCCTGCACCTTTGTGGTAATGGTTTTTTGCGCCGCAATCTGCATTATGCAATCTCCGATTTGAATCGGCGCCGAATTCTCAAGTCGCACAACTCCCGGAATTTCGCGGCCGGCCGGCTGTTTCCAAGGACCGCAAGCCAGAACCTCGTTCTCCTCCAGGCGAAGCAGGCTGAAATCACGCCACCCTTTGGCGGCGGAAAAAACAAAGGTCCGGAACATGTGCCGTTCGTAGCGGTCGTAGAGCAGCAAGGCCTCGAGGTTAGCCTCTTTGCTCAAGACCATGTCGTGGATGGAAGCAGGCCCTTCTTTGGGAGGTTCCTTTGATCCCACGTGCTTTCGCACCAGAGCGTGATAGGCTTCCGGGCGACGCCGCAAAGAATTCACGAGTTCAGCGTGCGCCGGCTTGAAACGCAGGCTCGAGACGGTCCCCCCGTCCGCGGGCCGGATGATCATTCCGATGGCCGGATGCTCAAGCAGGATCTCTTCCTGGCCGTCCACGTCAAAGTCTTCCCGCCTGACGCGAAGCGAAGGATTATCGGTGAGGCCCTCGACTTTATCCAACAAGGCCTCGGCTTGGATCAGGTTGCGAAGCAAAGCGCTGCGGAGGTGGGGGGCGTAAAGCCCGCCGAAAACCCCGTGCCAGTAAGCATCGTTACATTGCGAGGCCAATACGTGGTTTTGCGCTTCATTCAAAAGCTGCGTCGCTTCCTTCTCCTGAGGCCGGCCGCCGCTCAATGTGTGCCAGCGCCGGCTGGTTGCGCACATGAGTTTTTGAATTTGGTTCGACTCGGGATACTTACTGAGGAAGTTACGCCAGAATCCGCCTTGCAGGAGCTGGCCGTAGATCTTATCCCGCTGACGGTGAACACATCGCACAGATACATCTGCAGCGGATCGCCTGTTTTTTCCCCGATTTTGAACGCCGGAATCGGGCTGGTCGGGCAGACGATGGCGTCGCACTGGCGAAACGCGGTCAAAATCCTGGCTGATCAACGACGCACTTTCACGGCCGCAGGTAATACGCATCGTAATACCCGCTGGAAAGGGCGTAGGTTCCGATCATGATGCGGCGTTGCACTTCCGTCGCCAAACCCCTCGGCCCGCGATTTGCTGAACAACTCGATGATGTCCTTGACCGGCTCGCGCGTGCGGTGGCCAAAATGCACGCCGTCGTAGCGGGCGAGATTGCTCGAGGCTTCGCAGGGAGCGATCACGTAATAAGCGGCGATGGCGAAATGCGAGTGGGGGAGCGAAACGTCGACGATCTCGCGCCCACTGCTGGTAAATCCGCAACGCACAATCCACCGCGCTATACACCTCCGCGTCCATGCCCTCGGGCTGCTGAAATTCCTTGACCACTCCCGAGGCGCAGCGCCGGGGAACTTCCAGATCGAGTGCGGTAAAATCCGGCGGCACATCGCCCAGAGCAGGTCGAATCCTTGGGATCGTGCCCGCCAAAACATTGAGTTGCAACGCCACATCGCCGACGGTCCAGCCAAAAGCTCCGATCTGGTCGAGGCTCGATGCGAAGGCCACCAACCCATATCGGCTGACGCGGCCATAGGTGGGTTTGAGCCCGACCACGCCGCACATGCGGCGGGTTGGCGGATCGAGCCACCGGTGTCCGACCCGACTGGCCCCGCAGCACATTCCCGCCGCCAGCGCCGCGGCCGCCGCCGCTGGAGCCGCCGGGAACGCCTCATATCCCAGGGATTATGCGTCGTTCGGAAGGCGCGAATTCTCCGTCGAACTCCCCATGGCAAATTCGTCGAGATTGGTTTTCCCCAGGATCACCGCCCCGGCCGCTTCCAGCTTTTTGCACCACCGTGGCGTCGTACGGGACGCGAAAATTAGCCAGCATTTTCGAGGAGCAGGTGGTTTTGCCGTAGCTGTGCAGAGGTTGTCCTTGATGGCAATCGGCACCCCGGCCAGCGGGCCGGACCGTTTGCCGTCGTCCACGTCTTTGGCGGACTGCAGTGCGATCGGCATAAAGATCCGTCGAACGCGAGGACCTTCGGCTCGATTTTCTTCGATGCGATCCAGGGCCTGACGGGTGAGTTCGACGGACGAAACCTTCTTCGAGCGTATCGCGTCGCGGGCGGTCAGAAGTGTGTCGAATGCGAGCATGGAAGGGAAGAAGGTAAGGCAATCGGAGGATGTTGTAAATTGCAGCGGGGATTGCATGCTGTTTCGCTGCACAAAACCGCGTGCTATACTTCCTCAACGTTGATCTCGTGCGCAAGTATACATATACCGTCGTGCTGGAACCGGATGAGGAAGCCGGCGGCTTTGTTGTCGATATTCCCGCGTTACCCGGCTGTCACACAGAGGGCGACACGTGCGACGAAGCGATCGCGATGGCTCAGAGGATGCCGTGAGGGGCTACATCGAATCGCTGCTGGCGGCACGATGAGCCGATTCCGGTTGAGCCCAGCCCCGCGGGACCAGTGCTCGTCACTGTCACGGTCAAAACCGACGTGCAGACTCAGGCGACGGCGGCGTGAGACGGCGAAGCTTCCGCAGGTGACCCCACGCGAAGTTATTGCTGTGCTGCACCGGGTTGGGTTCATAGACGATCATCAGACCGGTGGCGTATGATCCTACGGCATCCGGCTACGGGTCGGCGCACGGTGGTTTTCAATCATCGGCGCAATCCCAAACCGAAGACACTCCGCTCAATTTTGGCCGACGCAGGCCTCACGCCTGAGCAGTTTCACGAATTGCTGTAATGGAATACTCGGCGACGTGGGCGGTTGCTGTCCCCGGCGCGGACGCGGCTAAAAAGGGCTAGCCGGCGGAATCTTCGTCGCCGCCAATGACTTTGGGGACCTTGAAAAAGGGGCCGTCGGAGTCGGGGGCGTTTTGCAGGACTTTCTCGAGTGGCAGGCTTGGCTCGACCACGTCGTCGCGGAAGACGTTGTGGACCGGCAGGGCGTGGGCCATGGGCTCATGCCGGTGACGTTGACCTGACTGATCTTGGCGACGTATTCGAGGATGGTTTCCAATTGGCCGGCGAACTTTTCGAGACGCTTTTCGTCGAGGGCGAGTCTGCGCGAGCTTGGCGACGTGGCGGACCTG
>CAWIUZ010000415.1:0-17154 GCA_963838915.1 uncultured Acidobacteriota bacterium
CCCCACACGACGGGTTCTGCGCCATCCCTGCATGGTGCGGCTGAGAGCTGAAACCTGAGTGCTGAAAGCTATTTTTCGGCGGAACAAAGCGAGAATGTCTATGAAAACAAACGACGAGGTCAAAATGTCGATGGCTGGCGCGAACGTTGCTTTTGAACGTCTGCGATGCGCCGAAGGCGCAGGTCCGTCAGATTGCAGGCCCCGGCCTGTCCCTCCGGGACATCGCAGACCCCACGCGACGGGTTCTGCGCCGTCCCTGAATGGTGCGGCTGAGAGCGGAAAGCTGAGTGCTGATAGCCATTTTTCGACGGAACAAAGCGAGAATGTCTATGAAAACAAAGGACCGGCGCAGATTTCAGCCCCCCTAGCCCCTACTTATCGAAGGAGGGGAGCTCCCGGCTGCCATGCTAGTTGAACCACTCCGCGCCGAGGTAAACGGACAGCGCTGTCCACAGCTTCTCTATGGCGGGGACGCGCACGCGTTTGCCAAAGACGTTGTAACGGCGCTTTTGAATCCGCCCCAAGAGCCGCCAGTAAATCGCCGCCATGATCTCGGCAGAAACCAAGGTGCGGCGGTCCTGAGGGGGCAGAAGCTGGCGTGCTTCGGCGAAGAAGCGGCGGGCGCGGTCAGATTCGAACCCCATGAGCCGGATGAAAGCATCCTGATAAACGCCCGAGAGCAGTTCATCGGGACGCACGCCGAATTCGACGAGGTCGGCACTGGGCAAGTAAATGCGGCCGCGGCGCGCGTCGCTCTGGACGTCCCGAAGGATGTTGACGAGCTGAAGTGCCTTGCCGAGATTCACGGCGTAGTCGCGCACGCGCAGGTCGGTATAGCCGAAGATCTCAATCGCAATCAAACCAATAGTAGAGGCCACCCGGTAGCAGTAAACCGAGAGGTCATCAAAGGTCTCATAACGCGTCCCCGCCAGATCCATCTCGAGCCCGAGGATGAGGTCCTCGAAGGGCTGGCGAGGAATTTTGAATATCCGAATGCTCTCGGCGAGTGCGGCCAGGTCAGGATCGTCAAAAGCCGCGCCTCGATCGGCGAAGCAGGCGTCGAGCGCCTGCCGGTAGAGGGTAATCTGGCGAGTGGCTTCGGCATGCGGAAGGCCGCTATCCACAACGTCGTCGCCACGGCGGGCGAATGTGTAAACGGCCTCAATGGCGCGCCGTTTCTCGCGAGGAAGAAACACGAATGAGTAGTAGAAATTGGTGCGGCGAAACGAAGCGCGGGGCCCTTTCATTCGAGCGCTCCAGGGGGAGTCGTGACGACGGAGGCGTGTTCACCGTCTCGCGCCGGAAGAGGATGCCGGGCGCGGAAATACAGGCGCACAAAGTCGAGCGTCGAGAGGGATGGCCGGCGCCGAAAAACATCATAATCCGCTGCCTCGATTTTGCGAAGCAGCGTTGTGCCTCCCAGCCACGTCAAGCGAAGCTGGCGGCGCAATTCCGGCACGACCCTCTCCGGCAGAGCTTTGCCCTGCTCGAACAACCCGCGCGTGCGTGCGATTTCGAATTTCAGCAGCTCGCGCCAACGCCCGTCCGAATGTTCAGCGCGCAGGTCGTCCAGAGTGTACTCAAAACGTTCGAGGTCTTCCAGGGGCAAGTAGATGCGGTCGCGTTCGAGGTCCACGGCGACGTCCTGCCAGAAGTTGGTGAGTTGGAGCGCCGTGCAGATGCAATCCGAAAGAGCAAAGAGCTCCGGCTCGCCGTGTCCAAAGAGCTCGAGCACCAGCCTTCCGACGGGGTTGGCGGAGCGCTCGCAATAGGCGAGCAGGGAAGAAAAATCCCGATGACGATTTACTTTCACGTCGGATTCAAAGGCTTGAAGCAAATTCTCGAAATTCTGGAGAGAAAGGTGGAATCGCTCGGCCGAATCTTCGAGCGCCACGAAAACCTGATGCTGCGCCCGGCCGGAAAAGCACTCGAGCAGGAGTTCCCGCCAGGCGGCGAGTTTTTCGAGCCTTCCTTCGACTCCCGGCTCATCAGCAACGTCGTCGGCGTAGCGGGCAAACGCGTAGACCGCAGCCAGGGCGTCACGCTTGTCGCGGGGGACGAGCAGCGAAGCGACCGGAAAGTTCTCGTAATGACGTCGCGCCAGCCGCCGGCACTCGGCGTAGGCGGCGCGAACTCTTGGGGATTGAGTCATTGAGCCATCGGGCCATCGGGCCATTGAATCATTGAGCCATTGGGTCATTATCCACGCCCACCGGTTCACCGAATCACCAATTGGGATCTCAATGGATCAATGAGGAAATGAGTCAATGACTCAACGGCCAGATGGCTCAATGACTCAATCAACTTGGCTCTTTCGATTCGGGCTTGCGCCGCCGCAGAAAGGCAGGAACGTCGAAGTCATCTTTGGGTATCTCCGTGGTCATCTCCGGCGGTTCCTGCTCCACGGGGAGCTTATCCTTTTTCGCCAGGGCCGACCGGACGCTTTGCTGCGCGCTGCGCATCGCCATCGAGGAGCCGCTGAGGGGCTTGATGCCAAATCGCTCGGATTTATCCCCGTGGCGATGACCGTGACCTTTACCGCGTCGCCCATGGACTCATTGAGAACGGCGCCAAAGATGATGTTGGCGTTTTCGGCGGCGGCTTTCTGCACAATGCTGGAAGCTTCGTGGACTTCGAACAGGGTGAGTTTGCTGGATCCGGTAATATTCAACAATATTCCCTGGGCGCCGTTGATGTTGCCGTCCTCGAGCAGCGGGCTGGCGATGGCGCGATTGGTGGCTTCCACGGCGCGGTTCTCTCCCGAGGCCTCGGCGGTTCCCATGAGCGCGTATCCCATGCCCTCCATAATTGTCTTAATATCAGCAAAATCGCGGTTGATCATCCCAGTAATGGTAATGATATCAGAAATACCCTGAACACCCTGGCGAAGCACATCATCGGCTTTTTTAAACGCCTCGAAGAAGCTCGTATCCTTGTCCACGAATTGCATCAAGCGTTCGTTCGGTATACAAATTACCGTGTCCACGCTTTGGCTCAATTCCGCTAATCCCGTTTCGGCCTGCACCATTCGGCGCTTGCCTTCAAAGGCGAACGGTTTGGTCACCACAGCCACGGTGAGCGCATGGAGTTCGCGCGCCAGGCTGGCGACAATGGGCGCGCCACCGCTGCCGGTGCCCCCGCCCAACCCGGCGGTGACGAACACCATGTCGGCGCCCTCGAGCGCGTCGATCACCTTGTCGGTGTCCTCGAGCGCGGCGCGCCGGCCGATTTCAGGGTTGGCGCCCGCGCCGAGGCCCTTCGTCAGCTTGGCTCCCAGTTGGATTTTCACCGGCGCTCTTGACATGCGGAGCGCCTGCGCATCGGTGTTGGCCACCATGAAGTCCACGCCCGTCACCCCGGCTTCGATCATGTGGTTCACGGCGTTTCCGCCACCCCCGCCCACGCCAATGACCTTGATCTTGGCGCCCACGCGAAGCTCATCGGAAAAGTCCACGCGAAGGTTATTGTCGGTCTCTTCGATCTCCATTTTGCCTCCCACTCAAACACCTCCGCTGTCCGGCGAATGGCCTCCACAACGGAGTTATGTGCTATGCCCCGCTCTTCCCAAACAAAGCCCGCCGCAATTTCGCCAGAAAGCCTGTTTCCTTGGCGTCGCGAAGCAAGCGGCGACGGTGAGCGTAGACCACGAGGCCGACCAGGGTTGCGTACTCCGGCTCGGGAAGCTCCTCGCCCAGGTTCTCGATTCCCGTCGAACGGCCCAGGCGCACGGGCAGACCAAGGTTTTGCTCGGCCAAATGCAGCAAGCCGCCCTGCTTTGCTCCCCCTCCAACCAGAATCACGCCTGCGCCCAGTTGCCGAAAATAGCCGCAGCGCTCGAGTTCATCATGGATCAATTCCAGCAATTCAAGGGTGCGCGGTTGAATGATCTCGTCCAGCACGTCGTAGCTGACCACCCGGCCGGGACGTTCCCCGACACCGGGAACTTCCAGGACCCCGCCCGGCATGTTGGCGAGCTCGCGCTCCGCCCACGATCGTTTAACTCTCTCCGCTTCAGGAATCGTTGTGCGCAGCCCCACGGCGATGTCGTTGGTGAAATGTTCGCCACCCACCGGGATGGAAGCCGTGTGCCGGACGCTGCCCTCGGCGTATACGATCACGTCCGTGGAACCGCCTCCGATGTCCGCCAGCGCCGCGCCCAATTCCCGTTCGTCGGCCGTCAGGCAAGCGGCCGCAGCGGCGAAGGGCTCATAAACCGTGTCCAGCACCTTGATACCAACCAGATTCGCCGCGGTAATCACGTTTCTCAAGGCGGTGGAAGAGCCCGTAATCAGGTGGACGTTGGCTTCCAGCCGCGAGCCACTCATCCCCACCGGATTACGAATCCCCTCATGAGAATCCAGAACATAATCCTGCGGCTCCAGGTATACGATTTCGCGGTCCTGAGGCAGGGTGATGCCGCGGGCAGTTTGGAGGACTTTAACAATATCGTCCTGGGTGACGGCTCCTGTGCCGTCCGAGCCTCTCGCCAAGCTCACCGCGCCACGCGAGGTCACGCCTTTAATGTGCGAGCCGGCAACCCCCACGTAAGCCGAAGCAATGGAAACTCCGGCAGCGGCTTCAGCAGCTTCCACGGCCTTCTTGAGGGCCACCACGGTAAGATCGAGGTTGACGATGACGCTCTTCCGCCAACCTTTCGACTCCGCCACTCCAAAGCCTGCCACCTGGAGTTTCCCGCCCTCCTTCGGCTGACAAACGAGGGCGCAGGTTTTCGTGCTGCCGAGATCCAAGCCTACAAAGAACTGATCGTTGCGTGCCAAGGTCCCTATTCCTTTAGTGTTTGCGGATGCTCGACGCCGGCCGCAGAAGAGGCCGGAGTTTTCTCCTGCGGATTCACCACAACCTGATTACGATACCGCAAATCTACCGAGTCAAGCGGCGTAGCGGACTTGCGCAGCTCAGGGAGCAACGCCAGGAAGGTGTGAAAATGCGGGAGAAAGTTCTCATGCCCAAAGTGGACCTGCAAAGTCTCGCGGCCCTGGACGAGCAGAGCTTTGAGGTCGTCACCGTCCGAAAGATCGGCTTCCGAAATTGTCCATCCGGAGTGGACGATCTCAGCACCGAGTTCGCGAATAAAATCCTGGTACAATGCGATACGAGTCTTGCACTCCCGGGAGCCGGCATTTGGGTCGAGACCCGTGAGTACAGGGAAGTCGAAATAGGCGCTCTCGGGCTTGTCGAGAAAGACCCCCTCACTGTCGACCAAACTCACGTGACCGCCCACGTTGGCGTAGGCCACGGGTTTCCTTTCAACAACGCGAATCACCAAACGGTTGGGCAATACGCGCGTTAAGGTCGCATTATGTACCCACGGTATCGATTCCACTTGTTTGCCTACATCCTCCAGAGAAAGGCGCAGAACTTTCAGGCCAAACCCGTTGTTCCCGCGCACAGGCAATCCCAGAGCGGCGGCAACGTCCTCGCGGGTAACAAAGTGATTGGCCATTAACTGAATATCGTCCGCAGAACGTAATTCGAATCTCGGGGACGTCAAGACGAAGGTTGTAAGGAAATAGCTCGCGATTCCGAGCGGCGCCACAGCGGTGACGACAAAAATCGCCCACTGCCCGCTCCACGAAAGCCCGCGGCGGCGCACGGTCACCGCCTTCTGTCGACGGAGATAGGGTGATTCCTCTTCGCCGTCCAACCCTTGTGCCGAGAGCGTCGCTTCATCCTCGATCAACTTCCTGGCCATTTGACACCGCACCCCTCGAATTCGTAGAGCCGGCCTTCACAGACTGCGAAAGAATCCGTTCCTTTGTCATTCCGAGCGGAGCGAGGAATCTCGCTCTGGTCTGTTTCGTAACGCGCTGCGAGATTCCTCGTCGCCTTCGGCTCCTCGGAATGACAAGCGTTGGGCTTTTTCCCCGGCTCGATCAGGCCAAGCGCGCCGGGCGGTTTCGGATTGCCACCGCCAAGGCATCGCCAATCTTCCACACGCTTCCCGCGCCGACCGTCAAGATCAAGTCGCCGCGCTGCAAGTCACCCAGAACTCCGTCGATAACAGCCCGCTCGGAAGGAGCATATTCGGCGTGGTGATTACCCAACTCGGCCATCCGCTCCACCAGGCGCTCGGCTGTAACGCCCGGGATGGGCTTCTCGCTTGCCGGATAGATGTCCAGGACATAAACGCGATCGGCGGCCTTGAAACACTGCGCAAAATCATCCATCAGGAACTGGGTGCGCGTATAACGATGTGGTTGGAAAATGGCAATGACCCGTTTGGAGCCCCAAAGACGGGCCGCCTCCAGCGTGGCGCTAATTTCCGCCGGATGATGCCCATAATCATCTACGATCGTTATGCCTTCGAATTCCATTTTGACCTGGAATCGACGGTCGGCGCCGCGGAAGCACGTCAATCCCTCACGAATCTGCTCAGGGCTCAATCCGAGCTCTAACCCCACCGCGACGGCCGCCAGAGCATTCTGCGCGTTGTGCCGGCCCGGAACATTGAGGTTAAAGCTACCCAGATGCTTCTCACCGGCGTCCACTTCAAAACTCGAGCCGTGGGGTTGCAGTTGGAGCGAGCTTCCCCTTACGTCAGCGCCCGATTCGAGACCGTAGGTCACGACGCGCCGCCGGATGTGCGGCAGCAGGTCTTTAAAGCGCTCGCCCCAGGGGGCATCCGAACAAGTCACCACTGCTCCATAGAACGGAACCTTGTTCGCGAAGGCAAGGAAAGCGGAAGTTATTTCGTCCAGGTCGCGGTAATGATCCAAATGCTCGCGATCAATATTGGTGATCACCGCAATTGAAGGGAGAAGATAGAGGAAC
This sequence comes from uncultured Acidobacteriota bacterium, assembly GCA_963838915.1. GTDB lineage: Bacteria > Acidobacteriota > Terriglobia > UBA7540 > UBA7540 > CAVROP01. The sequence continues at coordinate 6,793 of CAWIUZ010000415.1, forward strand.
GAGCGATCGCTTTCGTCGGCTTCGACAACCATCAGCTCGCCCTTGCCCAGGCGGGCGCTCGAGGCGAAGACATCCAAGCGTCCGCCAATAACGGCCGTCGGGTCGAGCCCGGCTTGAGTCAGGATCACGGCGATCATTGAGGTAACCGTCGTTTTCCCATGAGCCCCGGCCACCGCGACGCAGAATTTCAGGCGCATCAGTTCCGCGAGCATCTCGGCCCGGGGAATAACCGGGATTTGCAGACGGTGCGCCTCCTCGACCTCCGGGTTGTCAGAGGGGACCGCGGAAGAAACCACGACCACTTCAGCATCCAGGAGGTTTCTCGCGGCATGGCCTTCCGAGACTCGCGCACCCAGCTTTGACAACCTCTCCGTGACCGGTGTCGCCTTGAGGTCAGAACCTGAGACTGCAAACCCCAGGTTGAGCAATACCTCGGCGATGCCGCTCATGCCGATGCCGCCAATGCCCACGAAGTGTATCCTGCGAATCTTGCCCAACATGATCATGTCGTATTTGTAGCGGCGAGTTTACCTCGCCAGGTGGCGGCGTAAACAAGCTGCGGAAAAAAGTTATCTGTCATGCGGATTGGAGCGAAGCTTCTGCAGTATCACCTCAAGAACAATCAAATGCAGATCCTTCGCTTCGCTCAGGATGACAGCCTTAGAGACTTTTCCGCAGCCTGCTAAAGTCGCTCCACTTTAAGCCCTGGCAGCCAACCCCTCCACCAGGTCTGCGATCTGCGCAGTCGCCTCCGGCCGCGCCAGAGTTTTCGCAGCCCGCTCCATTTCGATCAACTTCAGCGGCTCACCGATCAGATCACTGACTTCGCGGATCAACCGCTCCGGCGTCAACTCCGCCTGGACTATGATTCGGGCAGCGCCGGCGCGCTCGAAGGCGCGGGCATTTGCCAGTTGATGTTGGTCGGTGGCCGCCGGAAAAGGTATCAGCAATGCGGCCCGTCCCGCCGCCGCCAACTCAGCCACCGCGGCGGCCCCGGCGCGTGTAACCACCAGATCAGCACGCGCCAAGGCCCCCGGCATATCCTCGATGAAAGCGCAGACATGAGCGGCCAGGTTGTGTTTCAGATATGTCTCGCGCACCAGGTTGTAGTCCGCTTCCCCCGTCTGATGGACCACCTCGATCTGCCCTGATTCACGTTCGAGGAACGGAGCGCATTCAACCATCACCTCATTGATGGCCTTCGATCCCTGACTGCCCCCAACCACCAGGATGCTAAAAGGCGCGTGGTGACCCTTCGGCGGAATCGCATGGAAAGCCGCTCGTACCGGAAGGCCGGTGACGCGAGCCTTCTCACCGTAGAATCGTGCGGCCTCCTCGAAGCCAACCGCCGCCACGCGCACCACGGGCGCCAAGACGCGGTTTGTAAAACCCGGCAGAGCATTGGGCTCAATTAGCACGGTCGGGATGTCCTGGACGGCGGCTTCCAGCATCACTGGTCCAGCCAAATACCCGCCCACACCCACTACCACCTGGGGCCGAAACTCCCGCAGGGCCCGAGCTGTTGCCACCGCCGTTCGAGGAAGCACCAGCAAGTTCCGCAGACCACGTATCCCGCCGATCCCCTTAAGCCCCGCCGCCCTGATGGTACGAAGGGTAAAACCGGCTCCTGGAATCAAACGCGCCTCGAGCGGTCGCGTGGTGCCGAGAAACTCGATCTCATACTTTACCCCGGAGCGTTCCAGGCGGGCGCCGCGAGCGCGCAGTTCCTGCGCCACAGACAGCGCCGGAAAGATATGACCCCCGGTCCCTCCGGCGACCAACAGAAATCGCATCACGCACTACCCGTCCAGGATTAGCGTCCTGGTTTGGCGCGTAGCGCTGGCTTTCAGGCCAGCATTTGCCGACTTGAAGGTCGGCGCTACACTCTAGGCTTCGTCTTGCGAAATATTCAGGAGCATGCCCACCGCAGCCAGTGTCACGAAAAGTGACGACCCACCGTAACTGATCAGCGGCAATGGAATGCCCTTGGTCGGAAGCAGGCCGAGCACCACGCTCATGTTGACGAGACCCTGTCCGACCACCATCACGGTCAAACCTATGGCCAGCAGCCGGCCAAATTCACACGAACATCTGGCGCTCGCCCGCAAACCTCGCCAGAGAATAATTCCAAACGCCACGATGAGTATGGAAGCCCCAATGAACCCCAGTTCCTCGCTCACGACGGCAAAAATGAAGTCGGTCTGAGGTTCCGGAAGATAGAAGAGTTTCTGTTTCCCCTCCATCAAACCCACTCCGGAAATTCCGCCCGTGCCCACCGCGATAAGGGACTGAATGATATGAAACCCTTTTCCAAGCGGGTCGGAATAAGGGTGCAGGAACGCCAGCAGGCGGTTGTACCGGTAGGTAGAGTGAAAAATCAGCCAATAAATCACGGGAGCAGCCCCTAGCGCCGCGCCGGCGAAATACCTGGCTTGAAGCCCCGCGACGAACAGCATTGCCGCGACGATCATGGCTATGGCAAGCGCCGTTCCGAAGTCAGGCTCTACCACCACGAGCGCCATCGTTGCCCCACTAACCAAGCCGACAGGAAGCAGCGTGTGGGCAACGTCGTTTACTTTGCCGGACCGCTGCTCGAGGAAATAGGCCATGAAAATGATTATCACGAGCTTGGCAATTTCCGAAGGCTGCAAGCTGGCAGGCCCCAAATGGAGCCAGCGGTGCGTGTTGTGGGTGCGCGGGGCGAACAAAACCACCACGAGGAGCAACATCTGCACGGCCAGCGCCGTGAACACCACCAGAGGGCTTGCCAGGCGGCGATAGTCCACGTACATCATTATGACCAAGGCGGCAAACCCCGCGCCAGCCCAGGCCAATTGCCGAATCAGGAAATAGCTGCTGCTGTTAAACTTCTCGGCAGCTACCACCGCTGAAGCACTGAAGACCATGAGGGCCCCGAAGAGCGTCAAAGCCACCACGGTGCCGAAAAGGACCTTGTCGGATTGGAGTCGCCTTGACATATTTTACTAATCCATTCGAGGCAGCCTCAGTTGGGCCGAGTCGGTTCGGTCTGTCGACTTCGGCTTCTTCTGCTCCGCGATCTTCGGGCTCGGTTCTTCCTCTATCGTACTGGTTTCGAAGTTATCGACCTCAGTTGATTTGCCGGCGGGAGGACCTTGCTCCTCGAACCTTCCTTCATAGGGCAACGGAGCGCCTTCATTTCTCTCCGGCGTAGAAGGAGTTCGCAGGTGCCGCGTTTCCGACCGGTCCAAGTAATCTTCTTCCAATTCAACGTCCGCCGGAAAATACTCGTCGGCGTTGGTTTCGTACACAAGGGTCAGTTCGCGAATCGGTGGCTCGGGGTGCGGAGCAGTGTCAGCGACCTGTTCCGCGTGCTCCTCGGCAGAGGCGGCGGGTTGCTTGTCTTCGACCTCCGCCTCTGGTGTCTCTGCTTCCGGCTCGGCGGCCTCCTTGGGGATCTCTTGACGTGAGAAAGCCGGAGCGGCGGGTTGTTGATCTTCGACCGCGGACGCAGGTGTCTCGACTTCCGACTCGGCGATCACCTGGGCAGCCTCTTGGCCTGAGGAAGCCGGCGGCTGCGCCTGAGCGTGGTCAGGGACAGCGGGCGCCGCCTGAACACGCGCGGAGGCATTCGCGGTCCCACGCCTCGCTTCCCGTTTCTTCCACCTCCATTCGGCCGTTCCCGATTTCAGATCCTGCACTAGTTGCCCCACCAAATCCTTAAACACGCGGCCTCGCTGCTCATAATCCTGGAACTGATCAAAGCTTGAACAGGCGGGAGCAAGCAGAACCACATCCCCAGGCCGGGCACGCTGGAAGGCCTCCGGCACGGCCGTCTCGAGGTTGCCGGCCTGAACCAACTCCACAGCGCCCGAGAGTTCCTGAGCAATGCGATCCGCCGCCGCGCCGATCAGGAGAACTTCGCGCACCCTGTCCTTCACAAGGGGCCGCAGAGGAGCGTAAGGAGCGCCCTTGTCCTTGCCACCCATAATGAGGTGGACGCCGCGCTCGAAGGCCGCGACCGACTTCGCTGTGGCATCGACGCTGGTGGCTTTGGAATTGTTGTAAAACTCGACCCCGCAGACATCCCGCACGTACTCGAGCCGATGTTCGACGCCTTTGAATTCCCGCACCGCCTTGCGCACAGCGTCGAAGTCCGCTCCCAAGACGCAGGCCGCCGCTGCCGCCCCCAGAACGTCTTCGAGATTGAAACTGCCTCGAAGCCGCACCTCCTTGGTCTCCAGAAGTACCCGCTGCAGATGTCCGGTGCGGTACACAATGTTTCCATTGGATACGAAGAGGCCGCAAGGAATCTGCTCCACGCGGCTGAAGAACACCTTGCGGCTCACCAAGGCGGGACCGAGGCTGCGTACCCAGGGATCATCGGCATTCAGGACGGCGAAATCGTCCGCTCGCTGATTGCGGAAAATCTGCCGTTTGGCCTGAGCATAGGCTTCGAATGTGGGGTGGCGGTCCAGGTGGTTCGGCGAGATATTCAGCAGCACAGCGACGTGGGGGCGAAACTCACGAATCGCTTCCAACTGAAAACTGCTCAATTCGGCGACCACGATCGAGCCGGGCTTGACCGATTCCACAGCGGTGCTCAAAGCCACGCCAATATTCCCGCCCACAAAGGTCGAGAATCCGGAGGCCTCGAGCATTTTCCCCAGAAGAGTTGTGGTCGTGGTTTTGCCGTTCGAGCCGGTAACACCCACGATGGGGGCGTCCATGTACCAGCCCGCAACTTCAACCTCCGGCAGTACGGGAATGCCGCGCTCGCGCGCGGCCGCAAGTTGCGGCAATTCCCAAGGCACCCCCGGGCTGACTACCACCAGATCGCTTGCGAGAAAGAGTTCAATCGGCTGCAATCCAAGCGCCAGACCAATCTTCTCCGCCAGAAGCCCCGACAGTGAGGCCCCGAAAGCGGCTGGAGGCTTGATGTCGGTCACCGTCACAATCGCGCCCTGCCGTCGCAACAAGAAGGCAGCGGCGCGGCCGCTCCTTCCTAAGCCGACAACAAGCGCGCGCTTGTTTCGTACGTCAATCATGCCAACCCCCTCGGCCGGGAGCGAATACTCTTGCGAAAATGGGAGTCCAGAATCTCAGAGACAAGCTCCGAAAGCGACCGCCTGGCCTGCCGTGCCAGCCGCCGGGCAGTCACCAGCGTCTCCCTGTTGAGTGTTAGACTCACGCGCCTCGGATTGCGAAAGGATCTTGGCCTACCCATAAGAATTATCGCGCATTTTATGCGCAAAAACTACCGACAATCAAGCGTTAGTAGGATCACGTCGCGTCCTACATTGACCTTTCACGCTAACCTTTAGAGGCCGCGGATAAAACTTTGGACGCTGTCATTCTGAGCAAAGCGAAGAATCCCGCAGTGGTAGTCTCAACCAACTGCGGAGATCCTTCCTTCGTTTCACTCAGGACCGCCTTCGGCTCCTCAGGATGACAGCCACAAGGGTTTTTCCGTAACCTCTTTGGGCCAGCATTTGCCGCCGCTGGCGCAGAGCAAAGCTCTGCGCTTTGGCAACATTCCAATCAATGAAGACCGCAGAGCTTCGCTCTGCGCCAGGCGATTACGATATCGCTACCTCAGCTTCAAGGTCGTCAGAGCCAGGAGCGCAAAGACCAGAGCGGCGATCCAGAAGCGCACGATAATCTTCGACTCCTTCCACCCCGCCAACTCAAAGTGATGATGAATCGGCGCCATTCGGAACACCCGTTTGCCCCACAACTTGAACGACACCACTTGAATGATTACCGAAAGCGCCTCGATCACGAAGATTCCCCCAATGAATGGCAATAAGAGCTCCTGTTTGATAAGCACTGCGACGCAGGCAATGGCGCCGCCGAGCGCCAGGGAACCAACGTCGCCCATGAAGATTTCCGCCGGATAAGCGTTGTACCAGAGAAATCCAAGACTCGACCCCACCATCGATCCGCAGAAAATGGTGAGCTCGCCCACCCGCGGCAGGTGCTGCAAATCCAGATATTCGGAAAACACTGCGTGACCGGTTACGTAGGTCAGAACGGTCAAGGCCGAGGCGGCGATGATCACACACCCGATGGCCAGTCCATCCAGTCCATCGGTGAGGTTCACCGCGTTCGAGGAACCTACCAGGACCAGGATTACAAAAAACAGGAAGGGCAGGAAGGCGAACGGGTAGGTCCAGACCCGAGATAGAAAACCGGTGATCAGGAAATCAGGACGGAAGCGCTTGAAAAAGGGAACGGTTAAAGTTGTTGAGTAGAAGCCACGCGCCGAAAAGAAGATCAGCACCACTCCGAAAACGAAACTGACAAGGATCTGAAGCAGGAACTTGGTTCGCCCGGTTAGGCCCAGGTTCTTATGCTTGCGAACCTTCTGGTAGTCATCCCAGAATCCGATTGCGGCAAAAGCCGACGTCACCCCAAGAACCAGCCAAACAAAAACGTTTCCCAGGTCAGACCAGAGGAGGGTCGGAACAAAAATGCAAAGATTGATCAGTACGCCGCCCATGGTCGGTGTGCCTGCCTTGGACATGTGCGATTTTGGCCCGTCCTCTCGAATGAACTGCCCGATCTGAAACAGCTTGAGAACCCGTATAACCCACGGCCCAACCACTAAAGAGAGCAACAGCGCCGTGAGGCTGGCGTAGGCAGTCCGGAAAGTGATATAGCGAAAGAGATTGAGAATGTGGAGTTGGTTGTGGAATTTGATGTAGAGGTAGTAGAACATGGGAATGCTAGTCGAGGAGTCGAAGAGTCGAGGAGTTGAGGAGTCAGGCCCCGGATCGAGAATTCGAGTCCTCGACTCTTAGCCTCCTCAAGCCCTTGACTGCCCGACTCTGTTGCTCCCCGCCTCCTCGACTTCTCAACTCCTCGACTCTTCGACTCCTCGACTGCTCCGAAGCATCTCGACCACCGCTTCCAGATGAACCCCGCGCGACCCTTTCACCAGGACCACGTCCCCAGGTTCGAGCTGTGACCGGCAGAACTCTCCCGCCGAAGGCGCGTCGGGAAAGAAGCGGGTCCGTGCGGTCGCCATACCGGCCGCCACCGCCCCTTCTACAAAGAGGCGCGCATCACCCTGGACCGCGATCAGCAAGGCAAGATCGGCTTCCGCGCACTTACGGCCGACCTCTTCATGCAGTTTCGGCGACTGCGGTCCCAGTTCGAGCATTTCTCCCGCAACAATAATCCGGCGGCGAGCCCCGGGCCATGTCCGAAGCGTTTCCAGCATACACTCCATGGCCTGCGGGTTCGAGTTGTAGGAATCGTTGATAACCGTCACCGGTCCAGGCAGCGTGAAACTCTCTCCCCTTTGCTGCATGCTTTGGAATTCGGCCAAGCCGCGTCGCATTTCCACCGCCGGGATATCAAAGTCGGAGGCCACAGCGATGGCGGCGAGTGCATTCCGGACGTTGTGGCGTCCCGGAATGGGAAGTAGAAAGTCGCAATCTAAGTTCGGCCCCACTACATGGAACTCGCTTCCGATCCCTTCACCAGGCTTGACCCAGAGGGCCTGAAAATCTGCGCCGGATCCCATTCCGAAGGTAATCACTTGCCCCTCAAACCCCTCTCGGAAACCCCGCACGCGCGGATCATCGTAGTTCAAGACGGCCGTGGGTGGGCCACCGCGCGACGAGAGGTTTTCAACCAGTTCTCGCTTGGCTTTGGCGATCGAATCCACGGAATCAAAGAACTCCAGATGCACAGGGCCGACGTTTGTCACCACGCCGGTCTCCGGCTCCGCGATCAATGCCAGATGCGCAATCTCACCGGCGGCGGACATGGCGAGTTCCACTACAGCAATCTCATGCTCAGGATCGAGCCCCAGCAGAGTTAATGGCAGGCCGTAGTGGTTATTCAAGTTTCCGGCCGACTTGTGCACCGCGAAGCACCGGCCCAGCAAAGCGGCGATCATCTCCTTCGTGGTGCTCTTGCCGGTGCTGCCCGTAACTGCGATCAGGGGCCGCCCCCACTTACGCCGAACGGCCCGGGCCAAGTGCTGGAGCGACTCGAGCGGGCTCTCGACTGGAATGAGCGCTGGTTTGAGTTCCGGCGGAGTCTGGTCAAAAAAAGCGTTTTCCACTACCGCCCCGGCAGCCTTGCGCTCGAACACTTGGGCAATGAACTCATGCCCATCGAATCGAGGCCCGCGCATGGCGAAGAAAAGCTGACCCGGCGCGATCGACCGAGAGTCCAGTGAGTACGCGTTAACCACTCGTTCCGGGACGCGGCACTGGGAATGAAGCAAGGTCGCAATTTCGCCCAAGCTGAGTTTCATGCGTTCTCAAGGACTACAGCTGCCGTGCCACCCTAAGCGGAGCCGCCATGTCATTCCGAGCGGAGCGAGGAATCTCGCTCTGATTTCTTATTCGACTAAGCAGCGCAAGATTCCTCCTCCGCTCTCTCGAAAGTCTGTCATTCTGAGCGAAGCGAAGAATCTGCATCAGTTCGTCTCAGTCCGGAACTGCAGATCCTTCGCTTCGCTCAGGATGACAGCGACTTTCATCTCCATGGGTGGGCCCCAGGCCCATCAACACTCCGAGTGACACTCATTTCGGTGTTTGATAGCCCATTTCGCGCAGCACTCGTCGAGCTACTTCACGATCGTCGAATGGAATCGGCCCGTCCTTCAGCACCTGGTAAGTCTCATGGCCCTTTCCAGCCAGGACTACCACATCGCCCTCGCGGGCTTCCTCGAGAGCCTTGCGGATAGCTTTTTCACGATCCACTTCAGCCCAATAGGGCTTCCCGGCCTTTTGCAAACCCACCAAGGCGTCATTCATAATCAGCAGCGGGTCTTCGCTGCGGGGATTATCCGAGGTGAGCACGGCAAGATCGCTCAGCCAACCGGCCGCTTCGCCCATCATTGGCCGTTTGGCGCGATCTCGCTCGCCACCGCACCCGAACACCACGATGAGGCGGTTGCGCGTGAGTTCGCGCGCCGTGTTCAAGACATTCCGCAGCGCATCATCGGTGTGCGCGTAATCCACCACGACAAGGAAGGTCTGGCCTTCGTCGATACGCTCAAAACGCCCTGGAACTGCTTTCAGATTCCTGAGTCCCAGTTCGATCAGGTCGAGTGGGACGCCATAAGCAATGGAAGCCGCAGTCGCGGCAAGGATATTTGCCAGGTTGGCCCGGCCTACCAGCGAGGACACAAGCTCCAGCTTGCCGGCGGGGGTCACGATTGTGCCCTCCAACCCGTCATGGCGGCTGTCGAGACGCTTCACTTTGACCTGGGCATTCGAGTTCATGCCGTAGGTCAACTGTCGCGAACCGCGCAGTTCAAGGAGCTTCTTGCCCCAAGGGTCATCGATGTTAATCACCGAGGTCGCGGGTGGAGGGGTGCCAAGGCCCTCGAACAAACGACGCTTGGCTTCGAAGTAGTGCTCGAAGTCTTTGTGATAATCCAAGTGGTCGCGGGTCAGATTCGTAAAAACAGCGACGTAATAGGGGAAGCCCCAAACCCGCTCTTGAGCCAGCGCATGCGAGGACACTTCCATCACCGCGCCGTCGCCCCCCGCCTCGACAGTCTGCGCGAGATAAGACCACAAATCCAGCGACTCCGGCGTGGTGTTGAGCGCCGGCAACACCTGGCCGCCAGCCCGGTACTCAATAGTCCCAAACAAACCCGTGCGGATTCCCGCTGCGCGCAGAATGCTATCCACCAGAAAGGCTGTCGTCGTCTTTCCGTTTGTGCCGGTGATTCCTACCAGTTTCAGGTGTAAATCAGGCAGGCTGTAGAAGCGGCGTCCGGCCGTCGAGAGCGCCCGGCGAATTCGAGGGACGCGCACCCAGCGCGACGCCAGTTCCTTGGGCGGCAAGCGCTCGCTGACGATGGCCACGGCACCCCGGTCCAGGGCCTGGGAGACAAACGCGTGCCCGTCGGCTTTCTCGCCCAGAATAGCAAAGAAAAGACTTCCCCGCTGAACATGGCGAGAATCGCAAGCCAAAGAGGTGACCTCGCCCTCGGCTTCCAGGCCTATGTCGAGGCCATCCAGCCCTCGCAGCAAATCGGTCAGTTTCATTGCTCACTCGCATTATATCACTGCGCGAATCTTGACAGCTTTACCACCAATCTTGTTCCCGGCGCTACCTGCGAACGCGCGGGGATGCTCTGCTCGACGGCCAGTCCGCTGCCCAGAAGATTGAGCTCGAGGCCCAACTTCTGGCACTCCTGGGCGATATTGCGCGCCGCCAGCCCGGAGAAGTCTGGAACACTTACATGAGGACCGTTGTCCAATACCACAGTCGGGGGTACGCTGGCAGGCTCCGCTTCTTGGTCGGTCGAAACTCTGGCTGCCTCAGTCCTCGAGAATGAGGCCGTGTGAACAGGTGAAGTGGCAGCGTGTCGGTGCTGCGTGTCCCGGGGAAGGCTCCCGTCCAGGT
>CAWIUZ010000416.1:0-5324 GCA_963838915.1 uncultured Acidobacteriota bacterium
GCGGTGTCGCCTTGACGGGGCACTCGGCGAAGGCCACGCTGCGGCTGGCCATCAATCACAGCCCGGAGCCGTTCAGCAATATCGCGTTAAGCCTGGCTGAGGATGCATCTGTGGCCGGCGGTCTCTACATGCTGGTGAAGCATCCGTGGGTGCTGGCCGGCATTGCGTTAGCTTTCCTCGCATTGTCCGCCTGGCTCGGTCCGCGAATCTTGCGCGCCTTGCGAGCGGAGTGGGCAACAGTCGCAGCGCTCGTTCGAAACTGGTTCGGGACGGTTCGCGCCCCCCAACTCACGCCTGCTCAGCAACAGTGGCTCGCAGAACGTTTTCCCGAACCGGCGCCCTCCCGGTTGCTTCACGTAATCGGCACGGCAGACACCTGGGATCTTCGCAACGCACTCGGCACGCTATGCCTGAGAGAGCGGGAGGCCGTGTTTTTCGCCCGCAGGTGGGGGCGTTTTGTGGCGCGCGAGACCGGCCCGCTACACACCGTCGAGACCAGAAAAGGGCTTTTGCTGGACCAACTTCTTCTGATCTCCGCCGACGGCACTCGATTGCGCTTCGGTCTGCTTGCCGGCCAGTTGAAGAGCGCACGGGAAGGACAGGCAGTCTCCTCGAATATACCTCTTTGAGGCGAAGACTCTGTCAACACCTATAACCGGAATGTGTCATCCGGAGCGGAGAGAAGGATCTCTGTAGTTGTTCGTGAATTCCTGAACCAACGGAAACTGCAGAGATCCTTCGCTGGTTTGAGAATATACGCGCTGGGTAGCGCGGACCCCCGGTGTTGGGGTCCGCGGCTTGTCTGGGCACCGTGGAAAAACCGCGGACCCCAAAAACGGGGGGCCGCGCTACCACTCTTCAAAAGAGCAGCTTCAATCCGAATTGAATTTGCCTGGAGGTCGTGGCGGTGGCGGTGATGAGTCCCGCCGTGGAACTGACGGTGCCATTCGAGAAGACGATCGGATTGGGAGTATCAAAGTTCGTGCGGTTAAGGATGTTGAAGAACTCCGCCCTGAATTGCAGTTTGAACCTCTCCGATATAACAGAGTCTTTGGCAAGCGATATATCGACATCGGCCAATCCGGGCCCGTCGAACGTCCCCCGCGCTAAGTTTCCGTACGTGCCTGCGGCAGGCAAGCTGAAGGCATTCGGATTGAACCATTGGGCGGGATTCCGGAGCACGATTCGGCCAACAAAAGACGGCTTCACCTCCGGCCGATCCGGGTTCCTTGTGTCTCCGTCTCCGGAGACGTTTGAACCTAGCTGGGGCGTGAATGGAAAGCCGCTCAGCAACGTGGCGATTCCATTGGCTTGCCAGCCTCGAATCAGCAGGTTTCCCAAACTTCGCGCGCTTCTCTGCCCATGCAGGCTACGGCCAAAAGGAAATTCGTAGTGGGCGGAGATGCTGCCCTGGCTTGAGACATTCAATGCCGAGCGTCCCCAATCTCTTCCCGGATCATTCCGGTCGAGCACCATCTGCGCCTGGTTGTTCGCTTGGGCTCCGGTCAGAGCGGAATTCATGTCGAGATTTTTCGCCCAAGTGTAACCCGCCCTAAATTGCAGGCCCTGAGCAACGCGCCGGACAACCTCAAGCTGTAGCGCGTTGTAACTGCTGTTTCCCTCGGTATACCAGAAGAATCCGGAGGAAAGGTACGGATTAGGCCGCGACCCAAGAGGAATGTACTGGGCGCCCTTCGCGACGACGCTTCTCGCGGCGCCCACGCCGCCAGCCTGGCAGCCGTTCGCATCAGAGCAGATCTCGGCAGGGATGGTATTGGGGTCGACGCTCAAGAGCCCGTGATGGCCGAAAGAGCCGTCGTAGATCGCGCGAACCACCGTGTTCGTCCCGGCCTGCCGTTCGAGAGAGAAGCTCCACGCCTCGACGGTGGGAGTCTTGGCGTTTGCTTGCACTCCTTGCGGCGCATAAATGGTGCAAGGCGCCGCAACGCCCGGCCCGCAGGAAGGTCGCGGCGGCACGCTCGGGAGAATCGGCACGATCGACGAGAGCGGAACATGTGCAAACGAGACCGAGCCGTTGTAAGGCGGAAGCGCATTGAGCAGGTAGCTTAGATCGTCGAGCAGGGAATAGTGGATGCCGAACGCTCCTCGTAAGGACGTCGTCCCCCTTCCGGTAGGATCCCATGCGACAGCGATGCGAGGGCCAAGCAGTGACTTGGCATGGCTCTTGGTGAAGGCCGAACCGGCCACGCGCGGGTTGGTTTCAAGTATTCCGCTGGCGTCGACGAGGTAGTTGGCGGCCCTTCCAGCCACTTCGTTCCAGCCGTTCGTGAATTCGTCCCGCAGTCCCGCCTCAAGCGTAAGATTAGGCCGCAATTTTATGGTGTCCTCGAAGTACCACGCGCCGAAAAGGCTTCGCCAGCCCAATTCGGTGGGAGTCGGCACCACTTGGAAGCTGCTCACAGTTCCCTCGAGGAAAGTCTCCAAGCTCGTGAAGCTGGCTTGGCCCAATTGGCGTGAAGCCGTGTCTTCGTTGTCCTGAAGACGCTGGAACCAGACGCCCAGGCTGAACTGATGCATGCCCTTGACGATGTGCAGGTCGTCGGAGTAGGTGAATAGGTTCCGGCCATTCCAGGCTCTCGCGGCGTTGTTGGGTCCGGCGGAGGTGATCGCCGCAGCTCCGGTTGTGGTAAGCCCGCCTCCGATGACAATTCCCCCTGGCGCCCGGCCGAAAACGAACGAAAGGCTGGGAGCAAAAACGGCAAACGAAAACGGCTGGAAGTTGAAGCCTGCGCGGGAGAAGCCGGCCAAGAATACGTTAAGCAGTTGCGGCGAAAAAATATGTGTCTCCTGGAAGCTAGCCACTTGACTCCGCAGCGCCAGGGCTGATCCGAACAAAGGGTCGGCCAGCGGTGTCAAACTGTTGCCATCGTCTAACGTGTAGGCTGCGGAAAGGGAGTCTCGGCTGCGAATTGGAGAGTCGGCCCGCAGCGTGCCAAAATCCTCTCGAATAGCCTGCCTGGGATTGTAGTAGGCGAGCGCCGTTCCGCTCGCCTGGCCGTTAGCCAACAACTCCGCACCGTTTGGCTGAGGCCAGAACGACATGTAGCGCAACATCGCAGCGTCGAGACCGGGAACCTGATTCGGCAATGAGCCTTGCCGGGCCAGTTGGTCAGGGACGACGCTCACGTCAGTGACCGCCAGGCTCTGCCGGAAGCCTTCGTAGTTGCCAAACAAAAACAACTTTCCCGGTTCGAGCGGCCCTCCCAGCGCCCCCCCGAATTGATTTCGCCGGAAGGGAGGAAACAAATCCCTGGTCGAAGAAGTTTCGCGCATCCAGCGCGCTGTTTCGAAGGAACTCGAAAAGGGAGCCATGCAGTGTATTGCTGCCGGACTGCGTCACGATGGCGACCTGCGCTCCGGCGCGCTTTCCGTATTCTGCCGGATAAGTGCCCGCGAGTACGTTAAACTCACGGACAGCGTCGATTCCGAGAAGCTGCCCGCTGACGCCGCCCGGCGTGATGGCGAGTTGGCTCGTGCCCGTATACTCGATTCCGTTCAACAGAAATAAATTCTCGTACGTCCTCCGCCCTTCCACGGAAAACGTGTTTCCGTTGCTGGTGACAGTTTGAGAACTTTTCAGCGAGCTGAAGTTGATGGTGCCAGTATTAAGCGTGAGCAGATTATCGAAGCTGCGGCCGTTGAGCGGCAGCTCTTTTATCTCGCTCTCACCCACTACGCCAGAGAGAGGTGTAACACTGGTGTTGATCAGGAGTGACCCGCCAGATACGGTTACCTCCTGTTTGATCTCACCCAATTCCAGCCGCAAGTTCACCATGGCTCGCTGTCCCACGATGAGGTTGATTCCCGTGCGAACAGTTGTCTTAAACCCTTCCTTCTCGGCTTTCACCTCGAGCGGCCCGACCGGCAGCGAAAGAACGGTGTAGGCGCCCGCCGGGTTCGTGGTCACAACCCGCGTAACTCCCGTCTCGAGACTTGTCACCGTTACGGTGGCGCCGGACACGGCTCCCCCCGACGAGTCCTGGACAAGGCCGGAAACTGTGCCCGCCACCTGGGCCCAGCCGGACGACGGAATGAGCAGAACGGCCAACACACAAACGCTTAGTCCAGCAGGGCGCTCTCGAACCCATCGACCTGTCATCCTGAGGAGTCCGTAAGGCGACGGACGACGAAGGATCTCTGTAGTTCCATGAAAATACAACTGCCGCGATTCTTCGCTTCGCTCAGAATGACAGGACATAACGCTATTCGCCGAAAGCCTCTGAAATTGAATATACCTTGCGCGTGTCACGAGGGTCAATTTGCTGGCCCAATCCAGGCGCATCGGTCGTTCAAAGCGCTTGAAACTTCCAGCCCAGAATGACAGACTCAAGAATTGAGCGCGCGGAGCAACAGTCTGGGGATTAATTTATGGACGGACAAGCCGGTTTCACGCAAAGGCGCAAAGTGCGCAAAGTCCGCAAAGAAAAACGAGGAACTTCTACTTTGCGCTTCTTTGCGCCTTAGCGTCTTCGCGTGAGCTGTTTTGATTCGCTTACCTTCTTACTTATTGGACCACTTCATGAGGTCCGTGACGGGATTCCGATAGTCTGGCCCGCATGAGAAGAGTTTTCTTACCGAACGTCTGACTCAAGACGCGCGGGGAGGAATCAAATGCCTATCGATGAACCTTCGGTTCGCAAACGACCCATCGAGCAGGGTGACTGGAACATGGCGTTCCTGTTTCCCGGGGAAGTGGCTGCGGCCCGGGAACGCAATGGTTTGGTTTTGCTACCGCTGGCGCCTTTAGAGTGGCACGGACCGCACCTGGCGATGGGCTGCGACAACCTGCTGGCGCACGCTTTCGCCCGCCGCCTGGCTCGCGAATTCCAGTGTCCGTACTTCCCTCCCCTCTTCGTCGGGACGGAGCGAGAGCGTAATCCCAACATGCTCGAGTCGCTGGGATTTGCCCGTGATGCTTTCATTGAGGGAATGGACTTCCCCAAGAACGCCGTAGCCAGCGCTTACTTCCGGGAGGAAGTGTTCGCGGCGGTGGTGCGCGACGCTCTCCAAATTCTCTTCGGACGCATGTGCTTTCTTCGCGTGTTGATTGTGAACGGGCACGGCGCGGACAACCAGCGCGCAGTGCTTGATCGGCTTTGCGGTGAATTCAACGACGGGCACGTCCCCCGCCGGGTCAAGTGGGTCTACCCAGGATTTCCGCGGTCGCTCATAGCCGGAGCGATCGGCCACGCCGCGGCGGAGGAAACTTCAATGCTGGAAGCGACGTGGCCCGGCTCGGTCGATCTTTCACGGCTCCCCGCCGCAGGAAAGCTGCACAATGTGGATTACGCTATCGTCGACGG
>CAWIUZ010000417.1:0-4339 GCA_963838915.1 uncultured Acidobacteriota bacterium
AATGTATTGCTGTCCCCTCGCACGCCTCTCTGGCCTCCGTGGTGGATCTTTTTCACAAGTACAACCTGATCTCTCTGCCCGTCGTGGACGACAAACGCCATTTAATCGGAGTCGTCACCGCGGACGATGTTTTGGAACTCGTCATTACCAGAAGGCAATTCCGAAGCAGAGGATAATCTTCCGTGAATCGCGAACGGCTTCGCCGGTATCGTACAAGCTTGCTGATTTTCCTGGCCGTCCTTGGGCCGGGAATCATCACCGCGAATGTCGACAACGACGCAGGCGGCATTTACACCTACTCCCTCGCTGGAGCGAAATTCGGGTTTACGTTGCTTTGGACGCTGATTCCCATCACCGTGGCGCTGGTGGTGGTTCAGGAAATCGTGGCGCGGATGGGCGTAGTCACAGGGAAGGGTCTGGCGGACCTGATTCGCGAGGAGTACGGCTTTCGCACCACTTTTATCCTGATGATGATGTTGCTGGCCGCCGACCTTGGTAACACCGTAGCGGAATTTGCGGGCCTCGCCTCCGGCATGTCCGTGTTTGGCGTGACGCGCTACATTGCAGTTCCTCTGGGCGCCGTGCTGGTTTGGGCGCTGGTGGTCAAGGGCACTTACCGACTTGTCGAGAAGGTCTTTCTGGCAGCTTGTGTTTTCTACGTTGCCTATCCGGTCTCTTGTTTCCTTGCCCACCCCAAGTGGCCGGACGCGGTGATTAACACCCTGAAGCCCTCGTTCGCGTTTAGTGGCAGCTACCTGTACATGCTCATCGGCGTGGTCGGCACGACCATCGCGCCCTGGATGCAGTTCTACCTCCAGGCGGCCGTGGTGGAAAAAGGGATCAAAGTGAAGGAATACATCTATTCGCGATGGGATGTGATTGTGGGCTGCATAGTTACAGACGTGGTGGCGTTTTTCATCATCGTCGCCTGCGCCGCCACCATTTATCTTAGCGGTCACCGCCAGATCAATGACGCAGGGGATGCGGCGATGGCATTGCGCCCGCTCGCGGGGCATGCCGCCAGCGCGCTGTTTGCGTTCGGACTTTGTAACGCATCTCTTTTCTCGGCATGTATTCTGCCGCTGGCTACCGCCTATTACGTCTGCGAAGGGCTTGGTTTGGAAGCGGGCATCGATAAGCGTTTCCACGAGGCCCCGACTTTCTACTGGCTCTATACTTCGTTGATTGCGGTCGGTGCACTGGCCGTGATGGTATTAAGTGAATCGAAACAGATTCCCATCATCCTATTCTCACAAGTGGCCAACGGCGTTCTCCTGCCTTTCGTACTAATCTTCATGCTCCACTTGGTGAACCGCGAAGACCTGATGGGGAAGCACAAAAATTCCCGCCTGTTCAATTACATCGCCTGGGTAACATGCGCGGTTATGATCGCGCTGACCCTTTTGCTGGTGGTGAGTACGTTTTTCCCCGATAAACTGCCGGCTTGACGACAGTCTCCGAAACTCGTACCGGGCGCCGGCCGCTGTCATCCTGAGCGAAGCGAAGGATCTGTGCAGTTGTCTGTAGCCTGTGAACCAACACCAACTACTGTGATCCTTCGCTTTGCTCAGGATGACACTGTTTTGCGTTCGGGCTACAGTGAGGGCGGTGCGACGAAGGTTTCCAGCGTCGCCAGCCTGACACGCATCTCCCGTAGTTCCAACTCTCCAAGCTTCTGGGCGCAGCCTGAGACAATTCTCCTGCCCCGTTCGGACAGTGTGCGACGGTACTGCTCGTCCGGCGTACTGACGGCGATGTCACCGAGGGCGCGCAGCAAGCGCAGGCTGACCGCCATGTCCGTTTGCGCGTAGAGGCGGATTTGCTCGAAAGCCGCGTCTACCATCCGGTCGAAATCAGTCCACTGAATGCTGACGCGAAGCACTCCGGGCGGATCGTAGAGCGTAAATTCCGGCAGCTCCCTGGAGGCGAAACGGATCAGGATGCGGCTTAGTTGGTCGACGCAGCTTATCGCCGTGCTCGGATCGTTGACGGCAGGAGAGATGGCTTTCAAGGCGATGTCGACGATCTGGAGTACTCCGAACTCGAGGTCCTGTTGCAGGGTCCGGGAGGGGCCGAAATCAAACGCCCCGCGAAGGTCCCTGACGCCCTCGGAAGAGAGGCGCTCACCCTTGTACACCATCAGAAGTGGGATGCTCGCGGGCACGAACTGCCCCACCCGGCGGAGGATTTTGACCTTGACGCGGTAAGCCTTCGCGCGAGCCACAAGCTGTTCCGTATCGATGAAGCGGATGTAGCCGGAGGTATCGCTGAAGACCGGCGTTACCCAGTTCTCAGGCTTAACCGGATCGTTGTCTGACATGCGGGTGGGCCGGCGTGGGTGCGGCATCATCTCGTCGATCATGGCTTCGGTCTCGGAGGCGATCCGATCGACGATATGGTTGACGCTGATTGCCTGCGAAATGTGATGAATGAAGTAAAGCAGCCAAGCGACGCAAGCCAGGGCGAGCAGCATCGCGCCCAGAACTGTCGCCACGGGCGCAAAGGGGCGCGGCAGTGAGCGCGCCGTGGGAAGCGCTGCCATGCAATAAGTGAAAGTACCCAGGAATATGCCCAGGGTCCATTGCGTCACGCGGTCCCGGGCAAAGCTCACGATAATGCGCGGCGAGAACTGCATCGAGGCGAGCGTGAGCGTCATGAGCAGAATGGCGAAAACGATCGACACCACGGTCATGATTGAGGCCGCAATGGCGGCAAGAATCACCTGCGCCACCTGCGGATCAGCATGGGAAGGGAAAAGCGCCTTCGGCACCCAGGCGCTGACCGCCGGAACGGCCTCTTCCCACCACGAGAGGAATGCGCCCGCGCAACCCAACGTCAGCGCAATGGTCAGTGGGCGAACCAGGAAGCCGCCACGCAGGTTGTACGTGACATGACGGAAGAGTAGGGGCAACCTTCTGGTTTTGTTCATGACGGCGATGATTAAAGTCTAAAGGCTAAAGGGTGAAGGGTAAAGGATAAACAGCACTGTCCCAGTTTGAAAGTGGCGCCGGCCATTAGAGCCTGCCCTGAGCAAA
The DNA here is from genome assembly GCA_963838915.1 of uncultured Acidobacteriota bacterium. Lineage (GTDB taxonomy): Bacteria > Acidobacteriota > Terriglobia > UBA7540 > UBA7540 > CAVROP01. The sequence continues at coordinate 3,036 of CAWIUZ010000417.1, forward strand.
GCGAAGGGTCGGCAAATGCTGGCCTGACGGCCAGCGCCACGCCAAAACCGGGGCACTACCGGATAAGAGCCGGCCGTCAGGGGTACGAAGGTACGGGTACTTCACCCTTTATCCTTTACCGTTCAGCCTTTACCCTCTTATAATCCCTAGCCATGAAGAGCAGACGTCGAGGCATCCACCTGTTCCGCTTCGCAGGTGTCGATGTGTGGTTGCACTGGTATTGGTTTTTGTTTGCAGCGTTCGAAATAAGCAACCGGGCGAACAGTTACTCGTCCCTGGCTTGGAACGCGGCGGAGTATCTGGCGCTTTTTTTCTTCGTGCTGCTGCACGAGTACGGCCATGCGCTGGCCTGCCGGCAGGTTGGTGGAACGGCCAACGAGATCATGCTCTGGCCTTTGGGAGGGATGGCGTACGTGGCTCCGCCGTTACGGCCCGGCGCCACGCTGTGGAGTAACGTGGCCGGACCGCTTGTGAACGTAGCGGTGCTGGTCGTTCTTGGACCAATTGGATACATGCTTGACCGGTCCTTCAACTTGGACCGAACGGCGCCCAATGTACACTCGTTCCTGCTGGCACTGGCGTTCGTCAACATACTTTTGCTGGCGTTCAATTTGTTGCCCATATATCCGCTGGACGGCGGCCAGATTATTCGCTCCTTACTCTGGTATGCGGTAGGGCGCGCCCGCAGCCTGATGGCGGCGGTCGCGATCGGATTTGTGGGTGTGGCGGGATTGTTTTATGTGGCCTTGCGGTTTCGTCTGGCAGGCCAATGGGAATATGCCTTCTGGATGGCCGTCCTGGCAGTATTTATCCTCGCGAGTTGCTGGGGGGGATGGCGTGAAGTGCGGATTCTGACTCATTTGAGTGAGTTGCCACGCCGCGAGGGATTCGCCTGCCCCTCGTGCAATGCCACTCCGCCGGTGGGGAGTTTTTGGAAATGCAGTCGCTGTGCGAAGCCTTTTGACACTTTTCAAAGCCGAGCGACGTGCCCAAACTGTGGGGTGGAGTACCCCCTAACAATGTGTCTTGATTGCCGCAGGCAGCATCCCATGGGCGACTGGGTCGTCCGCACACCTGTGCCCATAGATGCTTAAAGTCTGACTAGGCCGATGATGACAAGTCGATGACCTGTCATCCTGAGGATCCGCGGGCGACGAAGGATCTCAGCAGTTGCTTGATTGGGCAGGCCAAAGAGAACTGCAGAGCTCCTTCGCTGCTCTCAGGATGACAGCCCCTGACCGGCTAGCTTTAAGCTAACGTCTTACGTTCTGCCTTTTAGGGGAAACGCCTCGTCGAGCTTCAGA
>CAWIUZ010000418.1:0-6516 GCA_963838915.1 uncultured Acidobacteriota bacterium
TCACCTGGCGTCTTCGCTAAAAGAACACATTTAGTAACTAAACCAAATGATCTGCTAAGATACTACAAAAAAAACCAAAAAGCAAGTACAAAATATATCCTGCTTTTTACGCCGGTTTTCCTTTTTTAAATACAAATAGATATTTTTTCTGCTAGTTAACCTGCTTATTAGTTTAAGCAATTTACTAAATAGCAAATAATTTAATAACTATTTACTTTAAAAGGAATGACTGCGAAAGTGGAAAAATGATAAATAATTTAAAAGAAATATTAAAAACTAAATAAAATGAAAAAAGTAAAATTGAATAACAAATTGCAATTAAACAAAAAAACAATTGCAAAATTAAATAATGAAGAAATGAATCATTCGGCGGGGGGGATGTGAAGCCCCACGTTGATATCGTTGTTTTCGCCGGGAGCCGCCCCGGAATTGTTCGGCAACGGAATACGATCCAGGAGAGCACGGGACACCGGGTCGATGCTTGAGGCCGGGATGATGTTACCCTGAAGCGGCTGCCCTGTACCGGGATTGATAAGAGCAGGAAAGGGATTGCCCGTTTCAGGATTAATACCACTGAAATCCCCTGCGCGGATGGCGGCTGTGGGCAGCAAGGTAGTGTTGGTAATACTCTGGCGAATGCGCAAACCTTCGTAATTCGTGAAAAAGAACGTGCGGTTGCGGTGGATCGGGCCGCCCAGGCTCGCGCCAAACTGGTTCTGGTGATAAGGCGGGATTGGAAGCGTGGGATCGTCGAAAAAGTTCTTTGCGTCCAGCACGCTGTTGCGCACAAACTCGTAGGCCGTGCCTGAGAAGCGGTTGCTGCCGGAGCGAGACGCGATGTTGACTTGCGCGCCCGAAGTGATGCCCTGGTCGGTCCCGTAAGAGTCCTCGACGACACGGAACTCTCGGATGGCATCGATCGAAGGGTTCACCGTCAGGCTATAAGCAAAAGGCTCCATCAGCGTCACGCCGTCGAGCGAAAAGTTGTTCCGCTCGGAGCGTTGCCCATTGACCGAAAAGCCCAAACCCAACGCCGGGGTGTTGAATTGCTGCGTAGAACCGTTAGGGTAAGGAGGAGTTGCACCCGCCGCCAGTAACGCGAGTTGCGAGAACTCCCGGCCGTTTAGAGGAAGAAGCGCCACCCGGCGATTCTCGATTTCATCTCCGATGGCCGGCGATGCCGCTTCGACAAGTGGCGGTCGAGCGTCCACCTGGATTTCAGTTTTCGCGGGGGAAATTTCCAGGTGAATGTCGACGCGCGCGGGTTCTCCAACTCGCAGCACCAACCCGCGCTCGACCTTGGAAACGAAACCTGCCTTGGCAATTTCCATTTCGTAGTTTCCCACGGGCAAGAAAGGAAAGCTGTAAAAACCGTTCGCATCCGTCTGGGCGTGCCGAACCTGGCCGGTGGCAGGATTTCGAAGCTCGAGCGAGGCCACGGGAATCGCTGCGCCGCTCTGATCGAGCACCATTCCTTCCAGGTGGCTGTTCCAGGTCTGCGCGTGAAGATTGGGAGCCGTTGTGATAGCAAAGAGTACTAGAGCCGTCACGACGAGCCCGGCGAACGCGGCCACAGGCGCTCTGGCGTGCGGCAGCTTGCTGCCGCTTTCCTCGCGCGAGCTTGCTCGCGCTTCACCGCCTCGAGTACTGCGCTCCTGTGCACGGCCAGCAAGCTGGCCTGGCCGAAAGCGGCAGCAAGCTGCCGCACTCCAAAGCGCTGCTTTCTGTGCGAACTCTGTCTTCTCTACGGTGAGATTTGTCCTGGCTTGGCTCATCATCCCAGTTTCTGGTTGGGGCAAACAGGAGGGGACAAGGGTGGGCACCTGAAGGCGTGCACGCGCTGCCCACCTCTGGCGGTGCGCACACACTCGCGCCTCAGGTCACATCCGTCCTGACCTTCTCCCATCCGGACTGTACCGTCGGCCCCGGAGTTTCACCGGATCCTGGGGCTTGCAGGCCCTCCACGCTCAGTCTGGGAATTCTCCCGGACGCCTTGCGCTGACTCGAGCGCTTCCGACCACCCCTCGCGGGCTTTACCGCCGATTGGGAATTGGGAAGGCGCGCAATTCATTCCTTCCCTCACCCTGCCCCGAAGGTCGGGTTAATTCAAGAGAATCTTAGCATTTCTTCCGCAGGTAATACAAGAGACAGAATCTCGTTTCCCGTAGGGGCGGTTCGCGAACCGCCCCTATATGACTTATAATTGCCGTTCGTCTTGTTAAGCATTCAGTGATGACTCTGGAAACGAATGGCTGAACCACAGAATCAGAGTACTCGTCGCCGCGGCGAGCCGTGGGCAGCAGGGTCGGTGCTGGGGTATGCCTCGGCGAACATTTTCGATCGTCTTGGCGTCATTCATGCCGATCCGCTGATCGGGCCCTTTCTCCGCGGCGTGCCGAGCTTGTTCTTAGGCATCTTTCTGGTCTGGAGGCACCACACCCTGGACCAAATCAAGCCCGCTTCCCCGCGCTATATTGGCCGCCGCGCCATTTTATCTTTCATTTGGGCTGGCATTGTCTCAACGCTAGGATTGTTTCTCTTTTACTATGCCATCCGCCTGGGCGGGGTGACCGTAACCATTCCGGTGCAAGACACCTACGTCATTTGGGGGACGCTTATCGCCTGGCGATTTCTGCACGAGCGCATTCCTCGCTTTGCGGTGGTGGGTGTCCTCTTGATTTTTGGGGGCTTGGCAACACTCTCCTGGGGGCAGTCCAAGGGACATCCCGCGTCGCCACTCTGGTATTGGGCAATCCCCTTGGCTTTCTGCACCGCCCTAAGTTACGGGATATCCGGGGTCTTATGGCGTGACGGCCAACTCCGAGGCGCGCATCAATCCACCGCCATCTTCTTGCAGTTCACCACCAGCGTACTGGTTGGATTGGTTGGATGGGCCGCCCTGGCTCACGGGCCGGCGTTGCTCGACATCAACTGGCATTCAATCCTGGCCCTCCTTGCCAGCGGGGTCCTTTCCGGCATTTTCGCTGTTTACTGCTTGTTTACGGCTTTTCGCCTGATGGCCGTGGCGCGCGTCTCCGCTTTCTCCGCGCTCACGCCGCTGGTGGCCACGCTTTTCGCCCACTTCTTCCTCCACGAGTATTTGAGTGGGCTTGTGTTTGGGGGTGTAGTCCTGGTGTCAATCGGAGTCCTGCTCACTCAAGTTTTCCGGCCCGCCGAAGAAAAGCAAGCCTGAGGCTTGTAGGGTGTGGATTGCCTGCTGTCATCCTGAGCGAAGCGAAGGATCTTCGCAGTTTGCTGGGAATCGACGAAAAACAAACTGCCGAGATCCTTCGCTTCGCTCAGGATGACACCACCGCAACTGACTACTGACAACTGACCACTGACGACTCTCCTACAACGCCGGCCACAGTTGTTCCCAAATCTTGAACTCGTGGTGGAAGCCGGTCTCTTCCGCACGGGTGAGCTTGCGGCCCGAAGCCACATCGAGGGTTTCCTGAAAAATCTTGCGGCCGACTTCTTCGGTGGTCTCCTTGCGTTCCAGAATCGTGCCGGCATTGATATCCAAATCCTCGTAGCTCCGGGCGAGTTGAGGATTGGAGCCGATCTTCATGACGGGCCCGAGAGCGCAGCCGATGCCCGTGCCGCGGCCTGTAGTGAACAAGCACACCTGCGCCCCGCTCAGGAAAAGCGCTGGTGTGCAGAGATGGTCGTATCCCGGGGTATAGAGAACGTAGAGTCCCTTGCGGTCGCCCAGCCACTCGCCGTAATCGATAAGGTCTTCAACGATCGAGGTTCCCCCCTTGGCCTTCACTCCGCTTGATTTCAGGTAAATATTGTAGAGCCCACCTTTGATATTGCCGGGTGAGGGATTATCGCGAAAATCCTCGCCGAATTTCTTCACGTAGGTCTCGTAACGTTTCAGCGCCCCCATCAACTTTTTTCCCACCGCCCGCGTGCGCGCGCGGCGCACGAGGTCGACCATGGCGGCGCCTTGAAGCTCGGGAATTTCGGGGAGAAACACCGCGGCGCCGGCCCGCACGAACATGTCCGAAGCAACCCCCACTGCGGGATTGGCGGTCACGCCGGACCAACGGTCCGAACCGCCGCACTCAGTTCCGACGATGAGTTTTGAGATGGGCGCGGGTTCACGCTTAAACCCGTTGGCGTAATGAAGCAATTTCTCGACGACTTCGAGGCCCCGCTCGACCGTCTTGCGGCTGCCTCCCACGTGCTGGATGGTCATGTTCACTACACGCTGGTTGTAATCCGGCACCGAATTCTGAAACACCGGGGCCGAACATTCCACGCAGGTCTTTCCGCAGCCGAGATCAACGTAAACCGCCGCGCCCAGGTTGGGGTGGCGCAGCGTGTTCACGAGCCATTGGTTCAGCATCGCAACCGCGTGCCCATCGGGCATGCCGCAACCGGACTCGTGCACGATGGGAACCACGCCATCCACGTTGGGAAACTTCTCGCGTGTGTAGATTTCTCCCATGGCGCGCCGGGCGATTTCCTTCACCTCCGTCGACGAGCACATCCCGGAAGTCACTACTCCGATCAGGTTACGGATGCCCACGCTTCCGTCAGGACGCCGGTAGCCTTCAAAGGTCAAGCGCGACAGGTCAGAGTCGAGCGCCGCGGGGCCGGGGTTATCGCGATACTGCACCCGCAGCCGGGGCAGCCGTCGTTGGATATTCGCCTCGTTGATCGGGTCGCCGGGTCGGAGCGAGACGGCCGCCAGACCGATCGGGTCGCCCAGCGAGATAAAGGCAGATCCTTCCGAGATCTCCTTGATGGCGAAGCTTTGACCGCGCAGGGCCCGCCCTGAAACAGTGAGCAATTGCTCGCCGTACTTCAGTTCGGTCCCTGCATCGATGAACTCCACGGTGACCACGGCAACGTTGTCTTTTCCGGGTTTGATGACTATCGCGACGTCCTCTAATCGTGTCGGTTCCATTAACAATCCTCACCACTGTCTTGAGATGCGGTTTCACGCCAAGGCGCAACACGCGCAGGGCAACCAATCGGCATCCACTTTGCGCGTCTTTGCGACTTTGCGGCTTTGCATGAGCTGTTTTGATCCGCTCGCGCGTTCTTAGGGGCTGCTCTCGTACAGCCCGCTACGGTTATTTTCAGCCCCGAGCCAAACTCACCCTGCCACCAATTCCGCGACCTTTGGTTGCCGCACTTTCGAGCCCACGAAGGCGTAGTAGGTGATGAAGAGGTAGCAGACCAAAACCACGATCATGGACACCGCCATGCTGTGGGTCAGTTGAAAGAGCAGTCCCATGATGGGCGTGGCCACCGCCCCGCCGATAATCGCCATGATGATCATGGACCCGCCCAGCTTGGTATTGGGTCCCAGCTCCTTGATGCCCAGGGCGAAGATCGTGGGAAACATCAGCGACATGAAGAAGCTGGTCAGGAACAACGCCCAGACTCCAACCCAGCCCGGAAACAGGATCCCCAAGCCCACCAACGTTATGTTAGCGCATCCGTAGATTCCCATCAGCCGGCTGGGCTGAAAGAACTTCATCAGATAAGTGGCCGTGAACCTGCCGACGCCGAACGCCACAAGGCTTCCAGTCAGGAAATAGCCGGCCACTTTCTCGGGCTGCCGGGTGTAGTCCTGCATGTACTGAATGAAGTAACTCCAGGTCCCCACCTGCGCCCCGACATAGAAGAACTGCGCGATCACTCCCTGAACGAAGTGGCTGTGGTGGAACAAGTCTTTGAACCTGCCGTGTTTGCGGCTGCCTTCGGGTTCTGCCTCATCGGCGATCTTGGGAAACCGGGTTCGGATGATGAGCAACGCCCAGATGAAAACCACCGTGCCCAGCACGAGATAGGGCGTCACAACGCGCATAGTTTCGGTTGCCAGATACGCGTCGTACGTGCCTGCCGCACGCAGCGCACTGACCTGCGCAGGTTTCAGCTCAACCCCAGAAAAAATGAAGATCGTTCCCACCAGCACGCCGGTCACTGCCCCGAGAGGATTGAAAGCTTGCGAGAAATTCAGGCGCCGCTCAGAAGTTTTTGGATCGCCTAAGAGCGCAATGAAGGAATTCGCGCCGGTTTCGAGAAACGCCGCGCCGCTCGCGATTACGAACAATGCAACCAGGAAAAAACCATATTCCCGCACATGCGCGGCCGGCCAGAACAGCATGGTGCCGGCGCTGTAAAGAAACAGGCCGGTCACGAGGCCCGCCTTGTACCCGAATTTTCGCATCACCAGGGCGGCGGGCATGGAAAGCAGGAAATAGCCCATATAGAAAGCCGATTGGATCAGCCCCGCCCTGAGGCGCGTCATCTCAAATGACTTCATGAACTGCTTGATCAGGATGTCGTTCATGTTGCTCGGAATGCCCCAGAGCAGGAACAGCGCCGTGACCAGGACAAACGGCACCATCCATCCCGCCATAAACAGCCGTGGCGCTTCGTGGGGATTCGAGCTATCGGTCGTCTTCTGCATAAATAGCACTCCCAAAATGAGCCCCAAAGGGGCGGCCTAGCACAGCCCAGGCCAGCGAAGGCGTGAAGAAATTCGGAATGTGT
>CAWIUZ010000419.1:0-5744 GCA_963838915.1 uncultured Acidobacteriota bacterium
AGCACCGTGGCGCGCATGCTCGAGGAGCTGGGCGCCAAAGTGATTGACGCCGACCGTGTGGGTCACGAGTTGCTCCGGAGTTCGAACCCCGTCCACCAGCAAGTCGTGGCGCAGTTTGGGCAGGGGATTCTGAGGGCGGACGGCGAGATCGATCGCAGGCTCCTGGGCTCGATTGTTTTTGCTGACCCGCAAAAACTTCGGGAACTCTCCGCGATCGTGCACCCTAGCCTGATCGCGCGCGTCGATGAACTCGCGGCAGAGTTGGGGGCCCGGAACCCCGGAGCCGTGATCCTTGTCGACGCGGCAGTAATCTATGAAGCCGGCGCCGCGGATCGCTTTCGGAAAATCCTGGTGGCATGGTGCCGGCCTGAACAGCAAATCGCACGGCTGATGGCGAAGACCGGCCTTTCGCGTGAAGACGCCCTCAGGCGAGTCGCATCCCAGATTCCCTCCGACGAGAAGCGCCGCCGCGCCGACTATGTGATTGATTGCTCAGGAAGCCTCGCGGAAACGCGAGCCCAGGCGGAAGCGCTTTACCCGGAGATCAAGCGCCTAGCGCAAACAGAAGATGGAAATTGGAAAATGGAAAATGGGAACTGGAAACGAGTGTCCTGAGTCAGAAGCTCGTTGGAGAAATCAGCCCGCGGAGTGGGCGGCAGCGAGTAGCCCACGGCATAAGCCGTGGGACGCGAGAACACCACCCTCACCCCCGTCCCCTCTCCCGCCCCGCGGGAGAGGGGTGCCGAAGGCGGGGTGAGGGCCGTCCAACCCAGGGCTTACGCCCTGGGCTACTCTATGCCGCCCCTAACGGGGCTCTTAAGGACGGTCGAGCTTGAAAAGGTTTTTGTTGACGATCTTCTGACTCACGGCACTAGCAAATGAATGAAGTCTGCAGACCGCTTCCCCATTTCGATTTTCTATTTTCCATTTTCCGCTTTCGATCCCCGCGCTGCCCATTCCTCGCCTTGCCGTCGCAACTCATCGAGAGCGGCCTGCACTTGCTGAAGACTGGAGACCTGTTCCTCTTCGCCGGCCTGAGGCGCAACCACGATGGGCGGCGCGATAAACACTGCCGCTTGCGAAAAGGGGTGTGGAAATTGCGTTAAGTCCCAGGTGCGGCGAAAGACGTAGGCTCGACGCAAAGCGACATGAAAGCAGAGGATGGCGGCGCCGGTGGCCTTCGAAAGCATCACGGAGCCGCGTTTGGCAACGTAGCGCGGCCCGCGTGGGCCGTCGATGGTAAAAGCCCCGTCGCGTCCGTGCTGCAAGCACTCGATCATTTCCGTCAGGGCCTGCGATGCTCCGCGGGTGCTGGAGCCACGCGCCGCTCCGTAGCCGTGCATGCGGATAATCCTGGCGATGTACTCGCCGTCGAAATTCCGGCTGGTCATCACCACGATTCCGCGTTTTCTCCAGAACCAGCAGGCGGAGAAGATTTCGCGATGCCAGAAGGTGTAAATAAGCCCTTTGCCCAGCTTCGTGGCGGCTTCCCAGTTTTCCCAGCCGTACACTTCCCAGCGCAGGCTGCGCCCGACGAGCAGTACGGCGAGATAGCCAACCCAACTGGCCAGGAGGATTTGAACACGCTGCCACAAACCAAAGTTCCGCGGGTTCTTGCGCAGGCGAGCTTTTCGCTCGAGCGGGGGAGCGACCTCGTTCTTAACAGTGTTCGAAGGGGTTTCGATCTGTGGATCAGACATGGCGGCGAAGAGCGCTCTTGTGGGCAGTTGGACTAAGAGCGAATCTGTTGACTGCCCGCGGAAGGGAGGCGACTTCAGAGGCTGCAGAAAGACCCGTGAAAACTGTCATTCTGAGCGAAGCGAAGAATCTGCAATATTTTTGTGAAAACGAGCAAATGCAGATCCTTCGCTCCGCTCAGGATGACAACCTGGCGGACTTTTTCCACAACCTGTAGAGTCCCGCCCTTCCCGTCGTGACGAACAGGATACCTCAGTAATGCAATTCGGCACCAGTTGGGTTGAATTTGCAACACCAAGGTATCAATGAGGAAGGGCATTGCGGCCGTTCGGCGGAGTCGCGTCAGCCGGCGTCTACTGCCCGCCGCCGCTTTGCGGTGCTTCCGCCGTCTCTTGATTGAGGATTTGGGCAACGGAGGGCTCCGAGCCGAATTCCTTCCGAATTTGATCGTAAAGCTGCCGCGCTCGCGCCGGCTGGGAGCTCTTGAAGGAATCCGCCAACGCCAACAGAGCACTCGCCCTAGGCACGGTCAAAGTGGGGTGGTCGGCGAGGTTCTGATAGATTCGATCAGCTTCCTGCGTCTTGCCGGTCTTGAGGAACTCCTCTGCCAGAGCCAACTGAGCCAGTGAAGCAATTTCACGGTCTCGATCCCGGCTAGCCTCTTGCAGGGTATTAATGGCCGCGGCGGAGTTCCCCAGCGACGATTCGCAGAGTCCCGCGTGGTAAAGCGCTATGCCCACGGCTTTCGGCCGGGGGAACAGGCGGTACTTGGCCACAATGGCGTTGAATTTCTGCAGCGCCGCCTTGGACCGGTCGGCGGCAGTCGGGTAGCTTTCCGTACCGGCGGGCATGCTGCCCGGCGTGAAAGTCCCCACATAGGCCTGGAAAGTCTTCAGAGCGGAAGCAAGATCGAGATTGGCGCTGGACTCCTGCTCGCCGAGGTAGTACCTCAGACCAACCGCCGAGCCCACCACAACCACCGCCAGAATCGCAACGCTCACGATTTCCTTCAGATGCGCCGCCACATACTGCTCGAGTTGGTCCAGCAATTCCTTGAATTCGTCCTGCTTAAGTTCGTGACGGGTCAAACGGTCCATAAGAGAGTCTCCTCGATCAAGCGAAATCAACCCATCTTAACAACCTCATGGGGAGGCGTCAATGCTTCGCGCGGCGGGGTGGCGTCCTAAATGGGTGTTGCCTTGTGTCTCGAGCTCGAAGCTGGTCTTCGCATGCATCTCACAGCCCCGAAGGGGCGGGCTAACAAAGCCCAGGCCAACGGCCTGGGAAAGAAAGCGGTCTTCCGGGTCGAGCCCTGAAGGGGCGACCTACGGAATCCGCAGTAGTCACGCCCCTTTAGGGCTTGAGGCCGGCAAGGAAATACCCTCTTGCCACTTTCACCCAGGCCGTTGGCCTGGGCTTTGCTAGGCCGCCCCTACGGGGCTGAGAGATCGTCGGCAATGACCAACCCACGTTTAGGACAATATCGACCGCACTCCAGGATTGGAAGGCGAGAGGGTTTCGTTTATAATGGCCAAACGGTCGTTTACAGTCGCTGCCAGTGGCCGCCGGATGAACAGGGGTGGCGTGAATCCCGGGCTTTCAGGCTGGGCTGCCGGGCGTCTCAAAGCGCCGAAATCGAAACGGATGGTGAAGCGTGGCTGAACTTCCGACACTCGCCGGTACGGAAAGAGGCTTTGTCTACAGCATCATGGATATCATGAGTTTTCTTCCGCATCGGTATCCGTTCCTGCTGGTTGACCGCATTTTGGAAATCGAGGGGGACAAGCGCATTGTAGGGCTCAAGAACGTGACCATGAACGAGCCCTTTTTTCAAGGACACTTCCCCGGCGCGCCGGTCATGCCTGGGGTATTGATCATCGAGTGTATGGCACAGGTGGCAGGCGTGATGATCTACCGCGACATGCCGGACAAGGACAAAAAGTTAATCTATTTTACTGGCATCGAGAACGCGAAGTTCCGCCGCCCCGTGCTGCCGGGCGACCAACTCCGGGTGGAAATGCAGTTGCTTAACCGGCGCAACAACTTTGGCAAAATGCACGGTCAAGCGACCGTAGAAGGGAAGTTGGCGGCGGAAGCGACGGTGGCATTTGCTATCTCGGACCGCCCCGGTCAGTCCGGCCCGGCAAGTCAAGGTCTGCTCGGTCAATTACGTCAATGAAAGCCCATCCCACAGCAATCATCCATCCCAACGTCAAGCTGGCCTCGAGCGTCACGGTGGGCCCGTATTCCCTGGTCGGCGAAGGCGTCGAACTGGGAGAAGACTGCGAGGTCATGTCGCATTGTGTGCTGGAAGGCAACGCACGCTTGGGCAAGGGCAACCGTATTTTCCCCTGGGCCTGCGTTGGACTCGCTCCGCAGGACTTGAAATACCACGGCGAGCCAACTCGGGTGGAGATCGGCGACGGCAACACGCTTCGCGAATTCATCACCATTCACCGCGCCACAGAGGCGGGAGACGGGGTGACGCGAATCGGCAGCCATAACCTCCTGATGGCCTACGTCCACATCGCGCACAATTGCCACCTGGGAAGCCACATCATTATGGCCAACGGGGCTTCGCTGGCCGGCCATGTCGAAATTCAGGATTACGCCACGGTAGGCGCATTTTGCGGCATTCACCAATTCTGCCGCATCGGCGCTTACAGTTTCCTGGGAAGTTACAGTGTTGTGAACCAGGACATCCTACCTTACTCGAAAACTTCCGCCCCCCGCCCGCTGAACGTTCTTGGCGCCAACCGCTTGGGGCTCGAGCGGCGCGGTCTCGGCGCCGATGACCTGAAGGAACTGGAGCGAGCCTTCCGCCTGCTGTCGAGATCCAAGCTCAATACTACGCAGGCGCTCGAGGCGATCGACGCCGCCGGTTTCAAGTCCGACCATGTCCGCGCCTTGGTGGAATTCATCCGGACCTCTGAGCGCGGTGTGGCCAAGTAATCGAAATTCGAAATGCGAAAATCGAAATTCGAATTGGATGATCGTAACCCGCGCATGGGAAGGCGTGAACGGACCAAGAATGTGTCATCCTGAGCGCAGAACGTCATGCTCTTTCGGCTCACTACTTTGCATGAAGACCGTGTCATTCTGAGCGAAGCGAAGAATCTCGCTCTGCTTCGGATCGGGCCGAGGAGCAAAGACCAGGGCGAGATTCTTAGCTTCGCTCAGAATGACAGCGCATTTTCATGGCAGCGAAGGATCTCTGTTGTTGTTCGCAAGTCGTTCAACCACAGGAAACTGCGGGGATCCTTCGCTTCGCTCAGGATGACAGTCAGTTGATTTGTTCGCAGCTTCTGGCTCGTAGGAACGTCGTCAGCACTCTTCGATCTTCCAGTTTCGAGTTTCGCATATGAACGATCGTTATGCCATTATTGCGGGGAACGGCCACTTCCCGTTCCTGGTGCTGGAAGCGGCGAGAGACCAGGGCATTGACCCGCTGGTGGTGGGAATCAAGGAAGAAGCCTCGCCGGAACTTGCCTCTATGGCGAGCGCCATTCACTGGCTGAGCCTGGGTGAAGTCTCAAAGCTTCTGGATTTGCTGGTCGCCGAGCGCATCGGCAAATTGGTCCTGGCCGGACAGGTGAAGCACGCGCAACTTTTCAGTTCCATCAAGCCGGACGGTCTGGTGAGCCGCGTCCTCAAAAGTCTGCCGCGCAAGAATACGAACTCCCTGATCGGAATATTCGTGCGCATGGTCGAAAGCCGGGGTATCCAGGTGGTGGATTCGACGCTATTTCTAAAGCCTCTGCTTCCAGAAGCCGGTCCGCTCACTCGCCGCGCGCCGGATACGGAAGAAGAATCCGACATCGAGTATGGCCGCGAGATTGCCAAGAAGATTGCCGGCCTCGATATCGGCCAGACGATCGTAGTGTCCGGCCGGGCTTGCGTGGCCGTCGAGGCCATGGAAGGGACCGACGCGGTGATCGAACGGGCGGCCGGCCTGAGTAACGGACGGGCGCTGGTTGTCGTCAAAGTAAGTAAGCCCTGCCAGGACATGCGCTTTGATGTCCCCGTGGTGGGGCGGGAGACCGCAG
>CAWIUZ010000420.1:0-4520 GCA_963838915.1 uncultured Acidobacteriota bacterium
ATGTGTTGAAGTTGAATCCATTGTCCGCTGACGGGCGTGACGCATTGGACAGTATTCTTCGATCAGCCTGGGATGAACTCGTTCAGCTTGATCTGCTAAAGAAATCAAGCGTAGGACGCTATCTTTCTATGGAAGATATGGCGTTTGTACCGATAAGCAGTGCTTGGCTCTGTCCTGTAACTCGAAGGATCCTGGATGTCACTTTACGTAGTGTTACACCCTACCTCCCAAAGAATGACAGTAAGGCATCCTCTATTGAGTGCCAAGAAATTTCTGTCCCAATTGGCCAGACATAGCAAAGGATATTTCCAACTGAATATCAGAGAACGGAAGCTTCGCGATCCTGGTTGAATAGTAACGAGGAGGTAAAAAACTTACGTGAAACGGGGGTTTGGTCTGATCTCAATGACCGTATTGTCGAAGGTGTTCGCTATTTCCGTGCGGCCGAGCACTCTGCACAGCAATCGGGGGCTAAGCTTAGCGATTATGAGGACAAGTTCAAGAATGGCTTGATTAACCTTTTAAGTTGCTCGACCACTATGGAGATGGGGGTGGATATAGGAGGGATCTCCGTTGTTGCAATGAATAATGTACCTCCGACATCCAGCCAACTATTTGCAGCGTGCAGGTCGCGCTGGCCGTCGGGGTGAAAGGTGCGCCAGTTGCATTTACAGTCTGTAAGAACAACCCCCATGATCAGCTTGTATTTTCAGATCCGATGTGGCCTTTCGTAACCTGCGTTACCGGCACCGGTGATTAAATTGGAGAGCCCGAGTCATCGTCCAGCGCCATGTGAACTCCGTGATGTGGCCGAATATCTTCGGCGTCAGGTGAAGGGCGATCTCATTAAGCTTGAACCGGTTGTTCGGCGCTGCCAAGTGGAGAGTCCCATGCAGATAAGTTTTCGCGCTTGGGCTGAATGTTTCGATGATTTCGGGTCAATGACGAGCCAAGGCGCTCGCTCCGAGCGAAGTACATTGCCGGCATGAAGATCGGTCGCCAGCAACACTTCCACAGGCGCGGTGAGAGGCAGTTCTTCAAAGAGTCGCAGACCCTCACGGAACAGCCCCGCGTCGCGCCGACTCTTGATGTTTGCCTGCGCCTCGTCGCTCCAAAACCTCATCAGAGCCGCGAGTGGTCGAAAGGGATGGTGGGCGGAGGGAGCCCGCCAGAGACGCCGCAACAACCCCGCGAGAATGACATCCTGCTCCGCCTCCGGCACGGCGCGCAGTGAGGTTCCGGGCTGGCACCTTTCCAGCAGCATGGCGCCAAGATCATCGTCCGCGGCAAGCAGCCGAACCGTCGGCTCACCGTCCCAGAATCGCAACCCCTCCGCTTCCTGCTCTGCCTCCATGTGAGGCATGCCGATTTTTAGCACCGCTTCCGTACCGCCGGCGAGTGCGACCGGGGCTACCCACGCGCAACTTACCTCTTCGTTATCGAAGGGGCTCCCGACCCTCAGCGACCAACGTCGTTCGGCACTGCTGAGAATCTGCGGCAATCGGTCGAGCCACGCCGCACCCTCAGGCGTCCTGCGGCAATTCGCGACGACTCGAGTTGATATCTTCAACGCCATGGCACGATTGTATTCTCGTCGGGATGGCAACGGCGGGCGTCATGTGGGCGTATTCGTCAACGGCGCTTCCCACAAGTGTCTACTGCTGCAGCTTGACATCGGCGCATCACGGTATCATACTTAAATCGTGAGAACCACCATCGCACTAGACGACGACGTCTACGCGGCCGCCGACCACTTATCACGAATTTCGGGCGAACGGTTAGGTAAGGTCATTTCGAAACTCGCGCGGCGAGGCCTCGAGCGAAAACCCTCCCCGGTACGCAAAGGGGGACGCCGCTTTCCTACTTTTGAAATCCCGGCGGGGACGCCGATAATTCCGGCTACCCGAATTGAGCGAGTCCTCGATGAAGAAGGCCTCTTCTGAACTCCTGCTGCTGGATGTCAATGTGCTGATCGCTCTCGCCTGGCCGAACCATCAGTTTCACACCGCAGCAACTCGAAGGTTGGAATCGAGCCCGGATCGATGGGCGACCTGCGCCCTAACTGAATTAGGATTCATATGTCTGTCTTCCAATCCAGCAGCAGTGGGCTCAGCCAAGACTCCCGGAGAGGCAGCAGCCTTACTGGCGACCATGGTAAGGGATCCCCAGCATGTTTATTTGAAGTCGCTCTGTGCCCCGTCCGATGAAGAATCCGTCCGAGTGTTTGAAAAAATCCTCGGTAGCAAGCAAGTCACCGACGCCTATCTCCTGCGGTTGGCCCGCCAACACCGGGCCAAGCTCATCACTTTTGATACTAAACTGCAAGTCCTGGCCCGGTCCGGAAACGAGATCGAGACTCTGAAGGATGACTTCTGATTCCACAACTCGGAGCGCGGGAGAGGGGCTGGCGGGTTCACACGCGAAGCCCCCGGCTTGTCACTTTCGCGCGACCGCACTTCCCCTCCACGCGGCGGTCCTGCTGCGGGCGTCTTGCACGTGGCCTAGGAACCTTCGTGCCAGTTCACAGACCCATCCCGCCCGGCGCTGCTTAATGGCATCTTTGGGGACCAACTCTCGTCCGATGCCCAGCGCGGCAGCACCCGCCAGAATCAAATTGCCGGCCGTGGATAAGGTTATGCCTCCCGCAGCTATCATTGGCACCTGAGGCAAAGCCGCCTTCAGAGCACGGATGTAAACCTCGCCGCCCATTTCCGCGCAGGGGAAAACCTTGACGAAGTCTGCGGAGGCCTTCCAGGCTGTAATCACCTCCGTGGGAGTCAGCGCGCCGGGCAGAACCACCACGCCTTCCTTGCCCGCGAACTCGACCACCTCCGCATCGAATCCTTCACTCGTGAGGAATTTGGCCCCGGCTCCCACGCACACGCGCGCCATCTCCGTGTCCAGGACGGAGCCCGCACCGACGACCATTTCCGGCGCGTTGCGAACCAATTGCGAGATCACGTCTGGCGCCCCCTCGATTGTCATGGCCATTTCCACGATGGGAATGCCACCGCAGGCGACCGCCTCGGCGGCGAAGAATGCTTCCTCGGCGGTCGATACGCGAACAATTGGAATGATGCCTATTTCCTCAATGCGCGCGCGAACTTCTTCTCGGGTCATCATTCGCCTCCTTCCAGGGGCCGTTGAGATTCGGCTGACAAGCATTTTGCCCTCGATCTGTGGTTTTGCCAAGGCCGTCCTTAACCCGCACGCAGCTGGATCCGGACGGTGTAAGCGTAGGGCTTGCCCTACCCTCGCCGAGGTCAGCAGCACTGCGGGGACGGCAAGCTGTCCCCCTACGCCGGGCGGTTATTGAGGGATTGGCTTTAGTTCCTGCTTGCTTTTGTCGGCTAGTTGTGTTATAATTGGGAACGGGGATTCATTCACGTGCACAGGTATCCCCCACCGTAAGGCAACACTCTCGTTTGGAGGCAATCAATGGAATCTGAGGTCTTACATGCGGCTACGGATGACGGGGAAACCCTGCCTGTCATCGACGTTACTCACCCTGCATTCGCAGTCTCGACGAGTGATGGGGAACTTGCAGTGCTTTCCGATGAATTCGTCCAGGGAGCAAAGCAGCGGCAGGAAATGCTGCCCGCCCTTCGAGATGCCCTGAAGGGTTCCTTCCTCGGACGAGGGCTGCTGGCAGCTTCAGGCGGAGTCTTATCGGGCATGAGTACCTACCTGTTGAAACTTGGCCCCAACAACCTGGGAGCGCGCGCACAGCCCATTGACCGGAGCATCGCGGAGTCGTTCCCGGTTTTGACAGCGAGGATACGTCTTCAGGACATGGCGCAATTGCTCGCCGAAGGCCTGAAGCTCTGCCTGGCTTCCCGCCCGGAGCGTCCTCTCCTTTTTGTCAACATCGGGGGCGGCCCGGCCGCGGATAGTTGGAACGCGCTGATCTCACTGCGGAACGAGCATTTCGATCTCCTGGAGGGCCGGAAGGCCGTTATCGCCGTATTGGACGTGGACGAACCAGGGCCGGCATTTGGTGCGCGTGCCATCTCCGCGCTCTGTTCGTCAGGAGCGCCGCTTTGCGGGCTCGCGATTGACTCGCAGTACATCAGATACGATTGGGCGCACGCGCATCGCCTGGGAGAAGCGCTTGACAACCTCGAGGCGGGGCATGCCACGTGCGCGATTTCTTCCGAGGGAGGGCTCTTCGAGTACGGGTCCGACGCGGAAATCCTCGCTAACTTGGAAGCCCTCCGTTTCGGGACCTCTCCCGACGCGCGCGTGGTGGGATCTGTAACCCGCGACGGAGAACCCGTGCGCTGCTCCCAAACGGCCAACGGCGTGGCGAGTCGCCCTCGCACGATTGAGGCATTCAGGCGGCTCGCCGAACGGCAGGGTGGGGCCTGGAACGCGTCATCGAGCGGCCGTTCAGGTTCCACGTTCGCCTAGCCTCCTGTCGCAGCGATTCGCGGCTGAGTCGTGACCGACGGTTTCGACACTATCGCCGCATTGCTCCCACCTGAAAGACTAGCGCCTGTGGACTGTTCTGCCGCGCTCGC
>CAWIUZ010000421.1:0-4423 GCA_963838915.1 uncultured Acidobacteriota bacterium
CCTAGTATTTCCGCCAGAGCCGTCGCGACTAAGAACGGCTAGAATGCCCGGCACTATGGATGACTTTAACCCTGCCGACTTTACCGTCCTGCAGCCTCACCTTGATCCCGTGTGGATGAAACGGGGAATTCGTGAGAAGGTCCTGGACGATGCCTCGGGTCTGTTTCCCTGTGCGCTGGTCCTCTTTGAGGACAATTGAAACGTCTGCTCCACGCGCCACGTCACTTCGGTTCCGTCCATCCATGGAACTTACCCCCTTTACAGCCGCGTCCAGGACCGCCAACGAGTCGATCAGTTTGGGTACTATGCCCTCGCTCTCGATCTTCGGTTCCCGTTCGCCGTCCGACTGTACTCATTTTCTCGTGCCTCGGACTTTAGCGTAGACGTCCGGCCGGCAGACGCCTTTACAGCCCGCTTCGGCGCTTTTTGCGAGGCCGTTCTGTGTACTTCATTGCCAGGGCGCGAATGTCGTAGGCGAATTCTCGAAAGCGCTTTTCCCAGCGGCGGGCTTGGGCAGGAGTGTAATTGTAAAATCCCTGGGCGTTGGACACTCCCAGGCCGCCCGCATCCACAACTGTCCGCATTAGCGCCGGAACTTCTTTGGAGTTACACAGTTCCGGCAGCAGGTCTTTCATCACTCGCCCATAGGCGGGCACGCCGGTGAGGTCCATGAAGCGGAAAGGCCCGGCAAGAGTGATCCAGTAGCCAAGATCATTCCGCACCGAACGATCCACGTCCTCGATTGTGGCGTAGCCCGATTCGACCAGATAGAACGCTTCCCTCATCAGGGCGTACATACAGCGGTTGGTCAGGAATCCGCGGATGTCGCGCCGGACAACGGAAGGCTCTTTGCCCCAGCTTTCGGCCAGGGCCCGCGCGCGCTCGACGAAGCGCATGTCAGTCTCGTCGCCGCAGATGATTTCCATGAAGCGCAGGACGTGTGCGGGTTCGCCCCAGTGGATGCCCACGAATCTTTCCGGATGGCTGGCGCCTTTTTGCAGCAAGGTCACGGGGATCGCGGAAGTGTTGCTTCCGATGATCGTCTCAGGTGAGACCACCGCTTCGATTTTCCTGAACACCTCATATTTCACCTGCATGTCTTCCAGCACAGTTTCAATCACCACCCGGCAGTCGCTAAGGTCCGCGTAGTCTTGTGTGGTCCGCAGGTTCTTCAACAGCCGGACCGGATCAGCGGAGAGCAGTCGCTCGTGGCGCATCTCGCGCAGCAGAGACTGCAAGTGGCGGCGGGTGTTGCGGTGCTTCGACAGGCTGCGGGTCACGCCGACCACCGGGTGCCCGGCAGCCAGCAGGCAGGCCACAATACTGTTTCCCATCAGCCCCAGGCCCACCACACCGACAGGAATCTCCGCTGCTTTCTCGAGCCGCCTGGTCGCCGCGCCGCTCGTGCCTTTCTTGCGTGCTAATGCCATGTTCATTGCCTCCTTTTTCCGCGCCGCCGCATGCGCGGTCTCGCTTCCGTTCCAGTTCGAGTACTGACTTCAGGTGTCCCAAAACCTGCTCATGAGGTATGGGCTCTCGGGGCGCGGTGCGTAATGCGGTTTAATCTCCTGGATGGTAGGTTCGCTCGGTGTGGCCTTGAAGCTGCGAGCGGTAGAAATAGACCTCCCTCAAATCGCCTGTGGCGTAGCGCTTCGCCTCATCGTCAAAATGGGGTGACGAGGGATCGCCGCTCTCGCCGCCCGCCGTCACGGCCTTGGCGTGCACGGTCTTCCCGAACTCAACCACCGCGACGAAGCTGTTTCCGCCGCTGCCGTACCACTTCTTGGTTCCCGGGTACGACCGCGCGCCAAACGACGCCAGCGATCCCCATTGGGCGGAAGTGAACTCGACGGGAATGCTGGGCTTCGAATCGTCGAAGTGCGGCACGATATCGTCCGTGAGACGCTGGAAGCGGTTCACGTCACCCCAAGGCGTTCTCCAGGTTCCGAAGTCCGCGGCCAACCGATCAGATGCCGCCTCGAGCGATGGCAGGAGCTGTCCGGCAGTCGTTTTGCTGCCAACGTAGTCGTAAACCGGCAGACCCGCGCGCCGCGCTTCGCCCGCCACGCGCCGCGAGATGTCTTCACCCCAGAACACCGCAAGCGAGGTGGCAACGGAATCCACCCCCCAGCGATAATCCCAGGCGCGCAGTAGCTTGATCTCATCCGCCAGCTTAGCCTTCAGCGGGTCGGACTGCGGGGCCTGGTCCCACGCTTTGATCAGCGCGGGAATTGCCTTCTCAAACCACGGCAGGTAGCTGTCGAAGGCCGCGCCGATTAACCCATCGAGGGTGACATCTCTTTTGTTTTCCAAAATCCTCACGGCGTGAAGCCCGCGCGCCGATTCCCCGCCGGTCTCGACGTAGGCAGGAAAATCTTCCTTCTTCAGGCTGCCCGGCCCCGCCGCCGACCACGGCGCGTCGTTCGAGTTGTAAATCCAGCCGCTCTTAGGGTTTAGCAAATGCGGCGTCTCGTCGACGGATAAAAGCCCATGCCAATCGGTCGCCGGGTCGCTGCCGTCCACCGGTTTCGTCCAGTCGAATCGCGTGTCGCGCCGGGGAATGAAATTGCCGTGGAAGTAGGCGATGTCGCCATCGGCATCCGCATAAATCGTGTTGTTCGACGAGTTCGTGTGCAGTTCCATCGTCTGCCGGAACGATCTGTAGTCCGTCGCCTTGGTCCGCGTGTAAGACTGGATCAGCGCTTTTATCGGCTCTTGCATCAGCCGCACAGTCACCCATTTCCCGTCCTGCTCGCCGATCACCGGGCCGTGATGAGTGCGATAAACGGTGAATCTCCTTTCGGCTATCCCACGCTCGGTCATGTACGGCACTCTAATTTGCCCGGTTATGACAGCAAACTCCTTGCCGCCGTACTTGTAGTAGTAGCGGTCCGCCTTTCTCTCGATTGTCTCAAGGTATTCGCTCATGGCGCTGACCCCGCTCGAGGTGTGCATCCAGCCGACGCGCGGGTTGAAGCCTTGGTAGATGAAGAACTGACCCCAGGTTACGGCGCCGTAGGCATCCAGGCCTTCCTCGCTCGCCATCTGAAGCTCGGAGCGGAAATAGAATGACGTGTGCGGGTTGATCAGCAGCAAGGCATGGTGTGAGGTTGTGTTCGAAGGCGCGATGGCTACGCCGTTCGAGCCGGAAGGTTCAGCTTGTTCCTCCTCGACTCGAATCGCCGCCTGTGAAAAGAGGGCATCCCCACCCCTTAGTCCCCTCCCCAACTGGGGAGGGGTGCTAGCGGATTCAGTGATTCCCCTCCCCGGTTGGGGAGGGGATAAAGGGGTGGGGTGCGCGAGGCCCACTTGCTGCCTGCCATAGAACGCCTCAAGTTGACTGAGGCTCACGCGTTCGACGTCCCATCCGATGCTGCCTTCGGTAAAGCTGAGCGCCATCCACGGCTCGAATCTCCTGATGACCCTCGGTTTCACCTCCGGATGTTTGTAAAGGTAATAATTCAACCCGTCGGCGAAGGCACTCATCAGCGTTTTCAGCCACGCCGGACTTTCCGAGTACTCCTGCTCGAGCGTTTCCGGATTAACGAACAGCTTCATGCGCAGGTCCTGATAGATCTTGGACTCGCCCTCTGCCTCCGCCAGCCGCCCCAGTGCGTTGAGGTAGTTCGTCTCCACGCGATTAAAGTCGTCTTCCGCCTGCGCGTATTCCATGGCGAAGACCGCGTCCGCGTCCGTGCGCCCGTAGACGTGTGCAATTCCCCAGTCATCCCGGATGATGGTGACCTGCTGGGCTTCTCGCTCCCAGCGCGCGACTTCCGGGTTCTCAGATCCCCAAACGGCAGCAGGAACAGATGCGACCGCAACAAGGAGAATAAGTCTTTTCATTATCACCACGTTAAGGTGGATGTCGCTCGTCCAATGGCGCAACCGACAACATATGCCGGACCGGTTCCGAATGCAACTGCTCAAGCATAGTCCGTGAGCGGCCTTAGGGGGGCAGTGGCTCGATGCCATAGGTTGGCAGGGCACTGGTGATTAGTTGTGTTAGTGAGCGCAATTACTCTGCGTCCTGGAAGGGCGGGGCTTCAGCGCCGCCGGTACGCAGAGCACGGTAGAAAGGGCCTTCAGGCACTGAAGCAACGCGGCTTCAGGGGCTAAAGCCCGTAGGAGCGGTCGGTTCTCTGCGGCGGGGCTGAAGCCCCGCCCTTCCGACTTCAAACAAATAAGAACGCCCGCTTGTGTGAGTAGGCTCTAGCCCTGTGATCGAAGGCGGTTCCTGTTTTTAGCAAGGCAGCAGAGTCCCAACAGCAGGGACTCTGCGCTACGCCGTGTTAGCTATTCTTACCGATGCTTGCCAAGCCTGCGATGCCGGAGAGAGGGCTGGCGAAGCCCTCATATCTTTTGCCTTCCGAGACGAGGCCTCCGCTCGATCCCACAGGCTTCTTGGGCATGTCCTTGATTT
>CAWIUZ010000422.1:0-13069 GCA_963838915.1 uncultured Acidobacteriota bacterium
TTGACCAGTTCGAAGCCTCCATATTGACCACGCGTGGGCTCGCCTATTGCTGGCCCAGGCCTATTTACAATTGGCCCATGGACGGCAAGCCCGCAAACATCGTCCGTCTCCCGCCTCCGCATCGCCCTTCGGAGATTGATTTGAAGAACGCGGCCCGGTTGTCCGCCTCAAAGGGCCTGTGGGACCCTCTCGTCCCCTCCATGTATCACTCAGTCGTGGCGAAACGCATTCCCGATGCTATCCGGGAAAACACAGGTCGAGTGTTCCACACCACTCAGCCGAACGTCTTCATGGCCATGGCCGTTCCGGTTTTCGCCGAGAAGGCCCACGATGTTGGCCACTATGTCTCCGTGGCGGGCCAGTCGGAGAAGTCGAATAGCGGGGTTAATCAGAGGTCCGGCCACCTTGAGTACTTTGACAAGTTTCTTCAGGAGTACGATGGATACAAGATCCATCCTACCCTTTTCCCCGAGATTCCCATCGGTCTGAATTTGACTGCAGACAGCCTCTTAGTTGCCATGGACAAGTTCCCTCATTTCTATAGGGGGATCGCATTCAACTATGATGCCATGTGGGCTGTCCTCCTTCGCGACAATTCAACTGTGTACAGGTACAAACTGAGTACGTGGGACATCTTGCGCAAAAGGCGGCAAATCCGGCGTTATCATCCTTTCCACGCTGGCCGGTTCCTGCTCTATTCGGCCTCACACAGGTTACGGGGGCTAAAAGGAAGGGCGCTCGAGCGGGTTCGAACCTTCCACCGGCCAGTCACGCCCATACCGGACAATATCTACGGCTTTGTGAAGAAGCTCACTGACGTGAACTGGCTTCGACATTGCTTGGAAGGGTTGAACTGATCTGTTATATGCTGTGACACAGGCCAGTCTCATCGGGTTACTGAAATGCTCAGTGTGATCATTCCAACTCTGAATCGATGGGAGATTTTAGAGAGGGCGCTGGAAGCCTACTTGCAGCAGACCGCACTGCAAGAGGTTTCTGAGATTCTTGTGTGTGACGATGGATCCACTGACAAAACCCCGTTCGTCGTTTCCGAGATCGCTAAAGCGTCGCCGGTGCCGATTCGTTACTTGTGGCACGAGCATCGCGGCGCCGCGGCGGCTCGCAACTTGGCCATAAAAGAAGCCCGGGGAGAACTGGTGCTCTTCACCGACGACGATGTGATACCCTCCTCCACTCTTGTTGCTGCACACTTCAAGTGGCATCGGGAAAACCCCGACCCCTGTGTGGCCGTCCTGGGCCCCGTCCCTTGGGACGAGGAAGTCCATCCTACTCCGTTCATGAACTGGCTCATCACGGGCGGCCCCATGTTGAATTTGCGCGAATGCTCGAAACGGCGGGAATTGGGTTTCGAGTTCTTCGCCACGGGCAACTTGAGCTTGAAAGCGAAGTTCCTCCGGGAGCACGGAACATTCGATGAGGACTTTCGAGCTTACGGGTATGAAGACTATGAACTCGGCTACCGCTTGGCGAGAAATGGACTGCGTTTGCTCTACAATCCCAACGCTGTGGGCTACCATCACAAGTTCGTGTCGTTTGCGGACGTTTGCCGCCGGGCACAACAGGTGGCCGAGGCAGAAAAGGTTCTTAGAACCAAAGAGGCGGGAGTGTATTTATCCGAAAGAGCTGCGGGAGTGCAGCAACCGTTAGGGATTCGGATTGGAAAGTTTCTCGCGAGACGGCTTGCCTTTGCTCTTGCTCCCCTCAAGCCCCTGCTGGACACGCATGTCCCGCTTCCTCGGTTCGCCTACCGTGCTTTGTATTACGCCTATTGTAAGTCGCCGGCACGGCGACCCGATGCTTCGGTTTGGAAGGCTGAAAAAGGCCAAGCGACAGTCCGCTGAAGGCGGCCGTGAAAGGGAGAGATTGACCCTGCGGAAAGAAGCCCTTTTCGTAGGAACTGGAAGGGCGGGGCTTCAGCCCCGCCGCTAGTCGAGCGAGGTAATTAACGGGCTTTAGCCCCTGAAGCGGCTTGGCTTCAGGGCCTAAAGGGCTTTCCAACCCTGCAACGAAAGACGGCGGGGCTAAAGCCCCGCCCTTCCATGGGCCACTTGGAATTGCGCACATTGAGCCAACCACTCCCTAGAGGCGGAATGGATCTTTCAATCTGCATTTTGACTCGCAATCAACCTGATTTGCTTCCTCGCTGCGTGGCTTCCTGCCTCGCGGAAATCAAGAGGGAGGGAATCGCTTCCGAAATCATCATCATTGACAATGCCTCCTGTGACGGAAGTCCTCAACAAGCTGCGAGTCTCTCCCCACTGGTCAGGGTTATCCGCAACGAGGATAACTTGGGGTTTTCAAAGGCCAACAACATCGGCATCCGCGCCAGCAGCGGAAAGTACGTATTAATTCTGAACGACGATACGGAGTTTCGCCCAGGCGCTCTCCGGCTTTTGATGGCATCGTTCGACGCCAACCCGAGCCTGGGGGGCGTAGGTCCTAAGTTCCTCAACTCCGATGGGTCGTTCCAGCGGGGCAATGCGCCCAAGCGGTTTCCGCGCTTGCGCGGGATAGTTTCAGAACTGTTGAATCTTGATCTGGTTTTCGAGAAGTTTCCCTTGACGCGGGATTGGCTGACTAATCGCCGCGATGAAAACCGTGGCGGCGAGGCGGAACAGATCGACTGCGCCTGCCTCCTGGCACGGCGGGAAGCTCTGGAGGCGGTCGGCCTCTTCGATGAAGAGTTCTATTTCTTGTTCGAAGACACCGACCTGTGCTACCGCCTTAAGCAGGCCGGCTGGAAGCTATGGTATGTCCCGGACGCCCAAATAACCCACTACGGTGGCGCGTCCTTCAAGAAAGTCATGAGATCGGAAAGGGCCAGCATGTATTTCGAGGGGCTTATTCGGTTCTTCAGAAAGCACTCCAGCCGCAGCCGGTTTCTGCTCTTCCGGTTGACCCTGGCAGCTACGCTTTGTCTCCGAATGCCGCTCGCCGTTCTGTTTTCGCTGAGCCCTCTAGGCAGGGTCCGCCGGAGATGGAAGGGGACGGTTCCGACATACTCGAAGACCCTCCGGTCACTGCTGGGCACATGACGCACGGTGCTCGATGAGGGTTGCGGAGGATGCCTTTCACCAACTCGAGGCATGAGATATGGATCTTTCGATTTGCATTCTGACACGGAATCAGCCGGATTTACTCCCGCGCTGCGTAGCTTCCTGCCTCGCGGAAATCGAAAGGGAAGGAATCGCTTCCGAGGTCATCGTCATTGACAATGCCTCTTCCGACGGGAGCCCGCAAAAAGTCGCAAAGCTGTCTCCCCTGGTCCGCGTTATCCGCAACGAGGCGAATCTGGGGTTTTCGGAAGCGAACAATATCGGCATCCGGGCGAGCAGCGGGAAGTACGTGTTGATTTTGAACGACGACACGGAATTTCACCCTGGAACCCTCGGCATGCTTTTGCGCGTGATCGATGCCGATCCTCGCGTTGGGGGCGTAGGTCCGAAATTCCTCAACTCGGATGGATCGTTCCAGCCGGGTTACACACGAAAGAAGTTTCCGCATTTAGCCGACGTAGTTTTAGGGTTCATGAGGCTGAATCATATTCTCGAAAAGTTTCCGCGAACGAGGGATCTTGTGAACATCGACTGTGACGCCGAGCACGGCGGTGACGTGGCCCAGCTTGGCGGGGCCTGTCTTCTTGCCCGGCGAGAGGCCCTGGATGCCGTCGGCCTCTTCGATGAAGACTTCTTCTTTTACTTCGAGGATACTGATTTGTGCTGTCGCCTGAAGCAGGCGGGCTGGCGGCTCCTGTATTGCCCGGAGGCTCAGATCACACATCACGGTTCGCAATCGTTCAATAAGGGAACACAGACGCGAAAGGCCACCCTGTATTTCGAGGGATTGATCTGTTACTTCAGAAAGCATTCCAACCCGCTCCGCTTTCTGATCTTCAAGCTCGCCCTGGCCGCCACGCTCTGTCTTAAGATGCCGCCGGCCTTTTTGTTTTCGTTGAGCCCCCGGGGCGGGGACCGGGAAAGATGGAAGGGGACCGTTTCGATTTACTCGAAGATCCTCCGGTTACTTCTCTTCACATGATGCCTTGCACCGTCAGAAAAACCGGTGGGCCGGCTGTCACGTGCACGAGATGGCGCTGGCCTGATTTGAACGTAGCGCCGACCTTCAGGTCGGCAAGTGCTGGCCTAAAGGCCAGCGCTACGCCGAAACCAGGATATTATCTGCGAGTTTCCTCGCGGAGTTCACCCTGAGCACCCAGAGCGAGATCCTTCGCTGCGCTCAGGATGACAGCGAAGGGCTCGGAATGACAGTCTCGGCTGAAACGGCGGGAGAGAGTTTTTGGAAAAGCTGAAGAGTCTGGTATTGCCCGAACAAAAACCCGTAAGCCAGAAGATCATCCGCAACGTTCTCTTCTCCGGTTTGCGAGCGGCCTTACTCTGGCCCATTCCGCTCATTCTCATTCCCTACATCCTCAGCAAAATCGGTGTGACGAACTATGGCGTTTGGGCCGTCTTCCTGGCGATCATCAGTCTGACGTCACTAAGCGATTTGGGTCTGGCGGGGACGCTCACCAAGCATGTCGCGGAGCATTACGCTCGCAAAGATAACTTCTCCCTCAATCGCCTCGTCGATGCAGGTCTCGCGCTCTACATTCTGATTGCGATGCTTCTGGCGGGCGCATTTTGTTTCGCCTCCGGTCTCCTGATCCCTCTTTTTTTTCGCCAGCCCTCGATTGCCCGCCCCGAGCTTCAAACGCTTTGGTATCTCTTTAGCTGTATCGTCGCGGTCAACACCGTTACCATACCTTTCTACTCCATTGTGAACGGGCTGCAACGGATGGACCTTGGCAATATTGTGACGTCCGTCAATGTTGTTTCGCGGGCCGTACTGACTGTCGCGCTCCTGTGGAAGGGGCTGGCACTCGAGGGTCTGGTGCTTGCAAACCTTCTCGCGCCGTTGCTGACCCTCGCCTGCTATATCTGGATCGTCCACAGACTCGTTCCAGAGCTGAACCTCAACCCGCTGCGCAGCGATTTCCAGGAGATGAAACACATCTTCAGCTTCGGCCTTCAGATGTACATCACGCAGATTGCCACCACCGTTCACATGCAAATTGATAAGCTCTATCTCGCATTTTTCACGGGCCTTGCGGCAGCAGGTTTTTACAATATCGCAAGCGACACCGCCTGGAAAATCCGCACCATCCCCGAAATGCTCTTGAGTCCCATCATGGCCGCCGCTTCCGAATTGGACGCCCAGGGAGCGCAGGAAAAGCTTCGGGAGCTTTACTTCCGCTGCCATAAATACATGGCGCTGTGCGGAGTTCCTGCGGTAGTCTTTGTCGTGGTGTTTTCGAGGCCGCTGGTTCAACTTTGGCTGGGGCCGAAGTTGGCCTTAGTAGCCTACCCGTTGGCCATTCTGGCGACGATTGATTTCTTTAACCTCACGTGTGGTCCTGGCTATCTCATTTACATCGGCCGTGGCGTGCTTCGCCCCGGAATCTACTCCGCCTTCATCGGTGTCCTGCTGAACCTTGTGCTGAGCCTCGTCCTAATTTACTACCTCGGGCTCAGCGGCGCCGTCTGGGGGACCACTATCGCGGTCTTTGTCGGCACGGTCTATTTCATCTATGTTTTTCACCGTCAGACCGGGTACCCGCTTCGAGAGACAGTCCAGAGGGCGTATTTGAAACCCTTCCTCTGTTCCTCGGCTTCGGCGGCAGTTCTAGTGTTGATTGGAGGACACTGGGCCGGAGGATGGCCGGGCATGTGCCTGAAAGCAGGATTATTTGGCACGCTGTACCTATTGAGCGTGCCGTGTACAAGATTCTTTGATCAGTTTGACCTTGCAAAGGCGGAAAGTGTTTTTCCGGCGGCGCGCTTCGCGCGGAAGATCATTCCGGTTGCCTAGAAGATGGAGGGGTGGCCCTTGTGGCCGCCCTGAGGAGACAGAGGGTCGCCCTTAGCTAAGATAGAGAACACGATGTCCGAATCTGAAAATCCCGAACTAACTGTGCTGATTTCGACTTACAACCGCAAGGAGATTCTCCTGAAGACCCTTGCCTCCTATGAGGCGCAGTCTGCCCGCTCAGAAATCCTGGAAGTGCTAGTCCTGGACGATGGATCAACTGACGGCACTGCGGAAGCCATGGCGGAATTCAGCGCCCGCTCCGAACTCCCCGTCCGATACTTTCAACTGACGCACCGCGGTTCTGCCGCGGTGCGAAACCATGGAATCCGTGAAGCGAAGGGGAAGCTCATCCTTTTTGGCGACGACGATCTACTCCCCGCGCCGAATCTGGTCGAAGAACATCTCTCCTGGCACAGGGAACACCCGCAGCCCTTTGTCGGCATTCTGGGCCTGGTAGAGTGGTCGCCCGAGGTCAATCCCACACCTTTCATGCACTGGCTGGCCATAGAGGGCTTCTTTGAGTACGGAGGCCTTAAGGCGGGCGAGGAAGCCGGGTTCCGTTGCTTTTACTCCGGCAACTTGAGTCTGAAAACTGACTTTCTTCGAGAGAATGGACTTTTTGACGAGGACTTCAAAGCTTACGGGTTCGAAGACGCGGAGCTTGGTTACAGGCTTGAAAAGAAGGGCCTTAGGCTGCTTTACAATCCGCGTGCGCTCGGCTACCACTACAAGTTCGTGTCGTTCCGAGACGCCTGCCGTCGCGCCAAAGCAGTGGCGGCAGCCCTCCGGCTTTTCGAGAAGAAAGAAGCCGGCCAGTACCTTGCCGAACTGTATGGCCGTCGGGAGCGCACGCTTGCCTCGCGTGCGAAGCGGTTGCTGGGGATGCCGCTGATCCCGTTCGCAGCGCTCCTGAGGCCCTTGTTGGACACGCAGGTTGTACTACCGTGGTTTATGTACCGGAAGATTTACTTTTATTTCGCGGTATTGCCGGCTGAGCGCGAGGCAAAGCGTGCTTCATAAGTCGCCGCTGTTATCAACCCGCACAAGCAGGCGTCTACACCGGCTAAGAGCTAAATGGATTCCCGCTTGCGCGGGAATGACGTGCGAGAACCAGGCTACGCGGTCATGCACAATCCGAAGGTAACTGTCTGCCTACCGACTTTCAATAAAGCCCGTTATCTGCCGGCGGCCATAGAGAGCGTGCTGGTCCAGGGGTTTCGCGACTATGAACTCCTGATCGTCAATGACGCCTCCCCGGACCAAACCGACGAGATCGTCCGGGGATTTGGTGACTCGAGGATCAGGTACGTTCGCAACCGGCAAAACATGGGCTTGGTGGAGAATTGGAACCGCTGCCTGAACTTGGCTCAGGGCGACTACGCCATAATATTCCACGACGACGACGTTATGCTGCCGGGACTCCTGCGGCGGGAGGTGGAGGTTCTGGATGGGGACTCGAAGGTAGTCCTTGTCCATGCCGCTGCGCAGGCTATCGATGAAAGCGGGGCGGTTTTCGGTGTTCCTCCCCCCCACACCTGGCCTCCTCTCACCTCCGGCCTCGAGTTTATGACCTGGTACTGGACGCGAGCCTATGTGGTTATGCCGAGCGCCATGTTTAGAAGATCGCTGGCTTTGAGATTGGGCGCATTCAACCCTGACCTGCGGTATAGCGCCGATGCCGACCTCTGGCAGCGCATGGCCTTCGAAGGACAAGTGGCTTTCCTGGACGAATTGCTGATCTCCAATCGCGTCCATTCGTCCCAAACCACCCAGAAGATTCTTACCAATTCCCTGCAAATGTTGGACGAACGGCTTAAACTTGCGCACGAGACTCGCAAGCTGGTAGCGCTCCACGGGGGCAATCTGGATCGAGTAATCGACCGCCACCTCGCGCGGGTTCTGGCTATTGACTTGCCCGAACTGCGCCGCTGGAATGCCTCGATTTCGCATGTTCTGCGGTACGGCCGGGCTGCGGTGCGCGCACACCCGCAGGTCGTTTACAGCCCCAGGTTTCTGGCATATTTTGGGCTTTCAATTCTTCCGCCCCCGGTAGTTCGATGGCTGAAGAGGGTTCACATTCGTTGGCTTTCGTCAGGTTGGTCAGCGGCACGAGAAGCCTCCACTCCTTGACGGGGTAGCACAGGCACTCTTGCCTGTGCCCGGACCCACTGGGTGGAGCGAGCACAGGCAGGAGTGCCCGTGCTACATCAACAAAAGCATGAGAATCGGCATCAACGCCCTTCCCTTATCGCGCGTGCGGGCTGGAGCCGCCCGGGTCGTTTGGAATGTTCTCGAGGAGCTACACGAGAACGACTCCGAGAATTCTTACTACCTTTACTCCGACCGTGATTTCGAACTCCCATTCAAAGCTGACCGCTGGCAAAAAAGGATCGGGTCTCCACTTCGTTTTCTTCCCGGGACGCTTTGGTTGCAAACCGTGGCACGCCGGATGATCGTGCGCGATCAGCTCGACGTGTTCTGGGGTACCAACAACATGCTGCCGCTCGGGCTACCTCCGGAGCTCGCAAAGGTTCTCACGATTCACGACCTTCTTTGGCCGCTCTATGCTAACATCGCCGACCCATTCCACCGGTGCATGTACTGGCTGTTCTTCGAGCGGTCAGCCCGGCAGGCAGACAGGATCGTCGCGGACTCCCAATCCACGGCTAGAGATCTGCACCGCATTTACGGGATTCCCGAGTCCAAGATTGAAGTCATTCATCTCGGAGTCGGCCCGACATTTAGGCCCCAGGATCCGCGGGCGGCCGCCGAATATATAGCGGACAAATACGGAACCCCAAGGGATTACATTGTGACGGTGGGCACGCTTGGAGCGCACAAGAATCTGATCACCCTGGCCAAAGCCATGAAGGTTCTGCGTGACAGAGGAACACTTTCCTTCCAGCTCCTGGTGGTGGGCGCGAAAGGCCGGAGGAACGACGAGGCGCTCGAATCGCTCCGCTCCTCTGGCCTGAACGACGACGGCATTCGTTTCCTGGGATTTGTGCCGGATGAAGATTTGCCCGTGCTCTATTCGGGGAGTAGTCTGTTTGTACTTCCTTCACTTTATGAGGGTTTCGGTCTCCCGCCGGCGGAAGCCATGGCTTGTGGGGTCCCGGTCATTGCTTCCAATACATCTTCCATTCCAGAGGTTGTAGGCGACGCAGGTCTGCTGGTCCCACCTACCGAGCCGGAAGCATTCGCGGAAGCGATCCTGCGCGTGAGAAGCGACGAGGGCTTGCGGAGAGCAATGATCGAGAAGGGGCTGAAGCAGGCGGCCGGCTTCCGCTGGGACAAAGCAGGTCGAGAGATATTGCAATGCATGCGGAATGTGGTGCGTCAGAAGGATTTGCAACGGCAGTAGCGCTGGCCCTTGCGGCTAACCCTTAGCAACCACAGGGGTTACGCATACGAGAAGAAAATGAGAATCGGCATTGACGCTAGGCCGCTCTCAGTACCGGCTGCGGGGGTCCCGCGGGTCGTCACTAGCCTCGTCCGCGAACTCGAAAAGACCGACCAGGCGAATTCCTATTACCTGTATTCGCACCGCGAATTTGACCTTCCTTTGGGGAATCCTCGCTGGCACAAAAGAATCGGGTCACGCGGCTCTCGCCTTCCCGGTATTGTCTGGTTTTTGACGGAAGGGAGGCGGGCGATACGTGAAGACAACTTGGACGTGTTTTGGAGCGCAATGTACATTCCGCGCCTCGCCCTTCCCTCGCAGGTGTCAACCATTCTGACTGTACACGACCTCGAATGGCGCCTTTATCCGCAGACGATGAGCCGGAGGACTTACTATGCCCACCGGCTGCTCGTCTGGCCATCGGTTCAAACAGCGGACAGGATTGTCGCCGTTTCGGAGTCAACAGCACAAGACCTGCAACGCGTTTCAAATGTTCCTGGATCCAGAATTGAAGTCATTCATCACGGAGTTGGTTCGGCCTATGAGCCGCGGGATCACGAGAGGGCCGCAGAATACGTGGCTGCTAAGTACGGGGTGTCGAAAGATTACGTACTCGCGGTTGGAACCGTGCAGCCGCGGAAAAACCTGGCTACTCTCGTCGAAGCGTGGAAGATACTGCGCGATCGTACAAAAGACCATTTCCAGCTTGTCGTGGCGGGAGCACGCGGCTGGAAGAACACTCAGCTAGACGAAACCGTCAGGAGACTGGGATTGACCGGCAATGAAATCCGCTTCCTCGGCGTCGTGCCGGAGGAAGACCTGCCCGTGTTATACTCAGGAAGTGGTGTGTTTGTATTTCCTTCGCTTTACGAGGGTTTTGGACTACCCCTGGTGGAAGCGATGGCTTGCGGAGTCCCGGTCATAGCTTCAAATACATCCTCCGTACCAGAGGTGGTGGGGGATGCAGCGCTGCTGGTTTCTCCCACCGAACCCGAGGCATTCGCGGAAGCCATTTGGCGGGTGAGAAATGACGAGAACCTGCGGAAGGCATTGATCGAAAAGGGGCTTAGCCGGGCGGCGGGTTTTAGCTGGGGAAGGGCGGCCAGTCAACTCTTAGATTGTTTTGGGCGCGTGGTCGCGGAAAAACAAAGCACGAGACGACCCACGACCTGAAGGCATTTTAAATGGCAAAGGGCAAATCGCAAAGTTCAAATAGTTTTCCATTTGCGATTTACCTTTTGCCATTTGCCATTTGACTTGCTTTCCCCGAGGAGCGCGACTTCGCCAAGCCCAGGATTGCAAGGGGCAATGGAATTGCATCAGAGACCAGTAAGGGTTCTCCATGTCGTGCGGGCCGTCCCTGGCGGCGGAGCCGAGGCTTGGCTCCTGAAGGCTACTAGGCAGATCGACCGCGATCATATCAAGTCCGATTTTTGCTGCCTTTGGATGCCTTCAGCAAGCTTTTGCGATGAGGTTGCTGAGTTGGGTGGGCGTATCTTAGTCTGCCCTCTGACCTCCGGCCTGCCGACCTTTCCTCGGCGTCTTCGCCGTCTGCTCCGCGCGGAGCGATATGATGTCGTGCATTCCCACGTGGGTTTGCCTTCAGGGATAGTGCTGCGGGCGGCGATGCTCGAAGGTGTTCCAAAACGCATTGCCCACAGCCATAACAGTGACGACCTCCATCCACGTTCCCTTTTGAGGAGCGCCTGGCGAGCAGCCATGCGGACCGCAGTTCGAAAGTATGCAACCGCCGGCCTGGCGTGTTCCGAAGCGGCGGCGAGATTCCTGTTCGGCCCCCAATGGAGGTTGGACCCACGCTTCCGCGTGCTCCACTGTGGAATCAATCTGGAGCCGTTTCAGACCGCTCCATCGCGGGAAGAAATGCGAAGGGAATTTGGGATTGCTGTCGACGCTCCGGTCATCGGACACGTGGGCCTGTTCGAGCGCAGAAAGAATCAGGCCTTCCTGTTGCAAGTGGGACGGGAGCTCCTAAAAGTACGGCCCGAGGTGAGGTTTTTGTTGGTGGGCGACGGCCCATTGCGCCCCCGGATCGAGTCCATGGCGCGGAAATTCGGCATGGAAAAGAATGTTGTCTTCGCAGGTCAGCGGTCGGACGTCCCTCGCTTGATGCTCTCAGCCATGGACGTGTTCGCTTTGCCGTCGTTGGAAGAGGGTTTAGCGATCGTTTTGACCGAGGCCCAGGCTGCGGGACTACACAGCCTTGCTTCCAGCGTAGTCCCCGCCGAAGCCGGAGTGGTGCCTGGAGGCGTGGAACAGCTTTCTTTGTCCGAAGGGCCGAAGTCGTGGGCTGCGGCCTTGCTGCGAATGCTGGAGAGTGGACGATTGGATAAGAACGCGGCACTGGGCGCCATCGAGCAAACAGATTTCAACATTGGGCGATCTTGTTCGGAACTCACCCGAATTTACGGCGCGGGTGAGTGATGCGCATCGAAAGTGGAAAATGAGAAACTGGGGTTTAAAACCCGGCAACAGATGAGTCGCAGTTGTCGCTTTTCGACTTTCGTTTTTCGATTTTCGAGCTTCCCATGGTGTAGGAGGACGGGTGGATAGACTGGCGCGTTCTTACGGTTCCGAGGCGATTGCCCATAATGCGGATCAGGTCCAACTAAACCTGGAAGGAAGGGCCCTGAAATCTGCCATCTGGAAGATATTTGCCTTTCATTTGCTTCGGGTCGCTTTATTTTTCGGGGCCGCGTACAACTACTACTCGCGCAACGACGGGACCGCATGGTTACTGGGAATCCTCTTCGTTTATTCGTTCCTGGATCGAGAGTTCTTCCTGAAGCCTAACCTCATGAATGCCTATCTCGCGTTCAGCGTGATCTTCTATTATTCGCGATGGGTGATGGGGTGGGGGAACCCCTACACGACTATCTACGGGCAGGACGCTCCGAACTGGGTGAAAATCATCAAGGATGTTGTGTGGGTAGGTTTTGTGGGAGTGTTTGCTTTCAGAGCATTAACTCGACCGCGGTATGACCGAAACATGCCTTTGCGGATGACCGCTAAAGGATCGATATTAATCCTTCTGACGTTGGTTTATCTCGTCTTGCCGACTTTCGCTTTGATTTACGCACGAGGCAGGGTGTTTGATATCGTGCTCATGGCGATGAGATACCCGCTGGAGTATGTTCCCTTTTTGTTTATTTTTCCTTTTATCTTGCGGGGCGAAAGCTCAATCAGGTATCTCCGCACATTCATTCCCCTGGTTTGGCTCTCCCTCATATTCCTGGGCATTGAGATGTTCTCAGGCCGGCGAACGGGCTTCGGTTACGGTGGAATGTATACCCGCTATGGCTCCATCTTTGGCTCTCCCAATGATTACGGAGTGTTCATGATGCTGATCCTTGCGACCGTGCTGGCCTTTCTGGCTGAACGGGCCATCAGGTGGACTCCCAAAGTTGTCGCGTTCTTAATCCTCTGCTTCTGCGCGCTCGCGGCAACCATATCTCTGAGCGCCAATTTTGCTATGATCTTCGCCACACTCAACCTGGTGCTCTTTACGAAAGACAGGGTAAAGAGCACCCTGACCGTAATTGCGCTCGCCGTCTTGGTTACGGGACTCTATTTCGCATTTCCCAATGTCGGGGTTGCCAAATTCCTTGTCGTGCGCATCGAGAAACTGTCAACCTTTAGTGATGAGAGCGCCAGTTCGCACTACACGAACGTTATTCTGACCGAGGACGCGATCACACGGTTTGAGCCGGCTGAGTACCTCTTCGGCACGTTTGACTCGCGCAATCAGTCTCTGGCACC
>CAWIUZ010000423.1:0-5701 GCA_963838915.1 uncultured Acidobacteriota bacterium
TCGGCGGCCAGCGCCTGGTCCACCGCTTCACGGATTTCACCGTCCACCCGGGCTTCAATCTCTTTCAACTCCTTTTCACTGACCAACCTTTCCTCTCGCAATAGACTCGCCAATCGAACCAGAGGATCGCGCCGGGCCTCCTTCTGGCGCACCTCTTCGGACTTGTAAAGCCGTTCATCGTCGGAGAGGGAATGGGAGTAAGGCCTTATGACGTGGGCATGAACGAGCGCCGGCCCTTTTCGCCGCCGGACATACTCTACTGCTTTCCCGGCCGCTTCATAGCTCTCCGGAAAATCCGTGCCGTCACATTCGAGCACGAGCAAATGGGGGAAGCTCTTCACCAGGCGCGAAATGCTGCCCCCGGGAGTTTGCACATCCACGGGCACGGAAATGGCGTAACCGTTGTCTTCCACCACGTAAAAAACCGGCAGCCTGCGGAGGCAGGCCCAGTTGAGCGATTCCCAGAACTCGCCCTCGCTCGAAGCCCCGTCGCCGAGTGAAACGTAGACCACTTCATCCGCATGAAAGCCCGTGGCAAGCCCCACGGCTTCTTTCACCAACTCGAAATACTGGCTGCCCTCGGCGGCGCCCACGGCTTGCAGGATCTGCGTGCCGGTGGGGCTGGACTGGGAAACAATGTTCAGCTTTTTGCTGCTCCAGTGCGAAGGCATCTGGCGCCCGCCAGATGCCGGATCGTTCCCCGCCCCGACCGAACCTAAGAACATGTCGTAAGGCGTGACGCCCAGTTGGAGGCAAAGCGCACGGTCGCGATAATAGGGATAAAACCAGTCATAGCCGCCTTTCAGATGCAGGGCTGCCGCAACTCCGAGGGTCTCGTGGCCGACTCCGCTGATCTGAAAAAAGGCCCGGTTCTGTCGCTTGAGCTGAATCTCCTTGTCGTCGACGCGCCGCGACATGTAAACCATCCGGTAGGCATCGACCAGCAGTTCCTTCGAAAGCTTCGCAGCTTTCACCTCATGGTTGGTGACAGTCGACATGTGCCCTCGTGGTGCAGGTATCAGGTTCCAGCTTTCAGGTGTCAGGCCCCGAGTCCCAGCTTGCCAAGGCTCGCCCTTCGAGACCTGAAATGTAACACCAACGCCTGTTCTTACATGCTTCAGGGTTACGTTCTGTCGCGGCCTTGTTCCCGCAGAGTTGACCCTACTATGAGCCGCTTGAGAATTATCAGATTGCGAAACCGCAATGTCAACGGGTAAGGCAGGTTCCGGGTGCCAGGTGCCGGGCGCCAGGTCAAGGCTCCCTCGAGAGGTACGTCATTCCCGCTAGTGTCGTGTCCCAGAAGTTCGTTGAATATGTCAGCCCGTCAGCCGACGGGCGTAAGCGAGTAGCCCACGGCGTAAGCCGTGGGTTCGTGAGGCCCTCCCTCACCCCCGTCCCCTCTCCCGCTCGGGCGGGAGAGGGGTGCCGCAGGCGGGGTGAGGGCCGTCAAACCCAGGGCTCACGCCCTGGGCTACTTTCTGGCGCCCCTGAAGGGGCTGCTGACGCGTGGCCGAATCGTCTCGACTTATATTGCGAATCACTGGGACAGGACGCTAGCACAACACGATTTTTTCGCGGTGTTCTTTGACTTGCTTGGTTGCATTCCGCGTGTCCACAACCAGGCGCGAGTGGCGCACAATGGCTGCGTAGTCGTAGCTGGAATGGTCCGTGGCGATGAGGACGGCGTCGTAGGAGGCGAGCGCCTCGGCGGTGGGTTCGACGGCGCTCAACCCGAAGTCATATTTTCTCGTCCGGTGCAGGCGGGGAAAATAGGGATCATGGTAATCGACGCGAGCGCCGCTTGCCTTCAGCAGTTCGATGATTCGCAAGCTGGGCGACTCGCGCAAATCGTCGATGTCTTTCTTATAGGCAATTCCCAGAATCAGGATTCGGGCGTCCCGCAAGCATTGTTTCCTCTTGTCGAGGGCATTTCGCAAGGAGGCTACAACGTGCTCAGGCATGGCACTGTTGATCTCGCCCGCCAGTTCAATGAAGCGGGTGGGGAAATCATATTCGTGGGCCTTCCAGGTTAGATAGAACGGGTCGATGGGAATGCAGTGCCCGCCCAATCCCGGTCCGGGGAAAAAAGGCGTAAAACCGAAAGGCTTGGTCCGGGCCGCCTCGATCACCTCCCAGATGTCGATGCCCATCCGCAGGCAGAGCAGTTTCAACTCATTCACCAGCGCGATGTTGACGCAGCGGTAAGTGTTCTCGAGAATTTTGGTCATCTCCGCCGTCTGCGTGGAGCTGACCACGAATGTCTTCTCAAATGCCAGGCCATAAAGAGCCTGCGCCGCCAGCGCGCTTGCTGCATTTATGCCCCCAACGACTTTGGGAACCTGGTGAGTCTGGAACTGGGTGTTTCCGGGATCTTCCCGCTCCGGTGAAAACGCCACCAGGAAGTCCCCGTCGGGCTGCGGGGGCGCGGTGATGCGAGAGCCGTCCGTGGCGTAAGGCAGGACGGGGCACTTCAAACCCGACCTCTCGAGGATGGGCAGGACCACTTCCTCCGTGGTGCCGGGATAAGTGGTGCTTTCCAGCACCACCAATTGCCCGCGGCGCAAATGCGGCGTGATGGATTCGGTAGTGTTGCGCACGAAGGAGAGGTCCGGCTCGCGATGCGCGTCGAGCGGGGTTGGGACGCAGATCAAAACGGCGTCCATTTGTTCGAGCAGGGCGAAGTCGGTGGTGGCTCGAAACGCGCCTTTCGCGACAGCCTCTCGAATGGCGGAGACCGGGATGTGACGGATATAACTTTCACCCTGCGCGAGCTTCTCCACCTTCGCCGGATCGATATCGAAGCCTGTGGTCGGCAAGCCGTGGCGTGCAAAGAGCAGTCCGAGAGGCAATCCGACGTAGCCTAATCCGATCACGCCGACGTTCGCGGTCCCGTTTTGCACTTTGGAGCTGAAACTCGATGAAAGTGCCGGGGTCTGTGCGTCACTCATGTGCCAACGCTCGCTTACCGGTTGGATTTAAGAAATAGATGATACCACGACTGCAGCAGCGTAATTTCCCGTGGGATGACCAGACCGATCCCACGATCCTGCAATTCGACCTAGATTGCATTTTTCCGCTTGACAAGCTCAGTTCCCCATGATAGCCTATCACTGTGGTCAGAAAAGGGATATATTGTCGTTGGCAGACTCCGCGGTCGACGAGGCCCAACAGAGGACAGGATGGCTCGGCTGAACGGGGAAAGCAGCACATTACAAAATATGGAAAATAGTGGGAACGAAGCTAAGAAGTACTTGAAAACAAAGGAAAATCACTTTTTGAATGACGCAAATTATGCGCGTTTTGCGCGCAAATCTGCAGCAATCTGAGCCCAAAAGGAGCAAAAAGCACCACCTTTTGCGGGAACGAAGCTGAATCAGCGAGCCTGAAACGAGCGCTTGGCGGCGACAATGAGTCGGCTAGACAGGCGTTGGGATGGCTCCCTGCTGACCTGAAGTTCGGCGCTGCAAGTTCTGAGAATCGCCCACCGGAGGAACAATGATGGATGAACTCTTGGTCAAGGCTGACCGGTTCACTGGGCGCCGGGACAGCTTCGGATTCGAGTATCTGGCCTTCCAGGATTTGAAACTGAGCGCGGGCGGGCAGTACGAAGCGGAAACGGGCGACTACGAGCTTGGGATCGTACTGCTTGGCGGGCGCTCGTCGGTAGAGTCCTCGCGCGGCGAGTGGCTGGACTTCGGTGGGCGTGCGCACGTGTTTGATGGCAAACCCTACACTCTCTACCTCCCGCCCCACACAAGTTTTGGCATCTCAACCACAACTGGCGCCGACTTGGCCTTATGCTATGCGAAGGCAGATGAGGAACACGAGGCCAGGCTGGTGACGCCCGGCGAGGTGCGGGTGGAAATCCGCGGGGGCGGAAACGCCACTCGCCAGATCAACCATATCATTACCCCTGAGTTTCCTGCGCATCGGCTGTTGATCGTCGAGGTGTACACGCCGGCCGGCAACTGGTCGAGCTACCCTCCCCACAAGCACGATGTACACAACCCGCCGCACGAAGTCGATTTAGAAGAGATCTACTACTACCGGGTGCGGCGGCCGGAAGGCTACGCTATTCAGAAGGTTTACACGCCGGACCGGCGGATTGATGCGACTCTGACGGTGCGGGATGGCGAACTGGTGCGGGTGCCGGAAGGTTACCACCCGGTGGTGGCGGCGCACGGTTACGACGTGTATT
The DNA here is from genome assembly GCA_963838915.1 of uncultured Acidobacteriota bacterium. Classification (GTDB taxonomy): domain Bacteria; phylum Acidobacteriota; class Terriglobia; order UBA7540; family UBA7540; genus CAVROP01. The sequence continues at coordinate 4,199 of CAWIUZ010000423.1, forward strand.
ACCTGAACGCGCTGGCGGGCTCAGCGCGCTCCATGGCTGCCTCTGACGATCCCGATTACGCCTGGGTGCGCGGCGAGTGGCGAAATCAGGATCCGCGGCTGCCACTGGTGTGAAGGAGTTGATGAGCTTATGGAAGTGACGGTGCTTGGGCGGATTGGATATGACCTGTACTCCGAGGAGCCGCACGTCAAACTGCCGCGGGTGCGGCGCTTCTCGCGTTATCTCGGTGGAAGCAGCGCCAACATGGCGGTGGGGCTCTCACGTCTGGGCGCGAGCGTGGGAATCATAAGCTGCCTGGGCGACGACAGTCTGAGCGAGTTCCTGATCGAGTTTCTGCAAGCAGAGAAGGTGGGGACAAGTCACGTCCATCGGGCGCCCGGCTATCTGCCATCGCTCGCCATCACCGAGGTGTCGCCGCCGGACTGTTTCCCGCAGGTCTTCTACCGCCACGATGCCGTGGATACCATGCTGCGGGTGAGCGAAGATGATCTCGCTTACATCGCCGGACGCGAGATGTTTATCACCAACGGCACGTCCTTGTGCGCTTCGCCTTCGCGCGAATCCACCTATCTGGCTCTCGAGCGCGCCAAGGCGGCGGGGCGGCGTGTGGTGTTTGACGTCGACTACCGGGCCATGTCCTGGCCAAACGCAGCAGCGGCCGGTCAGGCCGTGCGGCTGGCGTTGCCCTTCGTCGATGTGCTGATCGGGAACCAACAAGAGTTGAGCCTTGTGGCAGGAGAAGAAAACCTCGCGCGCGCCACAGATGCGCTGCGTGAGCGAATCCCCGTGCTGGTGAGCAAGCTGGGCGAACAGGGAACCCGAGTGTGGCATGGCCGCGATTCGGTGTTCCTGCCGCCCTACAAGGTAGACGTGGTTTCAACCATTGGAGCCGGCGACGGCTTTGCTTCCGGGTTCATTTATGCCCTGCTGGCGGGCAAGCCCGTGATCGAGTGCCTGCATTTCGGAAACGCAGCCGCCGCCATCGTGGTGAGCCGCCTGAGCTGCTCGGAGGCCATGCCGACGCGGGAAGAGGTCGAGACCATGATCCGCACCCAGGCGAAGAGGATGAGCGCATGAGCACAGCGCATGTGTTTTCAAGCTGTGAGTTCCTGCCCGACACGCTGCTCGAGCTCTTGACGGCAACCCGTGTCAGCGATCCGGAATATGCGTTCCGCGTTGCCTCCGCCCGCACCCGCCGAGAGCAGCTTGCGCCATCGGGCAAGCTCAACATTCTTGCCGCCGATCACCCCGCGCGCAACGTAACGCAGGTTGGCGACAATCCCCTCGCTATGGCGGACCGGCGCGACTACCTGGCGCGCATCCTGCGCGTGCTTTCGAGCGCTCGCGTGGATGGCGTAATGGCGACGATGGACATTCTCGAGGACCTGCTTTGCGTCGACGGCTTCCTCCGCTCCGTCGGGGCGGCGACGGTGCTCGACAACAAGCTGCTCATCGCCAGCCTCAACCGCGGCGGACTGGCAGGATCAAGCTGGGAAATCGATG
>CAWIUZ010000424.1:0-4352 GCA_963838915.1 uncultured Acidobacteriota bacterium
AGCGAAGCGAACGGGCTCAGGATGACATGTCATTCTGAGCGAAGCGAAGAATCTGCATTTGGTTGCGGCGTTGCCGCGCGGTGCTACCCGCCTCGCGGCAGCGACTTGCCTGCAAACGGCGCAGCAGACTCCCGCTCTCCCGCAGATCACTTCATCAGAACCCCCGCGCGTGCCAGATCATGCAAAATCTCTTCCGTCTCGGCGCTAATCCTCTTCTCCACAGTTTGCATGTCAACCACTGGCTGGCCGCCTTCCTCCATGGTCAGATTCCCGGACTTGAATATCTCGGGCAGATCTTTGCGGAGAGCGGCGAGGTCGCGTGTGCCGTCGAGCAGCATCAACACCCCCCTTTGCAGTGGATCGCTCAGGTGCAGGCTTCGGCAGTGCAGCGTAGTAATCACGTTCCCGCTCCGAGCCTCCAGTCGAGCCAGCGGGCTAGCCATCGGTCTTTCGCTGACCTCGGTGGCAAAAGGCGGGACGTGAACGTGCAGCTCGAGCAGTCCTGCCAGGTAGGTGCGCCATACGAAATCCGCAACCTCTGAGGCGATGTCCTGGTCTGGTTTAGAAACAAAGCCCAATTCCTGACGCGCTCTGCACTCGGCCTCTCTCGCCAGCTTTTCAAAGGGGATTCGCTCCGGGCGTGACTTGATCAGATACCAGAACAGCGAGCGCGCCAGAAGGTTCGGCGTCGTGAGTTCGGTGCCACTGGGGCTGCAGAATGTTTCCCCCGCTTCGGGGACGAGGTTCGGAACCCCAGCTTTCGGTCGCGCTTGGCTTGATATGAAGAAGGACCTTACGGAAACCGATTTCCCGGAGCGGTCGAGTGACACGTCGTCGTGGCACAGAAGCGTTTTCCGGAAGGCTCGTCCGCACATGAAGTCCAGGTACTGCTCCCGCAGAGTGACATCGTCGGAAATCTTGTCGAGCACTTCTTTTGCCTGCGGCGAGAGCCCTCCGCTATGCATCTCGAAGAAGTCAGTCTCACCCAGAAACTGCAGGCCATGGCGCTGGGCATTCTCCATGAATTGATAAAAATAGAATGGTTGGAAATCGGGCGACAACTCGTCATGGTAAAGGCCTTCCCGGGAGCGCGTCGACATGCGCTCAAACTCGTCCTGGAGTGTTTTGGTGTAGGGCTCGGTCTCTTTACCCGATTTCGCCAACAGCTTCAGCAAGGTCACGGCCTGCTGGAGTTGTTGTTGTGGCTCACGAAAATCTCGAATGTGGAACAACATCATCTCGCGCACCATTACCCGCGCATAACTCCCCGGAAAAGCGTCGTAACTGACATAAGCAATTCCTTGGGGTTCGAGGCTGGCTTTGCAGATGGCCATCATCTGGTCGCGAACCGGGGCGGGAACCCAGGTGTAAAGCCCGTGGGCGATGATGTAATCGAATTTGCCGTAGTCCGGGGCCATCTCCAGTAAGTCCGCCTGCCGCAGAGTAAGATTCTCGAGCCCCAGAGCCTCCACCATGGCGTTCCCGCGAGCGATGGGTTTCCCTGCCAGGTCGACTCCCACAAATTCACTTTCCGGCAGACCCACGGCCATGGCTAACAAGTTGGCGCCGCTCGAACAGCCCAACTCGAGTACCCGGCAGCGCTCCACCGGCGCGGGCCGGATGCCGAAGTGCATCCCGACGGTCGCCAGCCGGTCAGGATGCGTGTGGGAAATAGGAAGCGATGGGTAGGCAACTTCGTCGTAAGGATTCAATTCAGGGTTCGTCATCATTGTTTGACTTTACTTGGGGTTGCGGAATTAAGCGACATCGCCCCCTCACCCCCAGCCCGTCTCTCCCAAGGGGGCGAGGGGAGAAATAACCCGAATTTACGCCCTCGCCCCCTTGGGGGAGAGGGTGTCCGTCAGCCGACGGACAGGTTAGGGGGTCGGTCGTCACGATATTATGTAATCCTCAGTAGGGCTTCGCGCGTCGTCCTAAGATTCCCATCGTCCAGCCAAGGCGCTGACGGGGTCGGCTATTGACTGAAATCGAACCAAGCGCACCGCCGGCTGATCTTTCAACGAGGCAAGCGGCATGAAACCGCGTTCCATCATCTCTTCCGCCGCCGTCTGGGTCAAAAGAGTCTCGGCGCACGGCAGGGTCTCCGTTTCGCCGTTCGATTGATAAACGTAGACGGGCAGCCCATCTATTTCCGAATGCGTGCCGGGATGTAGATCCCACCCTTGCTCGGCAAAAGACTGCGCCAACAACAGGGCGCCGGCAAAGGCTGCATTGCCCCATAAATAATTCTCATGGGCCTCGGAATCCGGCATTTCTTCGAATTGGAAGCGTTCTATGGGCTCGGTATCCTTGCCATAGGGCAGCCGCAAAAGAAAACGCGGCAACGCCAAGCCTACAAAGCGAGCCTCAGGGGAACTCCTGAACCCTTGCCAGGATGCGGCTGCCTCGCCGGACATCGCAACTTTCCATTCCCGCGTCTCTGGTAGACAAAGCGCGGAATCACAGCCCAAAAGGCGCGGACTCGCACCCGCGAGGAAGGGCGCGCCGGCGCTTGCGGCCACTTTGCCGATTCGAGCCAGCAATTCGGTATCTCCGAAGCTGGGCCCGAAGGTGAAATCTCCGGCAATCACTGCCCAAGGTTCCGCCCCCGGCGTGCCGACGGTCTTTTCCACCAGCAACCTGTACATTCCCGTCGATCTCAAATCGCTGGATGCCATCAGGTCATGGGCAAGTTCCTGCTTCGAGACATCAATCAGAAATAGCTTGAGATGAGTATCCGTCTCTACGTTTCGCACCAGAAAGTACACCGCTCGCCACGCAGCTTCAAGAGCCTGGAAAGCGGGTGCGTGCAGGAGTGCTTCCATCTGAGCGCTCGTGGCTTTGTCGATCAACCCAATCAATTCCGCTTGCCGAGGATCAGCTTTAGCCACCAGATGAGGGGCGACAAGCTTGTGCAACAACCCGCTCCATTCGTCCGGCCGCTTGCTTGCTTGATCTTGTGCCTTGCTTTCGGTTGCCTCCAGCATGTCGTCCAGAAGACTTCCCGAAACCAAACTCTGGATGTCCTGCGCAGAAGCTCGAGGCGAGGACGCTGGGACCTGCGCCTCAATTGGCGTGGCTTGCGGTGGGGGCGCTTCAGCTTGCGCCGCTGCTGAAGTCAGTTCCGCCGCGGTCTTGGCGAAAGTCGCCGGATCGCCGAGCTTCCGGCGCGTTTCCCGCAGCTTCTGGAATATCTGCGCCTGCTCGAAAAGCCTGTCCGGATGAAAATCGTCCAGATCCGCAAATCGGAGAGCGATGCAAAAATCGCCCTCTCCGCCCGGCGTTAAGTCGAGGCGAGGCGCGAGTTTGGCCAGCACGGAATCAAAGTTGTCGCGATCGACCATGATCGGACGGCGGCCGGCGAGAGCGTCACCGCTCTCAAGCAGACCGCGGTTGGCACGGCCACTGAAATCCCCCAGAATAGCAACTCGAAACGGCGTCTCGGCATCCGGCTTGGCCTGCGATCGCTCGCGACCTGCCGTCACATCAAGGTGAATCTCACCAAATGAATGGCGCGTCGACATGGTTACTCCAATTTGCCGATATTGTTTTGGCTGAACTTAACGTCGAGACAATTGTACGACAACTCGGACCAACCACCAAGTCCCCGAAGGTCGGCCGCCAGTGAGGTCCCAAATGAAACGGGATTATACGCTTGATTTGATGGGAAGGGGCGTGCTTGTAGCCGCCCTGGGCAAAACCCAAATGTCATGTTCACGAGGCGCTGGCAAGTTCATGATGGAGGACTATCAGCTGGCTGGAGCGAAGAGGGCACGTGGCGTAAGCGCGCCCTTCGTTGTCGCTGAATTCGACTTCAAATACATCAGGCGCGAGAGTTTCTACCACGGTACCAACTTGGCCGCGCTGCAGGTTGCGCGCCGGCAGATCCTCCAGGAGCGCCACGACGACGAATGGCTTAATCTGTTCCATCGCACTTACCTCACAGCACGTAGCAACTCAGCAGGCGCGGTAAAGCCTCGTCCGCCAATATGATCCAGACACTCCGAACCGTCGCTCTTCCCTTGGGTCCCGCCATTGAGAAGTCTAGCACGTACCTTTGGCCGTAGTCATCTCTGTCGCCGAGTGTCGCGTCTTCCTCCGCCGCGGCGTCTAGCAGCCTTTGCCGCAGAACCTCCGAATCGCCGCTGGTTATGCCCAGCACAGACGCGAAGACCCGAGCCTTGTGACGGCCGCGAAGATGTTTTTCGTTCAAGCAGTAGTCTGTGAGTTTAGCCAGATCAACGACCGCTCGCTCCCCTCTAGGCAACTTCATTGGCGTCTCGTCTCAAAAGCAGCAGCACCAGCTTCTCAAGTGAAACCGAATTATACGCTTGATTCGGTGGGCAGGGGCG
>CAWIUZ010000425.1:0-6921 GCA_963838915.1 uncultured Acidobacteriota bacterium
CTCCGCGAAGAGCCTGTCCTGAACGAAGTGAAGGAATTTCGCTCTGGGTCCTCAGGGTAAACTCCGCGAGGAATCTTGCTCTGAATGTTTTCAAGGCAGTGCGAGATTCCTCGTTGCCTGCGGCTCCTCGGAATGACAGACTAATCGAGTTTTCACAAAGACTCATCAGCCCCGCCCTTCCAGTCCGCTGTAATCGTGGTGAGAAACGCGTCTGAGGCGTTACCCTATTCCTAATTCATCAACCCTTTCGAGCGGTGTCCCGCATTTGCGGCAAATCACCGCGCCACAGTCGCCGCACACCAGCGGCTCGACAACCTCGCCACATTGGGGGCAATAGAGCGGCTGGCTTTCCTGACTTTTGTCTTCGTCCATTTGTTCGCTTCTCCCCCTGGCTGTTATTTCCAGCTCTCTGCTTTCATTCCCAAGCACTGTCATTCCGAGCCCTTCGCTGTCATCCTGAGCGCAGCGAAGAGCCTGTCCTGAACGAAGTGAAGGAATCTCGCTCTGGGTGCTCAGGGTAAACTCCGCGAGGAATCTCGCCCTGGCTGCTTCCTCCACTGACCACAGGGAGATTCCTCGCTGCGCTCGGAATGACAGGAATCGTAAGCTTCGGCGACCGAACTGCCTAATCTGCTGCCGGCAAATTCAGCGCTGATTCCAGGAAGTCGCTGATGACTCCCTGGACCTCTTCGAGCTTCCCCGTGAAGAAATGATCCGCACTCTGAACCCAGTGGATTTGTTTAGGCTCAGCCAACGAGTTATAAAAAGCCTCGACGGCGGCGCGCGGCCCAAACTGGTCAAGAGTTCCCTGGACGATGAGCTTGGGTTTGAGCACTCCAAGCAGGAAGTCAAAGTTCATGACTGCAACGGGAACGCCCAACCCGACAAGCGCCGCCACGCGCGGGTCGGTAGCTCCAACCCGAAGTCCAACCCTCGCGCCGAAAGAAAATCCGATGAGGCAAACGGGAACAGCAGGGAAGCGTACGGCGAGAAAATCGAGCGCCGCCCTGACGTCTTCGACTTCGCCGATGCCGTGGCTGTAACTCCCGGTGCTCTTGCCGACGCCGCGGAAATTGAAGCGCAGAGCCGGCAAACCTGCGTGCGCCGCAGCCTTCGCTGCACGGAAGACGACCTTGTTGTGCATCGTCCCCCCGTAGACCGGGTGAGGATGGCACACCAGCGCCGCGAAACCTGGCTTGGCGCGAGTATCCCACTCGAGGAGGGCTTCAAGCGTCCCTTCCAGGCTCGGGATTAGAAGGCGTTCGACTTTCGTAATTCACCTCCCTGGCAGTGTTCTAATTTGACTCGTAGCGCTGGCCTTTAGGTCGGCAGATGCTGGCCTAAAGGCCAGCGCTACGCCGAAACCAGGACACTACCAAATTGGGACAGTACTCGCTTCCACAATAGTGTAGAATATGCCTCAAGATTTTTGAGTACTTCTTGGAGGACGGCTGCGAACCTGCCGTGCTCCAAGACGCGTCGCGCCTGGCGCGAGGACTGAATCCTAAAAATGGGGAGGCTGCATATCCGAACCAAACTTCTTGCCTTCCTCTTGATCATCGCTGGCGGAATCATTAGTTACCATTATTACGCATCCTGGCGCAAAGCGCGCCCCCCCAAGAATGTGGCGTACGTCCTGCCGGGTGCGCTGGAAGTGGTGGATGCTCCGGGCGAGATCCGCCTCGCCGTCGAATCTGTAAGGGCGGGTGACCGGGTCGAGGTTCTCCTTCGGTCGCGCAACTGGGCAAAAGTCAAACTCGAAGATGGCCGCACGGGATGGGTGGAATCGAAAGATATCGTGGATTCCGAAGCCTACGAAGGCTCGCAAAAGCTGCTGAGGGATTTGGAGAACTTTCCCCCACAGGCAGAAGCGCACGCGCCGCAGTCGATCAATTTAAGGTCTGAGCCCTCGCGTGACTCGGCTTCTCTGGCTCAACTGCCCAATAACCAAAAACTCCAGGTGTTCGGGCGCAAGATCGTGGAGCGGCCCGTTCAATCTGCCGATCCTTCTTCACCGGCAGCCAAAGAGGTGTGGTATCTCGTCAAGGCGGATGCGCGCGCAGGCTGGGTTCCGGGCCGCTCTGTTACACTCGATATTCCGGCGGCGATCAGCGCTAACGCCCAGGGCTACAACCTGGTGGCTTGGATGGTGCTCAACACGGTGGCCGACAACGGCCGTCAAGTGCCGCAATACCTTGCCGCCGACCGCACAGCCAACCAGGACGCGGACTTTACTCACATTCGTGTTTTTACCTGGTGGATGAAGAACCAGCAATACGTCACGTCCTATGCCGAAAGCGGTCTGCGCGGCTACTTTCCCATTCGCGTGGCGCAGAATGCAAAGGTCCCTCAATTCCGCCTCAATCTGCTGGACGAGCACGGAAACAAGGTCCAGAAGGTGTACGCTTTGTTTAATACCATTACGCGCCCGCAGGGGTTTGTCGAAGGGTGGGACAGCAACTCGCCGCCGGTTCGCACACCCTCGCCACGGGCGCCGCGCCGCCGTTAGTCGACGGTCAGATGAAACCGGAGAGAGCTTCGGATGGATAGTACCACAGCAACAATTGAGTTTGCTCCCCCCCCGGCGCCAACCACACCTTTTGTTTACAGGTTCTGGCGTGGCCTAATCCGGATGTGGTTTGGCCTTACCTCTCGAAGAGTCCGCGTGCTGCACGAGGATCGGTTGATGGAGCCAGGCCCGGCCCTTCTGATAGTCAGCCACCCGGAAGGGTTTCTAGACGCCCTGATTCTGGTGGCGGGATTTGAGCGGCAGGTGCGCTGCCTTGTCCCCGCGAGATTAGTCAAAGGACTGCTCCCCACTTTTCTTGCGCGGGGCTTGGGCATGATTTGTTATACCCCCGGGAACCGTGCGGCGGCGCTCGAAACCTGCCGTACGCTGCTGGCTGAGCAGGCTGCGGTGGCGACCTTCGTCGCCCCTGCCCACGCGAATTCCCCGGTGCCGCGCGCCCTCACCACGGATGCGGCTTTGATCGCACTAGACGCGGAGGGCCCGCAACCCGCGCTTGAGGGGCTCAAGCTGTTCCTCGTTCACCTTTTCGTGCCCGTGGGGCGCACACGCTCGAGAGAGTTACTGGCGGATATTGATCAGCCGGAGATTGCGAAAGACCTTATTTCCCGGGCGGCCGGCAGTCAGCAAGATCGGGTGCAGGAACTTGCCCGGTATCTCGACGAGAGATGTCAGGAGAACTCTTTTCGCCTTCAACCTTCGGCTCTCGCGGAATTCCTGACGGACCTCGAGCAGGTGTTGCGCGGTGGCCTGAAGGAAGAGTTTGAGTCGAATCCGGCGGGGAAACAGAAGCTCGAGGGGTTTGAACTCAGCAGTTTCGTAGTTCAATGGGTAGAGCAGATGAACTACTTGCATCCCGGCTTGCTGGTTTCGCTGCGGGAGATGCTTGCAGCGTGGCGTGAGGCCTGCCGTAAGGGCGCACTCCACCGCCTCGAAACCGAAGGGGCGGGCGCCTGGTTGGGCGCACGCCTGGGCCGCGCCGTCGTTTTGCTGGAAACGGTTTTGGGATTTCCCCTCGCCATCTACGGTCTGGTCAATCACCTTGTGGCGTTGGCCGTTCTCTTTTGGACGGGTTTACTCAAGAATGAAAGTGGCCGCGACAAAACCACAGCCTGGCTCTGGCGCGTCCTGGTGGTCCTGGGATCCTATATCCTCCAGGTCATCTTAATTGCGCACTTTTGGGGCCGGCGTGGTGCGGGATACTACCTGCCTACGCTTCCAATCACAGGCCTGTACCTGTGGCGCTATACCTGGCTGCTGCCTCATCAATCCCGCATCGCATTCCTTTCCATGCATCGCTCTGTTGAGACGGCCGGCAGTACACGCCTGCGGGATGATTTTCTCCATGAGATCAACCAGGCACTAGACCTCCACGCTGAAATGCTTGGTCTCCCCCACTGAGTTCGAAGACCCTTGTCAGGGAAATGCCCTCTCCCCCTTGGGGGAGAGGCGTGGCCCGCGACGGCGTGTTCATCAGCCGTCGTGGGCCGGGTGAGGGGGTCCTGGTTCGCCGTTCTCATAGCAGCGAGGAATCTCGCACTGCGTCGGGCAGGTCGCCAAAGAGGAGTCAGGGCAAGATTCCTCGCGGAGTTTACCCTGAGCACCCAGAGCAAGATTCCTTCACTTCGTTCAGGACAGGCTCTTCGCTGCGCTCAGGATGACAGCGAAGGGCTCGGAATGACAAGCAACTTCAAGGCTGCTAAGAGGCTCGGCTGTTGTAATTTCGACCTTCTGAGGAGATTCTTCCTACACCGCCGGAGGATCGGGTGAGGCCTTGACAAACGAGGCGGCCGGAGCGATACTTTTCACGGAGGCGAAGAAAAAGCGAATACTCGGAGTAAAGTCATGGCACGAGATTTTAAACTGTTGCGCTCCCAAATTGCGTCGGTTCTGGCTTCCCGTTTTCCAGATCCCTTTAATTATCGGAACAGCAAAAGGGGAGAAACAGTTCCCACTGGAAACTCTGAAACCGATTGCCTGACCGGGGGATTACCCCGTGGCGCCATTACGGAGATTTGCGGGCCCAGCGGCTCCGGCCGGACCAGTCTGATGCTGTCGGCACTGGCCTTGCGTACGGCTGAGGGCGAAGCTTGCGCTCTCATTGATGCGCACAACACTTTCGACCCGTACTCCGCCGAAGCAACGGGCGTGCAATTAAGACAATTGCTTTGGGTGCGCTGCGCAGGCATCGATCAGGCGTTTCGTGCTACGGACTTGGTTTTGCATGCCGGCGGCTTCGGGCTCGTCGCTTTGGACCTGGGCGACATGCCTCCGGAAACGGTCCGCTGCATTCCTCTCTATGTGTGGTTCCGGTTTCGTCGAGCCGTAGAGCAAACGCCCACCATCTTCCTTGTGCTCGAGCAGGAGCCTCATGCCAAATCTTGCGCGTCGCTCGTGGTTCAAATGGAGACGGAGACCGCACAATGGTTAGAGGGCGCGCAGAATCACCCGGGGATCCCCGGCGATCCGCGCGCGCGACTGTTTTGGGGTTCGCGGCTGAAGGCGAAAGTCGTCTGTTCGCGAACTCGCTGAATTGCGGCGCGAAGATGGTGTGAAGAAATCGACCAGTTGTGTCATTCCGAGCGCAGCGAGGAATCTGCATTTGTTTTCAAGGGGGTAAATGCAGATGCTTCGCTTCGCTCAGCATGACAGCCAATTCTTTCGCACCTTCGAAGGAATAAGAACAACGATTGTCACTCGCCGGTCGAGCTATGTCTTTTGCTTCCATTTTTGTTCCCGATTTCTTGCTTCAGGCGGTAGTGCGTTCACCGCCTGGAATAAAGAGCAGACCCATGGTTCTTGTGGATGCGGCTTTGCAGCTCCGCCCGGTCATTTGCGAGAACCAGCAGGCCTCGGCGAGGGGAATCAAGCTCGGAATGTCGAAATCCGAAGTGGAGCAGTTTGGTGGGATTGAGATCCTTCAACGCTCGCGCGCGCAGGAGAAGATTGCACATGCCGCGCTGCTTGAACTCGCCTGGTCTATTTCGCCCCGAGTTGAAGACACTGCACCGGATAACATCGTCCTCGATCTTGCCGGGCTTGCTTCCTTATCCGGGTCAGATGAAAACATCGCCCGCAGCCTTGCCGAAGGTGCGGAGCGCCTTGGTATGGATGCGCAGATTGCCGCCGCCTCCAACATCGAGGCCGCTGTTCTTGCTTCCCGTGCTTTCCCCGGGATCACTGTTATTCCGGAAGGTGAAGAAGCGGCCATTCTTGGGAAGGCGCCGGTTACCGCCCTTTTATCCTCTGCTGCAGGAGTGAATGTTTCCAGGCAGAAAGACGAAACTGCAAGTGCAACATACGATCAGGCGGACCTTTCGGGAACACTGGAACGTTGGGGCATCCACACCTGCGCATCGTTTGCGGCCTTGCCCGTCCTGGAGCTTTCCGAGCGATTGGGGCACCAAGGAGTTCTCCTGCATCAATTGGCCCGTGGTGCGGCAGTGCGAGCGCTCATCCCGGCGCAACCATCTGGTTATTTCGAAGAGGAGATGGAACTGGAAGACGCCGTGAGTGAGATGGAACCTTTGTCAATTCTCCTGGGCCAGTTGCTGGAGCGAATGTGCTCAAGAGTAGCCGCGCGTTCATTGGCCGCGGGAGCTATTCATCTGCGACTCCGGCTCGAGCCTTCGTTCGAAGACGATCGAAATGCTCCCGGGCGGCCATGCGCCGAGATAACTGATCAGCAGAAAGGGGCGGCATCGGAGGTTTTTGAGTTGACGCTGCAACTCCCAGTGCCGATGAGCGATGCAAAGACTCTCTTGAAGTTGCTGGTCTTGCGTTTAGAAATCTGCTCCCCCTTCCGCGCCAATTGTGAAGATCATGCTTGGCGTGGAAGCGGCGCCTCCCCGCACTTTGCAAGGAGACCTGTTCTCCCCGATTTGCCCTGACCCTGAAAAAGTCGAGTTGACGGTTGCGCGCCTGGCGAGCTTGGTTGGTGATGCGAACCTCGGCTCCCCAGAGCTTTTGGATACGCATCGGCCGGAGGGATTTCGAATGCGCCGGTTTGTTCCCAGTCTGGTTTCCAGGGATTGTTGCCGTCCACTGCGAAGGCCGCCTGGGGGCGGAATCCAAAAAGAACTGGTACTCCCTGACGAAAATCCGCGTCATATCGCGGAGTACCGGGAAGGGAGGGGCTTTAGCCCCGCCATGGAAAACGGCCTGCCCTCGGGGGCTTCGGCCCCTGAGGCAAAGTGGCTTCAGGGCCTAAAGGCCCCACCCGTCGCGCTTCCGGAGTCGGCGGGGCTGAAGCCCCGCCCTTCCAAAGTGCCCCGTTATGACGGCGATTTCCGTCACTCAGGGGGACATGGCCGCACTCCCAGATCCCCGAGTCAACGGCTTCAAGAAGAGGTCCAGACTGAAGAAGGCACGCAACGAACCAAGTACACGACATA
>CAWIUZ010000426.1:0-3342 GCA_963838915.1 uncultured Acidobacteriota bacterium
GCAAAGCGTTCAAGGATGCCCTGCGGTGTGACGGGTTGCTGCATGAAGGGAGCCACGTAATCCAGCGGGTAGTAATCTTCATACCCGGAAGTGTGGGACAGGAGCTGGCGAATGGTGATCTCATTCGAGCGCGTCAAAACGGGGAAGAAGCGTCCCACGTGGTCATCGAGCGAGAGTCTGCCGTCCTGAACCAGCAGCAATATCGCCCCAGCCAGGAATTGCTTGCTGACGGAGCCGATGCTGTAACGCATTTCGGGTTCGGCGGAAGTGGGCGGCTCGAGGCGCGCCTTGCCGTAGGCCTTAACGTAAGCGACCCGACCGTCCTTCACAATTGCGAGGGAGGCGCTGGGCGCACCTGTGTCCGCCAATGCCTTGGTCGCGATGTCGTCGATGCGATTCATCGTCGACTGGGGCAGTTGGGCCTCGAGCGAACCCGCGATCGCAATAACCACTGCAATGGGAAGCAAACTGCGAAGAATGATGCGCATAGAGTTTATCCTCGCCACGAAAGTGTCGAGGCGGCCCTTGTGGCCGCCCCCAGCTCCCAGCGTAGTGCGTCCAGCAGTTCTTCATTTTAACAAGGTTGGCGCAGAGCGAAGCTCTGCGCTTTGGCAACATTCCAATCAATGAAAACCGCAGAGCTCCGCTCTGCGCCAGCCGCCGACCCTCTGTTCCATAATCCCTAATCCCTATTCCCTGCTTGGCACACTCAGGCGCGCGCTGGCATCTTCGTCGGCATAGGCAGCCACGATCTCTCCGAAGTAGACGCGGTGGAAATCATCATTGGAGTAGAACTCCTCGCGCACCGCCTGGGTCAGCGCCTGGGGCTCGAGATCATTGCGATCGAGGGTCCGGCATTCGTAGTGAACCACGCACTCCTTGATAATGGGTGAGCGCACTTCGCGGCTGGGGATCGGGGTCAAATGCGCTTCTTCAAACTTGTCGTGGTTACGCCCGGAAGTCGTTCCGCAAAGTTCCACTGCCTCAGATATTTCTCGTGGGGGCACGTTCACGGTGAAATCGTTCACCTGCTCGAGCCGGCTATAGGTGTGGCGCGAGGGCCTGACCAGCACGATGAAGACAGGGCGCGACCATATGCAGCCGATGGTTCCCCACCCGATCGTCATGACATTCGGTTTTCCGTCCGCACCCGTGGTCACCAGCAACAATCCGTCCTCCCGCATTCGCTGGATCGTCTGGGCAAAGTAATCCGCAAAACTAACTTGTACCTTGTTCACTTCGGTGTCACCTCGCGTATGAGTCCGGTTCTCAGGTCAACGTAGCGAGCCGGCAGTCGCTGTTAGAGACCAACAAGTCGCGCGACGAGAACAGCGGCTTACCAGCCAATCAAGCAGAGCATATCACAGCAGCGGTGCTGACACATTCTGTCACACCCTTACGACGGAAAATGGCGAGTCCGGTACTTTTGGACCAGGAATTGTGTACCTAAGTCCTGGCCCTACTCTAACTTATTGGAAACACGTCGGTTACCTCCCGTTAATTTGTTTTCAAACGTTCTGGCTGGCACGGAAAGTGCTCTAGGCCATTGAAGCGTTACATGGGTAGTGTATGTAACCAGGTAGACATATGAATAACAATCCACGAGCTTTTTCACTCATCGAGTTGCTGATTGTTGTTGCAGTCATTCTGGTCATTGCGGCCATTGCCATCCCGAACTTGATGCGGTCGAGGGCCGCAGCCAATCAGGCCTCAGCCGTGGGATCACTTCATGTCATGCTTACGGCGGAGGCAACCTACAGTTCAACTTATGGCGGCTACAGTCCGACCTTAGGCTACCTGGGTCCGCCGAGCACCGGGACCGTGGCGGTCCCATCGGGCGCGGAACTGATTGACAGCATCCTCTCGGGAGGCTCGGCGGGCGCGACAGAAAGCTCCAAGAGCGGCTACACCTTTACCTATTCGGCGGGTGTGGCTGATACATCGGGCAGAATTTACTCCTACTCAATTACCGCCGGCCCTATCACACCAGGGACGACAGGGTACAACTACTACTACACTGACCAGACTGGCGTAATCCGTCAGAACTCTACCGAAGCAGCTGGTTCCACCGATTCTCCGCTGGCCGGCTAGCTGTTGCGAACCCCTTAAAGCCACCCGAACAGTTGACAACCCTTCGCGTCGTCGCCCCCGCGGCAGCGGGGGTCCATTGCGGCTCCCGAACACAATGGATTCCCGCTTTCGCGGGAATGACGTAGTTTTTCGATAGAATTCAGCCGATCTTCCTGCTAACATTTCGAGTACTCAGACGTCTAAGTAGTGTGAGGTTTGAACATGTCCAGGCCCGATTCGCTGCAAGGCTCCCTCGATCTGCTGGTGCTCAAAATCCTTTCGCGGCAGCCTCGTTTGCACGGCTACGCCATCATGACCGCCATCCAGGCAAGGTCGGGGGAAGTGCTTCGAGTCGAGGAAGGCTCGCTCTATCCGGCGCTGCACCGGATGGAGGAGGCCGGCTGGATTCGCGCCGAATGGATCACGAAAGCGAGCGGGCGCAGGTCGCGCCTGTATGAACTGACGGCGCAGGGTAAGAAGCAACTGGCCACGGAAGAGTCGCGGTGGCTGGTAGTGACAGCGGCTGTAAATCGCGTCTTAAGGACGACAGATTCGTACGTGGACACGTAGCGCTGGCCTCTTTGAAGGCTTCGGAGAAACACCTTGCACCATGTCATTCTGAGCGAAGCGAAGAATCCCGGCAGTTGGAGTTTCGACGAACTGCAGAGATCCTTCCTTCGTTTCACTCAGGACCGCCTGCGACTCCTCAGGATGACATTCAAAAGGGGTTTTTCCGCAGCGTGATGGCGCCAGCATCTGCCGACTCTTCGCTTTGCTCAGGGCAGGCTCTGAAGGTCGGCGCTACGTCAAATAGGAACCCTAAGGCGGTGTGAGATGTCGTTATGGTCACGCGTGGTGAACGTATTTCGCGGCGACCGATTGAGCCGCGAGATCGAGGAAGAATTCCAGTCACACCTCGAAGAGGCGGCCGAGCAGGGTCGCGATGCCGAGGATGTGCGAAGAGCGTTTGGTGCGGCGCTGCGCCTGCGTGAAGAGAGCCGCGACGCGAGGCTCATCCCGTGGCTTGACTCGCTGCGCGCCGACGCCATCTTCGGCTGGCGGCAACTTCGCAAGAACAGGGTCACCTCCGCGGCGGCCATTCTCTCGCTGGCGCTCGGAATCGGCGCCTGCACCGGCGCGTTCCGGCTGATCGACGCCCTGTTGCTGCGGCCCCTGCCCGTAGCCGAGCCGGAGCAGCTTTATGCGCTGGCGCGCCAGGCCATCGGCCCCGAAGGCAAGCCCGAAGTATTCGATGGTTGGGCGTATCCTGAC
>CAWIUZ010000427.1:0-11986 GCA_963838915.1 uncultured Acidobacteriota bacterium
ATTACTATGTTATGTAGCTCTTGCAATTCTCCTTCGTATGACTTAGCATGGGCGCATGAAACCCATCGTCTGGAACGCCAAGCTTTGGAAAGAAAGCGTGACGCAATTCCTGGAGTTTCTGAATCCGCTGATTGCCGGACTCGGCCGAAGTGAACGGCGCGTGGCGGCCACCCGTTACGTGGAGGGCCTGCTGATGCCCGGTCAACGCAAATCGATCATCCCCATGGCGGAGCGGCTGGGCGTGGACTCGCAAAGTCTGCAACAGTTTGTTACCGACAGCCCCTGGAAGGAGGAAGAGTTGTGGCGGGCGATCCGGCAGGAAATCATTCCGCACTTGGAGCCGCTGGAGGCTTGGGTGGTGGATGAAACCGGTTGGGTCAAGCAGGGTTCGCACTCGGCGGGAGTTGGGCATCAATATTGTGGGGCGGCTGGCAAGCAGGCCAACTGTCAAGTGAGCGTGGAAGTGGTGGTGAGCGACGGGTGGATCGCCGCGCCGGTGGGCGGGCGGCTGTATCTGCCCGAGCGTTGGACCGCCGACCGGGAACGCTGCCAGGCCGCCGGCGTCCCGGAGGAAGTGACGTTTGCCACCAAGCCGGAGCTGGCGCTGGAGATCCTGCGCCAAGCGCGGTGCGACGGAGTTCCCCCGGCCCCCGTCTTGGGGGATAGCGCCTACGGCAACAACGCGGAATTTCGCGCCGGGGTGCGCGACCTGGAGCTGGAGTTTTTTCTGCAAGTCGACGGGCAGGCGCTCAAGGGATGGGACCGCGAGGTACGGACCGAGGTCAAGCGGGTTCGCCGTTATGTCTGTGAGGGGGAGCCTCCCGCCGCGACCCTGGCGGAGTTGACCGACCGGATCCCGGAGAACGAATGGAAGAAGTGCTCTTGGGTGACGGCGGGCGGACAAACCCGGCGCACGCGTCTGGCTTGGCGCGAGGTTTTTCTGCAACACGACTTGCGCCACGCGGGGGGCGAACTGGAAAAAGTCTGGCTGGTGGTGGACTGGCCGACGGGGGATCCTGAACCCTATCACTATTATTTGGCCCATCTCCACCGTCCCCCCGCCAAAGCCCGCTGCTTGAAACTGAGCCGTTCCCGCTGGCACATCGAACAATACTTTCAGCGCTCCAAGGATGACTTGGGGTTGGACCATTTCGAAGGCCGCTCTTGGAGAGGCTTTCATCATCATCTGGTACTTTCCGCCGTGGCTTATCTCTTTATCCTGACCGTCTACTTACGGCGTAAAAAAAACTTTTGGTGCGACGTGGGAACAGATTCTCCACACGATCCAGCCTTGGCTGGTGAGATGGAGCGGACTCTGTCCCTTCTGCGGAACGAAGTTCAATCGAGTCTTTGAGGACACTACTTAACATAGTAATACTAGACAGGGGCGCAGACATGCCAAACTACGGGCACGTCTGCGCCACCCGCGACTGTTTTTCATGGCGTTTCGCGGGCCGAAGGCCCATGGGGACAGACCAACAAGCCGTTGTCTGGACCACGCGCGCCGGACGTGTATGGTTCCACAAAATCACCTGTCGCCAACGTGCCGTTGTCGCAACGCTGCAATAGTTATTTGCGGCACGCGGAAACATATCGTGTCCCCTTTGATTTGCACTTTCAATGCCTCCACCAAGGCGGGTGGTGCGCTCCGGAATAGCCGGCTCAGTTCTTGCACAGCGGACGCTGGCGTTTTCATCCTCCGAGTCCAGTCGGCAAAATTGATCGGCCCACCGTTCTCCGTGCAGTGATCGAGTTCCTCAAACGTAATGCGCAAGCCTGCCGCTGCTATCATGGTTCGCCACTCGTTCGGCCGATAGTTTCGTACGTGCGACGGGTCGCGAAGCTTTTCCATATGATTCCATTGCTGGTCAAGCGAGGTCTCCTCCGGGGCGTAACTGTCCACGATTACGATTCGCGCGCCAATTCTTGCCACGCGCGCCATCTCGCAAATTGCACTCTCCAGTTTGGCAAAATGATGTGGGGCGTGGCGCACCGTAATGATGTCAAAAGTTCCCCGTAGAAAGGGCAGTTCCTCTGCAGCCCCTTTTTGCGTGGTAAGGTTGTTCAGCCCGCGCGCCGCAGCGCTTCGCCGCGTCTCCTGCAGCATATCTTCCGTCATGTCATAAGCAATCACCCTGGCCACATGCGGAGCCAGCGCCATGGCAACGTGCCCCGCTCCGGTTGCGACATCCAAGGCCACATCCCCTGGCTTGGGTTGTGCGAGTTCGACAACTTTTTCCAGAGCCGCCGGATCGCGGTGCACGGCGCTTTGGGTGTACCCTGCCGCCGCCCGGCCAAATTGTGCCCGCACGCGGCTGTGGATCTCTTCTTGTTTCGCGGTATTCTGCTCTGCCATTTCTTCCTCCTCACAAAACACGCTAACTGATGCCGGCAATACATGTCCAATATTGATTTCGTCCAAAGCGATATGTATTGTATATGGGTCATGGAACTACGCCACCTTCGATATTTCGTTGCCGTAGCCGAGGAGTTGAATTTCACGCGTGCTGCCCGGCGGGTGCATATTGCCCAGCCTCCTCTGAGTCAGCAGATCCGGCAATTCGAAGAGGAATTAGGAGTGGCGCTCTTCGATCGCACCAAGCACCACGTGCGACTGACCGAGGCCGGTGAGGCCGTGCTGGCGGAAGCACGACGTACACTCGGCCAGGCGAATCGGATTCGAATGGTGGCCCGTCGCTCGTCCCAAGGTCTATTGGGAAATCTCGGGATCGGCTTTTCCGGCGCCGCACCTCACACAGTATTTCCAAACATTGTGCGCGTTTTCCGTACGAAATTTCCGGGCATAACCTTGAGGCTCCATGAGCTCAGCTCCGAACAGCAGCTCGAAAGCTTGACGCAAGGGAGCATTGACATCGGCTTCCTCCGCCTGCCGGTGGATAGTCCCCACCCGTCGTTGATCGTGAAATCCATTTTGCGGGAGCCGCTGATATTGGCCGTCCCCAAGGGCCACGAAGTGGGGCGATGGCTCGTAGTGCCGGTGCGAGCCTTGGCAAAAGCAGCATTTATCCGCTTTCCTCGGCATGTCGCGCCGGGGCTATACGACCAAATTGAGCGCCTGTGCAGCCGGGCGGGATTTAGGCCCAAGGTCGTGCAGGAAGCGCTGCAAATCCAGACCACGATTAGCTTGGTGGCGGCAGGACTCGGTGTTGCGATTGTGCCGGAGTCGATCCGGAGCCTCCGTCACGAGCAGGTCATATACCGGCGGTTAGGCAAGCAGGAGATGACCGAAATGGGGGTTGCGTACGAGCGAGAGAATCATTCACCGGCACTGAGGTCGCTCCTGGACGTGGCTGCCAACATCACAGAGCCCGGGCGGCTGCGCTGAGTCCTGGCACTGCGGCGAGTCACCCAAGGGGGCTCCCACGCTGTTTTGTATCCAAGTTGACGGGAAGACGGCGTCATGCAGATGATTTGTAGCTGAGAGGGGGCTTCGGCGGAATTCTGGAATTCACTTCAATGTCGCTCGCGCCCTCTTCGCTGACTTTGACTATTTTACTTACCCGCGCGAAGTGGATTCTTTCGGTTGATTGTCGTTTTTCCGTTAAACTGGCACGTTTTCAGGGCGCCTTAAGAAATAAGTAATGACATTATCGAAAAATCCTTAACGTGCGACGGCCCGATGCCGATAACAGGGGATGAGGGCTAGGGAATATTCCCGGCGGCGCCGGCCAGTCTGGGCCAAGAAAAGGCTGAGCAGCGCGCCATAGGCGACATTCTTAAGGAGCGGGCGCCATGAAACTTCTTCAAAACGTCTTGAATTGGACCTGGGGACAGATTATCAGTGAGGCCCCCGAAGACAGTGCCATCTGTGAATTCGACTGCCGCAAATCGAACTGCACCAACCTGGAATGGCAAAACTGTATGCGCCGTTTGCAGCGTGCGGCAGGGGAATTGATGCCCGCGAAGAGACCCCCTTTAGAAGCGCTGGCGGAATCGACGCCTGTGAATAACGCCATACTCCCACGCTTCCGACCGGACTTTGAGGTCAACCACAACGGACTAGGGACGTGAGCTAATCATTTCGAAAGCCTGTCTTCGCGCAGCTCTCTTCGTCGCTTGGCCCTCTCAGC
The DNA here is from genome assembly GCA_963838915.1 of uncultured Acidobacteriota bacterium. GTDB lineage: Bacteria > Acidobacteriota > Terriglobia > UBA7540 > UBA7540 > CAVROP01. The sequence goes on from CAWIUZ010000427.1 coordinate 4,092, forward strand.
TCGCGCCGTGCAGTGTTCCGGCGGAGCACAGTCCTGCGCGAACTGCGAAACCCTGCCCAAGCGACGATAAGTTTCTTATAGAACTCGTGGGCTTTTTGCCGTCCGGTTTTTCACACTCCGCATCATGCCGGCAGGGTGAAGAAGAACGTGAACCCGAAGCCGCCCTCAAGTTCCGCGCGACGTGGCAACGTCCCAGTTTTCCTCCATCCGTCGGAGGCTCTCCGCCGTGAACTTGGGCCCTCAGTCTCTGGAAAACCTCATCGAACCACCGTTCAGGGTGCGCAATCCGCTGGTGTCTTCACCAAGGCTGCCTGCTTCCACGCTGTGTGAAGAAGCTGCAGAACTAAGGCTGGTACCGGTTTGGAGTCAATTGCCGTCGTTGAGGACGTGTCATCAAATAATGAATCGCTTTACCCTGGGAGGCGGCGCACCTTAGTGCCGTAGCGGCGAGTTTACCTCGCCATTTGCCGTCGTAAAGAGTCTCCCAGATCACGCCGGGAACCTTCAGTGCCCTCTTGTAAAGCTCGTCGAGCGCGGCATAGCCACCGTTATCCAGCATCGCTTCGATAGCTGCCTCACGCTGGTTCATGGCGCGAAGATTACCACGCAGGCTATCGTCTAGTCCACGAAACATTTCATCGGTAGCCTTACAATCCCATATTGTAGCGGCGAGTTTACCTCGCCACACGGCGGCGTAGAGCCGTCCCACGAGGACGAAAATGGCGGGGTAAACCCGCCGCTACTTCCAGGGCGGGTTGTATTCTTCGATGGCCCGAAGGGCTTTCTTCCAATCGAACATCCAGGACCAGGCGCATACATCCCGACAAAAAGAAGGTGTGAAGAAATCGTCTGTCATGCTGAGCGAAGCGAAGCATCTGCATTTTATCTCCTTGAAAACAACCAACTGCAGATTCCTCGCTCCGCTCGGAATGACAGGGCCTAGCGATTTTTTCACACCTTCAAACCGTCGGGACGTATGCGCCACCCGTCGCAACCGGAGGCCAGCCCTCCCGGCAATGAGTCGAACGATCGGGAGGCGCAGGAACTGAGTAAGCTCGTAGGGATGGACGGTGCCGACGTAGCGCCGAACTTCAGAGCCTGCCCTGAGCCCGGCGAAGGGTCGGCAGGTGTTGACCCTTCGCCGGGCTCAGGGCAGGCTCTGAAGGTTAGCGCTACTCAGACAGATAGTCCGACGGAGGAAAACGCCGCCGAAACACCAAAATCACCGGAACAAAGCGAGAATGTTACAGAAAACAACGGACAGGCGGTGCCTCCCGATACCGGCATTCGTTAGATTGCACTTACTGCGGGCTATTCCTCTATGATCCACCAGCAGACGTTCAAAACGCTTTCCACATATAGGAACCGAAGAAGCGGTCTTGCCCGAAAGTCTAGCCTCATGCCGCGGCGAGTTCTGCCGATGGTAGCGAATGGAGGTGGCTGCGGATGACGTTGGTTACGTCGGATCCGGAGACAAAACTGGGCCGAGGCCGGAGGCCGGTTTGCATTTTCCTTTGTCCTAGTCGGAGAACCATTCGCCGCAAGTAAGCCGCATGAGTATTTTGTCCAGCGTCGCAATGAAACCTGGCAGTAATTCCGCGTCGGATGAGAAGTCGCCTAACGGATTGAGCATGTCTTTGCCTCTCTTACGCGCGCTCATGCTGGAAGATGACCCGCGCGACGCAAGGCTGACGGCGAGCGTACTGGAGCGCGGGGGGTATAAAGTGCAATTCGAGGTCACTGACGACCTGGATATCTTCCGGGACCGCCTCGAGCAAGCCGAGTACGATGTGATTCTCGCCGATTTCAACCTTCGCAATTGGTCTGCGCTCGACGCGCTGGAGGTCTTAAAGCACTCGGACAAGGATATTCCGCTCATCGTCGTAACAGGCGTTCTGGGCGACGAAGCTGCGGCAGAGTGCATCAAGCAGGGCGCGGCGGACTTCGTTCTAAAGGACCGCCCCGCACGATTGCCAACCGCCGTTAGCCGGGCGCTGGAAGAAAGACGCCTTCGCGATGAGAACAAGCGAGCTTTGGAAGCGCATCTTCGGCTGGCCACAATTGTGGAGTCGTCTGGCGAAGGGATTGTGGGCACAACCTCGGAAGGTTTCATTACGAGCTGGAACAAAGGCGCAGAGACACTCTTCGGCTATTCCGCCAAAGAGATTTTAGGGCAGTCTATTTCCTCCCTCGATCCGGCCGAGCGGGCCGAGGAGGCTCAACAGATCTTGGCAAGTCTCCGGCGCGGCGGGTCCATTGAGCAATTGGAGACCGTGCGAGTTCGGAAAGATGGAAGCCCGGTGGATGTTTCGCTGAGTGTGTTCCCGCTCCTCGACTCTCGTGGAGAGGTGACGGGGGTGGCCACGATTGCGCGTGACATCACGGAGCGCAAGAGGGCCGAAGAGAAAGCCCAGAGCACGGCCCGTCAGATCAAGTCGATTCTGGAGGCGGCAGGCGAAGGGATCTATGGTGTGAACGGGGAGGGCATTCTCACCTTTGTGAATCCCACCGCCAGAAGAGTTCTTGGTTATGCGGCGGAGGAACTTATAGGCCGCAGCGCTCACGCCATCTTTCACCACAGCCCTCCTGACGGAACTCCCTACCCGGTCGACGATTGCCCCCAGGTGCGTTCGATCCTGCAGACGGGCCTCCCGCTGCGTTGCGAGGACTGGTATTGGCGAAAGGATGGTAGCGGGTTTCCGGTGCAATTATCCGCCATGCCCATGAAAGAATCCGAGGAAGTAGTCGGGGCAGTGGTCACTTTCAGCGATATTACTGAACGAAAGCGCGCCGAGGAGGAGCTTCGCGACCAAGCCAGCCGCGATCCACTGACGAATCTTTGGAACCATAGGACCATTCTCGCGATCCTGGACAAGGAAATAGCGCGTGCCTCCCGCATCCACACTCCCCTTGCCATTGCCATGCTCGACGTGGATCGATTCAAGACAATTAACGACACCTATGGCCACCTGGCGGGCGACGCCGTATTGGGGGAAGCTTCACGCCGTCTGCGTGCGACGATGAGAACCTATGATTCCCTCGGACGATACGGTGGAGACGAGTTCATGGCGGTGTTCCCCGGATGCGATTCTGCTATTGCCGCTCGCCTTGCCGAAACCATCCGCACTCGCATCGACGACAAGGCCATAGAAACTCCAGAAGGTATAATTCCCCTGACCCTCAGCGTAGGGGTGGCGGCGCTCGGGGACCTCGGTGAAGTAAAATCTGAGACGCTCGTCTGCATCGCCGATGCCGCCCTCTATCGCGCCAAGACCGCGGGACGGAACCGCGTAGCGCTGGCTACAGCGGAAGACATTGAGAAAGGGGTATCGAAGCGTTTCCTAGAAGGCGATCTGCCGGGCCTCGACGCGCCCCTTACCGAACTGGCGGCCCTGCAAACCCAAAGGGATCGACTCTCCGCCGCTTCTTTTGAAACGAGCGCACCGCATCCGGCGGCCGAACAAGCGGTAGCCCTTGGCAATCTCGAGGCCACTTGCCTGGCAGCCATGGAAGCGCTGGTGACGGCGCTCGATGCGCGCGACCACGAAACATTTGGCCATTCCCACCGCGTGCGCGCCTATGCGCGCTTGCTGGCGCAGATGGCGGGTTACCCGGCTGAGCTTTTGCCGTGGCTCGAACGAGGCGCATTTTTGCACGACATTGGCAAGATCGCAGTCTCGGACGCGATCCTGCGGAAGCCCGCCAAGCTCACTCCCGAGGAATGGGTGGAGGTGCGCAAGCACCCTGAGACAGCTCACGGAATTCTGAGGAGCTTTCCCTTTTTGCGTCCTGCCTGCGACATGGTTCGCCATCACCACGAGCGCTTCGATGGGAAAGGCTACCCCGCCGGACTCAAAGGTGCACAAATCCCACTTGGGGCACGCTTATTCGCCTTGGCAGACACTCTTGACGCCATGACTTCCGACCGAGCCTACAGAAAGGCACCAGGGTTTGCAGCGGCCCGGAATGAAATCTTGCAAATGAGCGCTAAACAGTTTGATCCTCAGCTTGTCGACGTGTTCCGCCGGATTCCCATTGACACATGGATGCAGCTCCGGGCAAAGTCTGGGGAAAATTCGACCTTGGTGACCTGAGAGTTAAGCCGAGCTTCGCACCGTTCAGGCGCAGTGCACTTCCGCCATCAAATCTGGAACCTTCACCGCCAAGGCCTTCCAAGCGGGGAGCATCTCACCGCCCCCCAGCTTGGCTAACCCCACGTCCAGCTCGATGATTTTGGCGAGAGTAGAGAGACGAGAATCGCGGCGCCTACAAACGGGACAGCCAGTCCATAAGACAGGAGAGCCCTCTGTCCGTGCAGTATCTCGGATTGACCCCAACCTTGGGCAAACACGAGTGCAGCGCGCACGTGTTCTTGAGGTCCACGGTTGGTTGTGACCGCATACATGCCACAATGCGGCACCTATGCGCCACCCGCGAAAAAAGCGAGCGCAGACCTGCTTTTCAAGGTCTGCGGTTTTTCGGAGAGCACTGCATGCGTGACGACAGCGGGTAAATGATCGGGTGTCCTGCCCGCGCCTCGACCGGGTGCGCTTGATCCTCCCTGACGGTGGAGGGTTGACCCATGACCTCGCAGAAGTCCGGCACCGTAGGCAACCCACGATTACTCGCCCTTGCCGACAAGGTGTGAAGCTGGGAGGGGCTGTAGACGAACTTCCGAGCAGAGCCCCAAATGAGAACTACCCGACGCCGCACCGTCGAGCGCATCAACGCTCTCGGCAACAGTGAAGCAGGAAAGGAACTGCCCCTTCTGACCGACCATCGTCAGCGCCCGGAGACGTAAAGGTAGTAATCGGCTCGATAATCCACGCGGACCTCGTTATTGCGATGCGCCTGATTGCAACCCGTAACTGGCGCGACGCCGCCCTCCGTGTCCACGCGTTGGATATAGAGCACCCTCCCAAAGGTCCCGGCGCCTTCATCTGATTTCGCTTTGAGCAATAGCCAAGGAACGGCTCCGGCTTTGGGCGCTTCGGCCTTTTGTTGCACTTCACCTGTCACTCGGCTGCCATCACCTGCTTCCCACGTCGGGCCAGCATAGTGTCTGCCGACGTTAGTTCCTCTTTCATCGATCAGATCGGCCTCCGGCGCCTTAAAGCTCCATGCAAAACTGTTCGGGTCATTGGCGCTGGCCTTGCACGTATAGATTTGTACGCCATGGCCCTGCGCCTTGAGTAGGACCACCAGTCCCTCGGGCGCCTTCAGCACGTCGGGGACCTTGGGTGGCGGAACGATTGCGTGTTTCCCCCCAACCATTGCAATCAGGCCAAACGCGAACATGAGCGAACCCGCTTTGCTGCTGACTCTTGGGTTCATGGAAAAACCTCTCGCATGTGGCTTTCACAGTGTTTCCAAAGAATCTCGAAGGCGACAATATCCTATATTACCAGCGTTAAGAGCGGACCGCCTGGGCAGCGGTATCGTCGCGGCGGGGTCACAATGCCTTGAGGCCGACAGAGCTTCGCTCTGCGCCAGCCTCGGCACCTCTCATTACAGGTACCCCGTCCGCGGCCGATCCTTTGTTTTCTATAACATTCTCGCTTTGTTCCGGTGATTTTGGTGTTTCACCAGAGGCTTCCGAGGGCAGGTTCGCTGGCTGGCGCAGACCCCCGGCGCTTGGGGTCGGCGTTTCCCGAAGGGAAGGCCGAGTTTGACCATCCCGCCCTGAATCGCAGACTCTGGACGGCGTGTCTGCGCCAGCCTCGAGCCCCACGAGCTTGCTTAACTCCTGCGCCTCCCGGTCGTTCGACTCATCGCCGGGAGGGGTTGTTGGCGATCCCGTAGGGGCGGTTCGCGAACCGCCCCTACACTCGCGGGCATGTTCTTTGCGCATCGTCAGCAGAATTTTCACCTTGCGGTCGATCGAGCGGTCGAGAGCCATTTCCTGCCGCAGCAGCATCTCCCAAGTCTCCCCCGCCGGAGCCAGGCAGGCGTCGCGCTCGATCGCGTCCTTCTCCTCCTGCGCAGCGACCTCCTCCGCGAACCCCGCCTTCACCGCCGCGACCTCCTCCTCAAGCAGGCGCAGCAGTTCCCGCCACAGGACGTCGACATTCGCCTCGCCGCCCATTTCGTTCACGATCTCGTTTAACCTTTCCTTGTCCTTCCTTGCCAGGCAGTGGGCCCGATTGCTGAACATCAACATCAGTTCGCCAATCCGTGCCGCTCGCGCGCCCAGGTCTGGCGGCAGGTACTTTTGGATCACGAAGTGCTGCCCGATCACCCCCCGCCTGAGCTGCTCGTGGATCGCCCCCAACCGCGAAAACTGCTGGCGCAGGCGCGCGCACGGCTCGGTGGGCACGCCCAGTTTGAGGTCGGTGGCGAGCGTGCTCGAGGCATCGAAGGTGGCGGCGGCGATCTGGTCGCGGCGCGTGCGTTGCTGCTCCTCGACCTCGCGGAGGGCGCGCCGCATCAGGCCCGTCTCCATGCGCTCGATTCGCTGGCGCCGCCAGTAGAGCCTCGACAAGTCATCGATCTGCCGGTCCCACAGCGCGTCGCCCGGGCCGTAAGCGGTCGCAAGCTCGCGCTTCAGGGCCGCGAACCGCTCGGGATATTCACCCAGCGCCCGCATCACCGCAGCGTCGTTTTCAGGCGCCGCATCACACCCGTGCTTCAGGGCGTTCATTCTCATGCGCTCTTTTCCGGCCTCGCTGCGGGGACCGGTCGAGCGCTCGGAATTGTGCCGCGCGGCGTCGACACGCCGGGGAGTAAGACAAGTGGACTTGCGTAAAGACATAGTATTCTCCATCGTCAGGAAAGTTCGGGGGCAGGGGCGGCAGAGGAACCGTCCCCACAAAAGGTGAGATACACGTTCACAACCCCCATAGCTTAGCAGAATCCTGGCTAGGCTGTCAAGCCCAGAATGATACGCTAGACAGCGACGGGGTGAGACAGCCCTCTCCCTTGGGGAGAGGGTCGACCGCTATAGGCGCTAGAATAGACTCGCGATCGAGTTCCGGAGCCCGCCACGGCGGGCGCAAATAGACATAGGTGAGCGGTCACCCGCTGTCCCTGTCACACCACCGTACGTACGGGTCCGTATACGGCGGTTCGGCGGGTCGAGCGATCAACGGACCGTCAATTTCGGAATCCCGAGCGAGTCGAAGTAGGCATTGGGCAGCGCGATCGCCAGGCCCTGACGGAGCGCCAAGCGCCACGGACCGTGGGCGCTACCTGCCGTGGTTGCGGCCAGCCGAGGGTTGACACCTCGCTTCCGCAACTCGCGGTACCGGACGGTTCCGTGTTTCCACTGCTTCCAGATCGCTGACCGCAGTCGGCGCCGGGTCCACTCCTCAAGGCTTTGTAGCACCGAGGGCGTTTCGCACTTCCCGAAGTAACCAATCCAACCTCGGAGGTACAGGGTCAGTTCCTTGGCCATCCGTTCGATGCTAATCCCTCGGGTCCGGCTCGTCAGTTCCCGTACTCGCTCCTTGAACCGCTTCACCGCCTTGGGCGCTATCCGCCGTTTCGGCGGCTCCGCGCTCGTGAAGCTGAAGCCCAGAAACTTCCGCTCCCATGGCTCGGCCACCGCACTTTTGGATTGGTTCACCTTCAGCTTGAGCTTCGTGCTGATGAATCGCGTCAGGCTCTGCATCACCCTTTCCCCCGCCCGTCGGCTGCGCACGTAGATGTTGCTGTCGTCCGCATACCGCGCGAAGCGGTGACCACGTCGCTCCAACTCCCGGTCGAACTCGTCCAGCACGAGGTTACTGAGCAAGGGCGAAAGGGGTCCACCTTGCGGCGTTCCCTCATCCACCGGACTCACCAGCCCGCCTTCCATCACCCCGGCTCGCAGAAACGCCCGAATCAGCTTCAACAACCGCTGGTCGCTGACCCGCACCGCGATCTTACCCATCAGTTTGTCGTGGGAAACTCGGTCG
>CAWIUZ010000428.1:0-32312 GCA_963838915.1 uncultured Acidobacteriota bacterium
ATCTCCTGGGGCTCGCGCCGGAAGACCGCTATCCGGCGCCGCCCGGTGATCCACAACGCCGACGCGAGATGACGCTCGCCACGTTGCTCGATGAGCTCACAACGCTGTCACGGCAGCGGCCAACGCTATTGATCTTCGAAGACGCGCAGTGGGCGGATTCGACTTCGCTCGAACTCGTCGCTCGCATAGTTGAGCGTGCGCCACGCCTGCCCGTGCTGATGATCGTGACGTTCCGGCCGGAGTTTTCGTCGCCATGGGTCGGGCAGTCTCACGTCGTCTCGGTGCCGCTGAACCGATTGACGCGGCGCGAAACGGCCGCACTCGTTAGCGACGTCACCGGCGGCAAAGGCCTGCCGCCGGAAATCCTCGACCGCGTCGTTCAGAATACAGACGGCGTTCCCCTGTTCATCGAGGAGTTGACCAAAAATCTGCTTGAGGGTGGGCTCTCGCGCGAAAAGGCGGGCGGTTATGCGCTCGCCATCCCCTCGAGTCTGCAAGACGCGCTGATGGCGCGGCTCGACCGACTCTGCCGGCGCGAAACAAGTGGCGCAGACAGCCGCCATAATTGGCCGCGAGTTCTCCTACGAGCTTCTGCGAGCCGTATCCTCGCGTTCGGATCGCGAGCTGCATTGGGCCTTGCGGCGGCTTGTCGATTCCGAGCTCGTCTTCCAGCGCGGCAGCCCGCCGCGCGCGCTTTATGCGTTCAAGCATGCGCTGATCCAGGACGCGGCCTACCAGTCGCTGCTCAGAGCAAAGCGGAAGATTCAGCACCGGCGGGTGGCGGAGGCGCTGGAAACGCAGTTTCCCGAGACGGCGGAGACACAGCCGGAGCTGCTCGCTTACCATTGTACGGAAGCTGGCCTCGCCGAGCCCGCCATCGTCTACCGGCGAAAGGCCGGCGAGCGCGCGGCGGGGCGCGCGGCCGACATTGAGGCGATCGATCATTTGCGCCGCGGCCTCACGCTGGTAGAAGCCCTGCCGGACCGCGCGGCCCACGCCGACGAGGAACTAAGCCTCCTCCTGGCGCTTGGCCCGGCTCTGATGTCGACAAGGACGACTGCGGCGCCAGAGATCGCAGAAGTCTATGGTCGCGCTCGCCAGCTCGCGCGCGACGCCGGCAAGATCAAGGAATTGTTCGCGACCGTATATGGCTCGTCGTTGATCGCGGTCACCACGGGAAATCGTGAAGTTGCGCAGGCCTGCGCGGCGGAGCTTTTCAGCATCGCGCGGAAGCAAAACGATGCCGGTTACCTGCTTCAGGCGCATCACTCCGTCTGGGCAGCTGAGCAGCCGATTGGGAATCTCAGGGCGGCGCACGAGCATGTCGAGGCGGGTCTCCCGCTCTATGACAAAAGCGCGCACCGGAATCACGCTGTTCTCTACGGCGGCCACGACCCAGGAGTGTGCGGTTACACTATTGATGCACGCGTGTTGCAGGTGCTTGGCGAGCTCGACCGCGCGTCGGTGCAGCTTGATAAGGGACTGGCGCTGGCGCGCGAGCTGGAGCACCCGCCGAGCTTGATCCACGCGCTTGGGTTCGGCGCGGAGGCATGTTTCGTGTTCCGTGATCCGGGCAGGACCTTGACCTTGGTCGCCGAGTGGCTGCCCCTCGCGTTCGAATTCGGCTCTGCGGTCGGAGTCGCCAATGCGACAATGTTGCGCGGCTGGGCGAACGTAATGCTGGGAGAGGTTGAGGCTGGCCTTGCAGAGCTGCACGATGGACTTGGCCGATGGCGCTCGACCGGTTCGAAATTCTATGGTCCGGTTCGGCTCGGGCGAGTGGTCGCAGCCTTCATAGAGGCAGGAGAGCTCGAGCAGGGCGCGGCTCTTCTCGCCGAAGCCTTTCAAGTGATGGAGAGCACCGGCGAGCGTTTCTACGAAGCGGAGCTCCATCGGTTGCGAGGCGTGCTGCTGGCGACGAGTTCGTCGAGCCGCCCAGCCGAGGCGGAGGCTTGCTTCGAGAACGCAATCAATCTCGCACGATCGCAGGGCGCGCGCCTGTTCGAACTGCGCACCTCAATGGCGTTGAGCCGCCTGCCATGCGACCCGGAGCAGCGCAAGCGGCGCAAGGCGCTGCTCAGCTCAATCTACGACGCCTTCACGGAAGGCTTCGACACTCTTGATCTCAAGGAGGCGAGGGCGCTCTTCGACGAATTGTCGGCTTAAGCGCGTCCGCCGGACTACGGGGAGGAACGCACGCGATCTAGAACGACGACACGGGCGAGACGAGCGATCTGTGACGTGTAGCGGCGCACGCAGCATGAGTTAATTTAGTGCACTGTCACCGCAATGGCCGACGAGATGTGCCGTGATAGCGCTATGAGCTCATCGAGCAGCGTCGCGAGCGTCATTTCGCGTCGGCGTTGCGGATCATCGGGCGGCGCTGGATACCCGCCTTCCGGCGCAAGCCCCAGGAGATCCGAAGAGTTCGGCGCGTTCGGCATTCACTTCGCCGGATTTGGCGAGCAGGGCTTCGAGCTTGTCAAGCCGGGCCCCTGCATTATCCTCGCGCTCGAAACCCGCGGCGCGCTCGAGCCGGGCGATGAACGGGTAGAGTGCGCTGTCGCGACGCTGGAGCGAGCAGAAATGGCGCAACCGGATGTGAGGCTCGTCGCACAGGCGCTCCTGAAGCGCGGCCGTTAGTCTCGATTTCCCAATGCCGGGCTCGCCGGAGACAAACACCACCTGCCCCTCGCCGCTTCTGGCCCTGGTCCAGCGGAGCAACAGAAGCTCGATCTCCTCCTCGCGTCCGACAAGCGGGGTCAGGCCGCCCTCGTGCAGCGCCTCGAAGCGGCTTTCGACCGCGCGCGCCCGCAATGCGGCGAACGCCCGCATCGCTCCCGGAAAGCCCTTCAGTTCCTGCGCGCCGAGGTCCTCCAACTCGAAAAGGTCGCCGAGCAGCCGCCTCGTCGCTTCGGCGATGACGACGCTGTCAGGCCTTGCGATCCCCTGCAGCCGCGCCGCCAGATTTGGGGTGTCGCCCACGACGCCGCGCTCGCTCGATTCGCCGGACCCAACGAGATCGTTGACGACGACGATCCCCGTAGCAACGCCGACTCGCACCTTCAGCGATAACCCGACAGCGTCCTTGAGCTTGGGCGCCGCCTCGACGATTGCGAGCCCCGCGCGCACCGCGCGCTCGGCGTCGTCCTCGTGCGCCCGGGGATAGCCGAAATAGGCGAGCACGCCGTCGCCCATGTATTTGGCGACAAAGCCGTCCTCGCCCTGCACCGCGTCCGCTACCGCCTTGTGATAAGCGGCAATAACAGCGCTCATGTCCTCTGGATCGAGCCGCGCCGCCAGCGCGGTTGACCCGACGAGGTCGCAAAACAATACCGTAAGTTGGCGGCGCTCAGCAGAAGCTTCCTGCGCTGCGCGGACGGCGCGGTAGGTCTTGACTTCTATGTCGACGGTCGGTCCCGGCGAAGTGGCTGCGGGCAGAGCGGCGATGGTCGCGAGCAGCCTGCGACGATCGCCGACCGAGGTGACGCCAATGTCTTTCAGGTCGTCCGCCGTCAGATGCGGCAACACGTCCGCGTCGATTTTATTGTCGCGAAAGTTCTCCTCGTATTGGACGAGGCCAAGAGTGCGAAGCCACGCGCCGACATCCATGGCTGTGCTCCACGCGGATTGGCGGGATAATCAGTCAGTCGCGGCAGCGTGTCCAGCGTCGCCGACGAGAAAGGTCCGCGGAGGATCGGTTCAACCCGTTCGCCGCGCGGTCGGGGAACGACCGCTCCTGGCGCATTCCTTCCGGAGGGACCGACCGGGAACGCCCCCCTTCGGGTCGGTTCCGGCCGGAGAGGCTCAAAGCTCGCCATCTGAGCCCTCCAGGCCCTCATCGTACTTCCTCGCGGCCCTCCACGATCACGTCCTGAGGTTACGGTGACAGTGCATTTTACTTCGCGGCCGCGGTCGCTCCGTCGTCCTTTGGCTTGGGCCCCCGCTTGAGGGCGTGGAGGCGGCGGCGTGTACTGGTTTCCAGCGCGGCGAGGAACGCGTCCGAGCCGACCGGCCGGCCGACGCTCTCGCCTTTGCGCAGGCGCGCCGTCGTCCCTTCGTCCTCGTCGGCTTCCAGGAGGTCGGCGAAGCGGGAAAAGCGTTGTCGGGCGGGCGCGAGGTCGGTAAGGCCGTCCTCGGCGAGGCCCAGAAGGGCGCGCGCGCTCGACCACGGCCAGTCTTCGGCCCGCTCGACGAGACGGGCGCGCACGGGATTGAGGTTCACGTAGCGGTAGGCGGCGGCGAGATGGTCCTCGTCCATCGCCACGGCGCCGTATCGTCCCTGCCAGAAATGGCCGGTTCGCCGCCGCCGCGCGTGGATCAATCCGGCGTATCGACGATGCATGCGCGGCGGCGGCGCAGGCCGTCTTCGTCTTGCGGGACGAGGATGAGATGGACGTGGTTGGGCATCAGACACCAGGCCCAAACGCTCACGCGCGCTTCGTGCGCCGCCTCGGCCAACCAGTCGCGGTAGGCGGCGTAGTCGGGATCGGCGAAGAACACCCGCCGCCGGCCGTTGCCGCGTTGCGTCACATGGTAGGGCAGGCCGGGCTAGCGCCATGTCCCCAGGTCGGACGGCGTGGGGACCTGCCTCAGCACGTCCGTCCGCCCGATCCAGCCGCCGGAGCGGAACGCCCCCTGGACGATCACTTCCGCTCCCGCTTCCATCGCCTCGCGCGTCCGCGCCAAGGTTCCCTCATGGACGCCGACGCCCTCGATGACGGCGACGGCGAGCCCGCTCGCTTTCAGATGCTCGATAGCGCCCTCTTCGTGACGGCGTCCTCGCTGCTGGAGAATCTCCTGGAACGGTTCCCAAAATTTCGGCTTCCGATTCTAAGGGAAAGTGTCTTTTAGCAAAGATCCATGACCAAGGAGCAAAGCTGGTTGGAACAGGCCTGATGACGAGGTCCATCATCGAAGAAATCTCACACTGCGACGAGGAGCAGAAGCGGAGCAACGAAACAGCGCAGGGGGCCAAACAAACCCTTGTCAAGATGCTCGTTGTGTTGCTCGTTCCCATGTTCATTCCTGCCGGGCGGGCGCGAGCGCAAGAGGACAAGGCACTGAAGCTGACGCTCCAGGAGGCAGTACAGCTTGTCTTGAAGCAGAACCCCCAGGTCCAGATCTCCGACCTGAATCTGGCGCAGAGCATGCAGGACCAGAACATTGCGCGCTCCGGACTGCTTCCGCAGGCTGACTTTCAGACTGTGGACAGAGCCATGCGCTATAACATCTATGCTCTGTTTGGCAGCAAGTTCCCCGGCATCCCGCAGCATGGCGGGCCGTTTCAGTTTTTCCAGGCGGGTCCAAACTTTGGGACGCCGATATTCGATCTGACGCTCTGGCGGCGTTGGGCCGCTGCCCACCAGGGAGTCCGAGCGAGTGAAGCCCAGGAAACTACTGTCCGGGAGCAGATCGTGCTGCTGCTGGTTTCGCAATATTTGGGAGGCATGCGCGCGGGCGCAGCGGTGGTGGCGGCGAAATCACGAGTCGATTTGGCGCAGGCCCTTTACGATCAGGCCTCCGACTTGCAGAAAAACGGGGTGGGCACCGGGCTCGACAGCTTGCGCGCCAACGTCGAACTACAGAACGAAAAGCAGCGCCTTATCGAAGCGCAAACACAGGAAGAGGTTGCCCTCTACGGACTCGTGCGGCTTCTCAATCTTGATCCGCACCAGAAAGTCGAGTTGGCGGATCAACCCAGCTTCTTCCAGACTCCGGAATTTGTGGCTAACGAGAGCGTCGAACAAGCTCTCCTGACTCGTCCCGAGATGAAAGCGCTCGAAGCGCGCGAAAGGGTTGCGCGGCTTGAAATAAGGGCGGCCAGCGAATCAAGGCTCCCGAGCATCAACTTCGGGGGAGACTGGGCATATCAAGGCTTGTCCTTGCGGAGCTCAATTCCCTCTTATACACTTCAGGTTTCTTTTGACGTGCCGATTATCACCAGCGGGAGGATCCACGCCCAGATTACACGGACGAACCTGGAACTGAAGAAAGTCATGCAGGAAAGGTCGGATCTTCGAGACCAGATCGCCTTGGAAGTGAAGACCGGGGTCGCGCAACTCGAGTCCGCGCGGCACGAAGTTGAGGTTGCCAATCTAGGAGTCAAGCTGGCCAAGGAAGAAGTGAGCCAGGCGCGTGACCGTTTCCAGGCCGGAGTTGCCAACAACATCGAAGTAATCACCGCGCAGGACGCCTTGGCGCGCGCCAACGATAACCAGATTGCGGCCCTCTACGGTTACAATCAATCGCGCGCCGACCTGGCGCACGCCATCGGCCAGACTGAAGGCCTTTACGCAAAATGAGGTGGGAGAATCATGGATTCGAACGTCGCAGAACTGGAAAAAGCTATGAACCAGGAGCCGTCTGCCTCACCGCAGCCGGAGCCGGAGCGCCAAGGCACAACCAGCCGCTGGGCCGATCCTAAGTTTCGTCGGGCCGCCCTGGGAGCACTGGTGGTTCTGGCCGTTGTAACCGTCGCGCTGATCCTCTATTACCGCAATCGGGTAGGTACCGACGACGCCCAAGTGGATGGCCACATCATCCCGATCGCTGCCAAGATTTATGGTGACATCTCCGAGGTGCAGGTGCTGGACAACCAAGCGGTGAAGGCGGGACAAGTCCTGGTGCGCATCGATCCTCGCGACTACCAGGCTCGGGCGGATCAAGCTAAAGCGGCCTTGGCTCTTGCCGAGAGCCAGTCTAAGGCGGCTGAGGTGGGAGTGCCGATGACCCAGGAAACCACCCAAAGCTATACCTCCTCCGCCGATGCGCAACTCGCCAGCGCGCAGGCCGAATATGACCGCGCCAAGTCAGCCTACCAAAAAGACTCGACCGCAGAACTCGAGTTCGCCCGCGCCAACGTGGACGCGCGACAGGCCGACAGTGACCGCGCCCAGGCAGACCTGGCGCGCATGAAACCACTCGTTGAAAAGGCGGAGATCTCGCAGCTACAGTTCGATGCTTACCGGGCGGCGGCGCGCGTGTCGGAAAGCACGCTGGCGGCGGCCAAGGATCAACTGGCCGCTGCGGAGCGAGGTGCGGAAATTTCCAAGGACGCCATGTTGGCTGCCAAGGCCAAAGTGGACATAGCGCGGGCCGGGATCCAGCAAGCGCGTGCCAATAATCGCCAGGTTCCCATCAAACAGGCTGACGCTGCGGCTGCGGTCGCAGCCGTGGCGCAAGCCAAAGCCAACCTCGAGGCTGCGGAGCTGCAACTGAGCTACGCCACAGTGGTGGCCCCCATGGACAGCGTGGTAACCAAGAAGTCGGTGGAGGTCGGCCAGATCGTGCAGCCCGGACAAAGCCTCATGGTGTTGATTCCCCTTCAGGACGTTTGGGTGACTGCCAACTTCAAAGAGACTCAGTTGGAAAAAGTGCGTCCCGGGCAGAAGGCCGAGATTCACGTGGATATGTACGGGGAGACCTTCACGGGGCACGTCGATTCGATTGCCGGAGCAACGGGCGCCAAGCTCAGCCTCCTGCCCCCGGAAAACGCCACGGGCAACTTTGTCAAAGTCGTAGAGCGTATTCCGGTGAAGATACTCGTCGACCCAGTTCCGCCGGATAAAGCGATTTTGCGCCCCGGCATGAATGTGGATGCGACGATTATTACGAAATGAAGGAGGCAGGAGGCAGAAGGTAGGAGGCAGGAGGCAGAAGAAAGGAACCGTCATTCCCGCGAAAGCGGGAATCCACGGGAATTGGGTCCCCGCATTTGCGGGGATGACGATGTTTGCTACTTTCATGGCTAAGCGTGGGGCACAGCCCCATACGCGTTTACTTAACACCGCCAGTAGCGATGTACGTCGTGATGCCCCCTATAGGCCCGAAGGGCCGCCAGAGAGTAGCCCACGGCGTGAGCCGTGGAGTCCGAGGGGCAATCCGTGGTTATCCGAGCCCCGGGAGGGGCGGCAGAGGCTCCTCTGTTATGTCTGTCGCCCCTTCCGGGGCTGTGGATATCAACGAGCCACGGGGCCCCACGGCTCACGCCGTGGGCTACCTTCTGCCGCCGCTCCGCGGCTCTGGAAGTCGCTGCACCTTAAGTGAACGCTTATGGGGCACAGCCCCATGACCGATGGGAATGGCAGTGAAGCCTGATTCTTACTCCTGACTTCTGACTCCTGGTGTTTTATGTTCCGAATAGTCACGGTGGCGCGAGAGTACGGCAGTGGCGGCGCGGGGATCGCACAACTCCTCGCGGACCACTTGGATTGGAAACTACTGGACCGGTGTCTGGTGGAGAAGATCGCGGAACACGCGCGCATCGATCCCAAGCTGGCTGAACAATACGATGAACGTCCGGATCCCTGGATCAACCGCATCGTTCTTTCGCTCTGGCACGGCGGACTGATGCGCGGCGCCATGGCAGGTCCCATGCCCGAATTGTTCGACGCCGACGCGATGGCTTCGCTCTCCCGGCAAGTGATCGAGGAAGCAGCGGCTATTGGAAATTGCGTAATCGTCGGGCGAGCCAGCCAATGCATCCTCCAGCACCGGAGCGACGCTTTTCATGTGTTCGTTTACGCTCCGCGCGCCGAGCGTCTGCGCCGGATTCAAAGCCGTCACGCCAGCAAGGCTGAAGCTGAACTTGCTCTCGAGGCGCGGGATCAGGAGCGCGCGGCCCTCATTCGCCGGTACTACAACCAGGACTGGGCCAACCGTCACCTGTACGACATGATGATCTCCTCGAAATTAGGGGACGAAACAGTGTTGTCAAGCATTCTGCGTGCCATGGGCCTCTAGTGTCGTGTCCCGGAAGTTCGTTGAATATGTCAGCCCGTCAGCCGACGGGCGTAAGCGAGTAGCCCACGGCGTGAGCCGTGGGTTCGTGAGGCCCTCCCTCACCCCCGTCCCCTCTCCCGCTCGGGCGGGAGAGGGGTGCCGCAGGCGGGGTGAGGGCCGTCCAACCCAGGGCTCACGC
The DNA here is from genome assembly GCA_963838915.1 of uncultured Acidobacteriota bacterium. Classification (GTDB taxonomy): domain Bacteria; phylum Acidobacteriota; class Terriglobia; order UBA7540; family UBA7540; genus CAVROP01. The sequence goes on from CAWIUZ010000428.1 coordinate 8,924, forward strand.
CCTGGGCTACTTTATGGCGCCCCTGACGGGGCTGCTGACGCGCGGCCGAATCGTCTCGACTTATATTGCGAATCACTGGGACAGGCCTCTAGAAGCTGCGGAAACAACTCCTGCCCGCCCCCTGTCATTCTGAGCGGAGCGAAGAATCCCGGCAGTTGCAGTTTCAACGAACTGCAGAGATCCTTCGTCGCCAGCGGCTCCTCAGGATGACAGTTAAAAGGGTTTTCCCGCACCCTGACTGTGCCCGCGCAGCAAATTAACAGCAGGGACACGCCACGGCGCGGCCGTAGGATGTTCACCACGGAGATTCAATCTCAGGAGGGAGGAAATTACGACACATTGTCCGTTTTAGCGGTCTCCTGCATCAAATCCTCTGGGGCTTAGTGTTTCAAATTAACTTCAAACCATCAAGGAGAGGAGATACTTATGTCCGTTTTTCAGCAAACCCCCGAGCTGCGCGGCCACACTCCGCCTTTCCGGTTGGACGTTCAACTTCACGATCTGCTGAAAAATCCAGCGCAGAGGCCACTCCTGCCGCCTCCGCCTTCTGCAAAACCGCTTAGCTTGCCACAGCCGGTGTTTCCACAACACCCGGAATTGCTGACCGATGAAGAACTGGAGGCCGACAAACACGGCACCTCGACCGATCCGTACAAGCGTTACTGGACCGCTCCGCTCGTCTACCGGGCGATGCGCGGCTGGTTATTCCCTTACGTCAAGTCTCGCGTGCTGCCGGGAGATTTCCACCCTATCATTGCCTACCTGTTTACGGAGTGGAAATGCAACCTTGATTGCCATTACTGCTGGGCTTTCGACAATCGCGTGAAGGGAATGACGGAGGATACGGCGCGGCGGTCGATCGACTGGTTGCACTCCACCACTTGCCGGGTGCTGGCGCTCATGGGCGGCGAGCCGCTCCTGAGACCCCAGTTTGCGCACAAGGTAATCTACTATGCCGCCCAGAAAGGCTTTTGGGTTTACCTGCCCACTAACGCCCGCCTGATGCGGACGGAGGTCATCGACAGGGTTGCCGACGCGGGCGTGGCCATCGTCAATTTCGCGGTCGACGCGGTGGACGAGAAGCCGGGGCTGCCCAAGGCGCTGGGTCCGGTTCGGAAATACTTTGATTATCTGATTAAGAAACAGTATCGTTACGGATATGGCGTCTTCTTCAACATCAACATCTGCAAAAACAACCTCGAAGACGTGCAGGAGTTAACGGAGATCGCGCACGCGAACGGCATTGCCACCGATTATCACATCAACGAATCGCCCATGCTCGAGCAGGAGCACTTCCAGCACATGCAGGATAACATCACCTTCATCGAGAAGGAGGATTGGCCGCGCGTCGACTCCCTGATCGACTGGCTGATCGAGAAGAATCGCTCCGGCTACAAGATGGTGAACTCCGTCGAACGGCTGAAGGATATGAAGGCCTTCATGCGCGGGAAGGTTGAGCCGTGGAATTGCCGGGCCGGCCAGAACTCGCTCATCATTCGCGTGGACGGCACGCTCGCGCCCTGCTTCCCCATGTACTCGGCCAGGCACGATTGGGGAGTGGTGGGCAAACACAATTTCGAAGTTCCGCAATTGGACGAGATGAAAAAGGAATGCCAGACGCATTGCTTCTCGACCCTCAATCACAACCTCGGATATTGCTACGATGCGGCTCGGGCGCTGAAGTGGGTCTTCAAGCAGGCATCCCACGGTTTCCAGGGAACCACCGGGAGCTTCGAGGACTAGGATTCAGGATTCGGGATTCAGGATCAAAGGAAAGAGCGCTGCGGTTTTTGCCGAAAGCGTTCCGCTACCCCAAGCGAAAAACCCTCTCCCCCTTGGGGGAGAGGGTGGACCGCACCGGTGCTTTCTTCAACCGGGGCGGGCCGGGTGAGGGGGTCGGTTTGTAGCACGCACCGCGGTGTCAAGGTCCGCGCTACTCAGTCTGCGAGCCAATCTCGCCGCCGGATCATCAGAACAAACTGCAGAGATTCTTCGGCCCGTGAAAACCGGGCCTCAGAATGCCAAATGCACGAAGCAATGAAGTAGACGCATGAGAAGTTTATTCGCTCGGGCTCGACACAACGGAGTGACCAATCCCTGGGTGATCGCCCTGACGGTGATGCTGGCCACCTTCATGGAGGTGTTGGACACGAGTGTCGCCAACGTGGCATTGCCGCACATCGCCGGCAACCTCTCGGCGGGCGTGGACGAGAGCACCTGGGTCCTGACTTCCTACCTCGTCTCGAACGCCATCGTGCTGCCGCTGACGGGCTGGCTCTCGTCGCTCTTCGGGCGCAAGCGGTTTTACATGACCTGCGTGGCCCTCTTCACCGTCAGCTCGTTCCTGTGCGGCCTGGCTCCCACGCTGCCGCTGCTGGTCTTCTTCCGCATTCTGCAAGGGGCGGGCGGGGGCGCGCTTCAACCCATTTCGCAAGCCATCCTGGTGGAAAGCTTCCCAAGGCACAAACAAGGGATGGCGATGGCCATTTACGGCATGGGTGTGGTTGTGGCGCCCATCCTTGGCCCCACGCTGGGCGGCTGGATCACTGACGATTACAGTTGGCGCTGGATCTTCTTCATCAACATCCCCGTAGGAATCCTTTCCCTGATCTTCACCTACCTGCTGATCTTCGACCCGCCGTATCTGGTCAGGAAAAACTGGCGTGAGGCAAAGATTGACTACATCGGGCTGGGTCTGCTCACCGTGGGTCTGGGATTCTTGCAGGTGGTTTTGGACAAAGGCGAGCGGGAGGACTGGTTCGGATCGAATTTCATCATCGGCTGCGCGGCGGTGGCGCTGGTCGGCATGGTGGGTGCGCTCCTCTGGGAGTTATACAGCGACGACCCCATTGTGGATTTGCGCATGCTCAAAGACCGTAACTTCGCCCTCGCCACTTTCACCATGTTCATGCTGGGATTCGTGCTCTACGGAAGCACCGTGCTGCTGCCCCTGCTCCTCCAGACGTTACTAGGCTACACAGCTTTGCTAAGCGGGCTGGTGCTCTCCCCGGGCAGCCTGCTGGTCCTCATCGCGCTGCCCATTGTGGGCCGGCTGACCCAGGTCATCGAGGCGCGATGGCTGGTGGCCATCGGCTTGGCCATCACCGGTTTCTCGCTGCTGCACATGGCCCACTTCAACCTCCAGATCAGCTTCTCCACCGCGGTCGGCGCCTGGGCCTATTCGCGCCTCGGCATGGCGTTTCTCTTTACACCCATCAATGTGATGGCGTTTTACTTCATTCCCAAAGAGAAGATGAATAACGCTACGGGCATCATCAATCTGGCGCGGAACATCGGCGGCAGCGTCGGAATCGCGAACGTCGCGACCCTCATTGCCCGCCGTTCACAGGTGCATCAGTCCATGCTGGTCAGCCACCTCACGCCACTCGACCCCGCATATTCGGCGTCGCTTTCGGGCGCCAGCCACTTCCTGATGTCGCAAGGCTCGAATCCCGTGCAGGCGCTTAACCAGGCGCATGGCATGATGTATGGCAACCTGGTCCGGCAAGCCACCATGCTCGCTTACACCGACACATTCTGGCTGCTCGGCCTCACCTTCCTCGCCATGATCCCGTTCATGTTTCTGATGAAGAAAATCCAGCTTCGCGCCGCCCCCACCGCACCGGTGCATTAAGGCAGTGGGCAGGTAGGCAGATGGGCGGTCGGCTGGTGGACAGTAAGCTGCATATCGAAAAGACTGCCCTCTCCCTTGGGGAGAGGGTGTCCGGCAACGGCGCCTTCACCAGCCGTCGCCGGACGGGTGAGGGGTTTCTTCCGTTCCCAGCCTTTTTTGCAAACTGATCATACAATTCCTCAATGGCTCAATGGCTCAATGAACCAATGGCTCAATGACTCAATTCCCCTCGGATCACCTCGGCGAGGACCGCGGCGTTGGAGCGATCCGCGTCGCGGGAACCAAAAACCAAAGTGAGTTGGCCCTGGCGTGCGTGCTCCACCAACTCCTCAAGGAGAGCTTTACGCGGCGCCTTTGACAGTTCCTGGCGGTACTTCTTCCTGAAGTCCTCCCATTTCTCAGGAATGTGACAGTACGATTTCCGCAGCGCTGCCGAAGGCGCGATTTCCTTCATCCAGGTGTCGAGCTTCAACGCCTCCTTGGTGACACCCCGGGGCCAGAGTCCATCCACAAGCACTCGGTACCCGTCCTTGGCGGTGGGCGCCTCGTACACCCTTTTCATCGCGACCGGCATGGTTAGTTCCCCCCTTCGCTCCAGATTATCGCACACCAGCGATTGGCTCATCACTGATCCCCCACCTCAACCGGCCTTGGGAGGCTCCGTTCTGGCTGTCATCCTGATCAGATCTGGGCTTCCCGGAGAATCGCGGCATTCCCGCGAATCCGGCTGGTAGGGGCGGTTCGCGAACCGCCCCTACTCGAAAAACACGTCATTCCCCCGAGAGCGAGCGGGACGCTTGCGCCAGGACAACCGAACTCCCATGCTACACTGTTCTCTTAGCGAGGCTTGATTCACTGAAATCCGCTTAACACCGTGCCGATCTATCAAGGCGGCATCTCAGCGTACGATTTTCGAATTTCGGGTTTCGATTTTCGATTTCTGTTTTATGCTCAAACTGGTTTTCCGCAACCTCATCCGCAACCGCCGCAGGTCGCTGCTGACGGCGACGAGCGTGGCGGTCTCCTTCACTCTACTGCTCGTCTTCTTTGCCGCCTATCGTTTTCTCGAGGCGCCGCCGGCTTCCGACACCGAGCGTTCCCACCTGGTCCTGATCGTGGCGGCCGCCACTTCAGCGATCCAGCCTATGCCCATCAGCTACCGCAGCCGCATCGAACGGCTGGCGGGCGTGCGCTCCGTCACCCAGGTGTTCTGGTTCGACGCTCGATACAAGAACGAAGATACGGTCATCCCTTCGCTCAGCCTCGATCCCCAAGTGCTGTTCACATTCTTCCCCAATTGGCGATTGCCGGACGAGGCAAAAAAGGAATTCATTCGCGAAAAAGTGGCGGCGCTCGCGGCGCGCAACACGGCGAACAAATACGGCTGGAAAGTCGGTGACCGCATTCATGTGAGCAGCCCGAACTATTTCGGGCTGGGCGTCGATTTGATTTTGCGTGGCATCTACGAGTCGGACCAGGAGCAAGAGCAGTCCTACCTGGTTTTTCACTGGGATTATCTGAACGACGTCTTGGGAAGCCCGAACGTGACCGGGCAGTTCTGGATTCTCGCCGATTCGCCGGAGGTGATGCCGTCCCTGATGAAGAACGTCGATGCACAGTTCAAGGACGAAACCATCCAGACCCGCACTCAAACCGTCAAGCAGTTCGTGGTGAATTTCATCTCCTGGCTTGGCAATGTGAAGCTGATTCTGGTCAGCATCTCCGGAGCCGTAGTCTTCGCGGTGCTGCTCATCATGGCGAACACCATGGCTATGTCGATTCGCGAGCGAGTCACGGAGCTTGGGGTGCTTCGCGCCCTGGGTTTCCACACCAACGCCCTGCTGGCCATGCTCACGGCGGAGTCTTTCATCATCTCCCTCGTGGGCGCCGCCGCGGGTTGCCTCGCCGCCTGGGCGATCTGCCAGGCCGCGGGCGGATACGCGCTGGGCGGCGGCCTGCTCGTCAACCTCGAAATCGGCGCGACTGGCGTGTTCTGCGCCTTGGGGGTTACAATCCTCACCAGCCTTGCCAGCACTCTCGTTCCGGCTTACCGCGACTCGCGCCTGAGCATCGCGGATGCCCTGCGCTATACGGGGTAAAACCAGCAACGGAGTGCAAGCCACGGCCTTGGCGCGCTGGCACTCGAGTTTCCACTTTGTGTTCGATCGGCGCTTGCGGCTGCGCCGCCCTGCCTTGCGGAAAGGCTTTGCCTTTCCGGACTAGGCCTTAGATACATTCTTGGGCTGAGGCTGCGCCTTAGCCGGCGAGGCGCAGCCTCGCCGAAAAAAACCGAGTGAATAGCGAGGGCCCGGAAAGGCAGAGCCTTTCCGCAAGGCAGGGCGGCAGAGCCGCAAGGCTACGAGCCAAACTACAACAACGCACAGAATGTCCCCGTCTCAATTCCCTCTGAACTTTCCCCCTCACTGGGCGTAGAATCTACCAGCAGCCATGACTCGCCGCCAATTGATCGTGAGGAACCTTTTGCGCAATCGCCGCCGGACGATTGATGCGCTCCGCTACATCGGCTGAGAAAGGGTAAACGGTGAAGGATAAAGGGTAAAGGCCAGAAGTTGACCGAACAAGGTGTCGCAACCTGGAGACTCGAAACGTGCGAGGTGCACCGGCATCAGTTGGACTTTAGACGTTAGACTTCAGCCTTTGGACTTTAATCTTTCGACTTTTGACTCTTGACTTTCGACTTTTGACTTTAGACTTTCGACTTTTGACTCGCAACTTATGTTACGACTAGCAATCCGAAACCTGCTGAGAAACAAGCGCCGGACCATACTCACCGCCTCGAGTGTGGCCGTATCGCTTTTCCTCTTATCTTCTCTGGCCATGGTCTATACCGCGCTGGGCAAGCCGTTTGAGGGCGAGGAACGAAGCCCTCGAATGATGGTGCGCCGCCTGACCGGCCTGACTTTCATGATGCCGGCCAGTTACCGGCAGAAAATCCAAGCGGTGCCTGGAGTGCTGGCGGTTACCCCCATGAACTGGTTTGGCGGATATTGGAAGGAACCCGAAAACTCCTTCGGCAACTTCGCTGTCGACGCCAACGTGGTGTTCGATGTGCTCGATATGGCTCGCATCCCTCCCGACCAACTGGCGGCCTTCAAAAGCGAGCGCGTGGCGGCAGTGGCCGGCCGCCAGTTGATCGAGAAGTTCCACTGGAAGATCGGCGACCGAATTACGCTCCTGGGGAGTCCCTACGGAATCACTCCTGAACTTGTCTTGCGGGGGGAATTCACGGGCGGCCCCGACGATCAGTTCTATTTTCACTACGACTATCTGAACGAGGCCATGCACGAATTCAACCAGGTGAACCTTTTCTGGATTCGCGTCGAACGGCCTGAAGTCGCCGCGCGCGTGGGACAGGCCATCGACCGGACCTTCCAGGATACCGATTCCGAAACCAAGACCGAGGCGGAAGGCGCCTTTCTTCTCTCTTTCATCTCGATGCTGGGAAACGTGCGCGGCATTATTCTCATGGTCGGCGCGGCGGTAGCCTTCGCCGTGCTGCTCATTGTGGCGAACTCCGTTGCCATGTCCATCCGTGAGCGCGTCACCGAGGCAGCCCTGATGCGCAGCCTGGGATTCACTTCGCGCCAAGTGCTGGCGCTTTTTGTGGGCGAGTCGCTGGCCCTGACGGTGGGTGGGGCGACGCTGGGCGTGGGCGGCGCCACACTGCTCTACGACGCCATGGCCCTGAGGAACATCGGCTCCATGGTCTTCGCGGACATGCGAATGCGACCGGAGACTATTCTCCTTTGCATGGTCCTGGCTGTCGCCTTGGCCATATTGTCCGCGGCCTGGCCTGCTTACCGCGCGGCAAAGGGCAACATCGCCGAGGCGTTACGGTCCGTCGGGTAGCCGGATTGCCGATGCCGGAGGCAAGCAATACTCAACCGGCGGTCGACGAAAGTAATTTGATCGGCAATCGACATTATTGCTGAAAACGATCCGCAAATTAGGAGTAATGGAGGCTGCGGGCGGCGGACGAGACGAGTTCTCTTGACAAACTTAATCAGTTGTTTTATACATATGCTTGAAACTGTTGTTTGACTTTATGAGCCCTAAGCATGCCGATCACGAAACTCGCCAGCGCCTGCTCCAGGCAGCGATCACGCTGTTTGCCGAGCGCGGCTTCAAAAACACCGGGGTGCGCGAAATCTGCGAATTGGCGGGTGCGAACCCTGCGGCAGTCAACTATCACTTCCGCGACAAACTGGGCCTGTACAAGGAAGTCATCGGTATGGTCGCCGACGCCATGGACCGCAGCAAACAGGAAGCCATGGACGCCGGCGAAGGCGGCACCCCGGAGAAGCGGTTGCAGGATTACATCCGGCACATGGTGAGGCGGGTCGTAGGTGAGGAAAAGAACTGGATGGTGGATTTAATCGGCCGCGAGATGGCGGAGCCTAGCCCGGCATTTGGACTCATCGTCGAGAAGGGCATCCTTCCCAGCGGGCGCCGCCTGGCGCAACTGGTCAGTGAGGTCTCCGGCCTGCCCGCCGACGACCCTCGGACGCAATTCTCGGCCGGGATGGTGCACGCCCAATGCTTCTTTTTCACCGGGGGAAAGCCCGTGCTGAAGCACATGAACCCGAGGCTCGAGTTCACCTCGGAGTATGTTGACGAGATCGCCCGGCAAATCGCCGAGTTTTCATTGGCAGGCATCCGTGCGCTGGCAAGCAAAAACGCGTAGCGCAGAGGTGGGCGCGTTTTGCCCTCCTCTGCGGTTCTTCCCGCCAGGCGAGAAGCCGCAGAGGAATCCGTCGGCTGACGGATACCTCTGCGCTACCCCGTCGCTCTTGGTGTCGTCATGAACTTGCTTCCGCTCATCTGGAAAAACGCCCGGCGCAACACTCGCCGCACGGTGCTGACGATATCGAGCATAGCGGTCTCGATGTTTCTCGTCTCGACGCTCCAGGCCGTTCTGGCAAGCCTCGATCGCGTCGGCGCCCAGAGCGGAGGGTCTCACTTGCGCCTCATCGTGCATCGCGCAACAGGCATTACGCAGCCCCTGCCCATCTCCTACCGTGCGAAGATTGCCTCGCTTCCCGGCGTCAAAGCGGTGGTGGGCGCTCAGTGGTTCGGCGGGCAATACATTGATGCGCGCAACTTCTTCGCCAATTTCGCGGTGAACACTGACCAGTTCGAGAAAGTGTATGACGACTACCGGGTCCCCGCCGCTCAACTTGAGAACTGGAAGCGCGAGCGAACCGCGGCCCTCGTCGGGCAGAAGTTGATGGATACCTACCGCTGGAAGCTGGGCGACCGCGTCACGCTTCTCAACAGCGTTTTCGGGATCAACCTGGACTTCGTGATCCGCGCTGTGTATACCGACGCGAAAGACCCCTCGTACGAGCAGACGTTCTACTTCAACTACGACTACCTGGACGAGGCGATGGGCGGCCTGAACCAGGTTGGCAACTATGTCGTGAAGGTGGATAACGAAGCCGAGATGCAACGCGTCCAGGACGCGATCGATGCGATGTTCCGCAACTCGGCCTTCGAAACCAAGACGGACACCGAGCAGGCTTACGCGCTGGGATTCGTATCCATGCTGGGCAATATCAATCTCTTGTTCGCAGCAATCTCCGCCGCCGTAATCTTCGCCATTCTTTTCATGGAGGCGAATGCGACGGCTATGTCCGTGCGCGAACGGACCGCCGAGGTAGCAATAATGAAGACACTCGGCTTCCGCCGGCATGCGATTCTCACGCTCATCGCCGGCGAGGCGGTACTGATCGCCCTCGTGGGCGGACTCGTCGGCGTGCTGGGCGCCAAGCTGGCCTACTCGTTCATCCTGGCCACTTTTGATCGAGCCCATGCACTGGGACTCGCGTTTGGCGCCGCAGGCGGGTTAGTGACGGGACTTTCGGTATGGTCGCTAGTTTCGGGAGCCGCAACGCGCCTCATTCTCCGGGTCACCCGTTACGCCGTGTCCGTGCTGGGCGGTTTGGCAGGCTTCGGATTCGGTTTGATTTTCTACAACGCGGTGGGAACGATGGCTGACAACTCAGGCGGATTGCTAGCCGACTTTGGCGTGCCATTTGAAACCGTCGCCGTCTGTCTAGTGATCGCAGCGGGTGTCGGCGTGCTCAGTTCGGTCATCCCGGCCCTGCGTGCCTCGCGCCTCTCGATTGCCGAGGCGCTGCGCGCCGCGGGATGAGAAAGGAATCCTGATTCGAACGTAGCGCCGACCTTCAGGTCGGCAGGCCCAAGGGGGCTGCAGTAAAACCCCTCTGGCGTGTCATTCCGAGGAGCCGCAGGCGACGAGGAATCTCGCCCTGCCGCCGGAAAACATTCAGAGCGAGATTCCTCGCGCCGCTCGGAATGACACTGTCAGGAGATTCCTCCTGCATCCCGCAACGGCCGGCGCCACGATGAAGGAACAGTAACCCATGGCGATACCTTTGAAGTACAACTTCCGCAACCTTCTGGTTCGGCGGACGACCACGCTGATGACGGCGTTCAGCATCACCCTCACCGTAGCGGTGTTTGTGGTGCTCATGGCGCTGGCCCAGGGGCTTCAAATTTCTCTGTCCGCTACCGGACAACCGCTGAACGTTCTCATCATGCGCGAGGGTGCGCAGTCAGAAGCCACCAGTTCCGTCACTCGTGACTCGCTCCAGGTGATCAAGTACCTGCATGGCATCGCTAGAACTGACAAGGGCGAGCCTTGGGTTTCCCCCGAGCTCATCGTCCTCATCAACCTTCCGCGGCGCGGCGAGACGCAAGGCTCCAACGTGACCATTCGCGGCTTGGGCCCAGATGGCCCCGCGCTTCGTCCGGAATTCAAAATGGTCGAGGGCCGCTTCTTCAAGTCCGGCCTCAGGGAAGTGATTGCGAGCCGGAAGATTGCCGGCCGGTTTCAAAACTGCGGCCTGGGCGATAAAGTGAAATTCGCCAAGGGCTATTGGACGGTGGTCGGAATTTTCGAGGCGGGCGACACCGCTTACGACTCGGAAATCTGGGCGGATGTGAATGATCTCGCCACGGACTTCGATCGAGAGGCGTATTCAAGCGTTATGCTGCGCGCCGCCGACGCGGGCAGCATCGCCGGCCTGCGCGACCAGATCTCGAACGACCGCCGCCTGCACTTGAAGCCTCAGACCGAGCGCGAGTACTACGAAAGCCAGACTCGCTTTGCCGCTCCCATCAAAGCCCTGGGGCTCTTCATTGCAGTTTTGATGGCGGTAGGCGCCTCCTTCGCCGCTATGAATACCATGTACGCGTCCGTGGCGCGCCGCACAAAGGAAATCGGGACGCTGCGCGTGCTGGGGTACTCGCGGGGGAGTATTCTCCTCTCGTTCGTTTTCGAGTCGATTCTCATCGCCGTGTTGGGCGGCGCTTTGGGCTGCCTGCTGGCGCTGCCGGTTAACGGCCTAACCACGGGAACCACCAACTTCGCCACCTTCAGCGAAGTGGCGTTCAATTTTCGCGTCACCCCGGGTTTGCTGCTGAGCGGCATAATCTTTGCGGCCTTTATGGGATTTCTGGGTGGCCTCTTCCCCGCCTGGCGGGCCGCACACGAAAACATCGTGACCGCCTTGCGGTCAGCGTAGGGAAGAAGAAGGCAGTAGGCAGTAGGCAGTGGGCAGTGGGCAGTAGGCAGTAGGCAGTAGGCAGTGGTCAATTGGAAGTAGGCAGCAGGCAGTAGGCAGTGGGCAGTAGACAGTTGGCAGTAGGCAGTGGGGAACTTTCAGATAAAGCCCTCTCCCCCTTGGGGGAGAGGGTGGCACGCAGCCGGCGCTGTCATCAGCCGGGGCGTGCCGAGTGAGGGGGTCGTCAGGATGCAAAACAACCACCCTGAGATAGGAGCAAGAGGAAACTATGTCTCCAGTTGACCCAGGATCGAAAGACTTGCGCGTCCTGCAAATCGACCGCTCGCAGAAGGACGCGTTGGACCGCAAAGACAATGGGGGCCACGGGCCGCTCCTATACATCGTGCTGGGGGTGGTGTTGCTGGCAGGCGCCGTTTTTGCGGTCTCGCGCTTGCTGGGCAACGCGGTCGAGGTTGAGGTGGGGCGGCCGGCGCTCGAGCCGGGCGGCCAGACGGGCAGCGTGGTATTAACCGCCGGAGGATACATTGTGGCCCACCATCCCATCGACGTCAGCTCGAAGGTGGTGGGAAAAGTCGCCTGGGTGGGAGTCGAGAAAGGCGACCGGGTTCGCGAAGGCCAGGTGATCGTGCGTCTCGAAGACACGGAGTTCGCCGCTCAGCTCGAACAGGCCAAAGCCAACGTGGCGGTCTTGACGGCTCGCTTGCGCGAACTCGAGACCGGCTCTCGCCCGCAGGAGATCGACGCCGCGAAGGCCGCCGTGGACCAGGCTCAGGCCAACTTCCGGAACGCCGACATCACGCTCAAACGCAACAAGGAGATGTTCCGGCAGGACATCGCCTCGCAGTCGCAGCTCGACACCGCCCAGATGCAATACGACGTGACGCGCAACCAGCTCGAAAGCGCGCGCAAGAACTACGAGTTGGTAAAGATCGGGCCTCGCATCGAGGAGATCGAGTACGCTCGCGCCCAGGTTGCCCAAGCCGAGGCTGCTGTTAAGTACGCGCAAACCATGCTCGACTCGACGCTGATCCGCGCTCCCGTCACCGGTACGGTGCTCGAGCGCCTGGTCGAAAAGGGCGAGATGGTTTCGACGATGAACTTTGGCGGCACGGGCGGCGTCAAGGCCTCGGTCGCTTCCATCGCCGATCTGAACGACCTCCAGGCCCAACTCGACATCAACCAGAACGACTTCTCGCGCATTTCGGCGGCCCAGCAATGCAGCGTTACGGCGGACGCTTATCCCGACCGGGTTTACCAGGGCGTGGTGGCGGAAATCGCACCCGAAGCGAACCGGCAGAAGGCCACCATCGAAGTGCGTGTGAAAATCCTGCATCCGGACGCTTACTTGCGCCCCGAAATGAACGCTCACGTATCGTTCCTTGCGCCGCAAGATAACCAGAAGCAGACCGCGCGCGACATCATCACCATCCCCCGAGCCGCCGCGACCCAGAGAGACGGCAAGACGATTGTCTTCGTCGTCGAGGGTTCGCGTGCCCGGCTGCGCGAGATCCAGGCAGGGCGGGACCTCGGCGACCGCATCGAAATTGTCGATGGGCTCACACCCAACGACCGGATCGTCCTGCGAGGAGTCGATGGTTTGACCTCAGGGCAACGTGTGAGGACGAAGGCAGTAGGCAGTGGGCAGTAGGCAGTGGGCAGTGGGCAGTAGGCAGTGGGCAGTGGGGAGTGGGGAGTGGGGAGTGTGCACGTGGCACAAAGGGACGAGCCCCTCTCCCCCTTGGGGGAGAGGGTGGACCGCGACGGCGCCGTCATCAGCCGTCGCGGGACGGGTGAGGGGGTCGAGACCGGCTCGCACGTTTACAGAACGGATAACTTATTACTATAGGATGATCTCAATGGATAATACCGTAGTTGAAACGCACGGCCTCTCGAAAATTTTCCGGCGCGATTCTTTCGAGGTTGCCGCGCTCGAAGATGTGAATTTAACGGTCTCGCAGGGCGAATTTCTCTGCCTGATGGGCCCTTCCGGTTCCGGAAAGACGACCCTCCTGAATATTATCGCGGGAATCGACCGCCCCACCCGAGGACAACTGCGCGTTCTGGGCGAAGACGTGGCCAGCATGAGCGAGGACCGTCTGGCCGCATGGCGAAACGTGCACGTGGGTTTTGTGTTCCAGACTTTTAACCTGATTCCGGTCCTCACCGCCTTCGAGAATGTCGAGTTGCCCCTCCTGCTTACCAAGCTGTCTTCGCAAGCGCGAAGGGAGCACGTGATCGCGGCCCTCAAACTCGTCGGCTTGGAGGAACGCATCCAGCATTACCCGCGGCAACTCTCCGGCGGCCAGGAACAGCGCGTCGCCATTGCGCGCGCCATTGTTACCGACCCTACGCTGCTCATGGCCGACGAACCCACGGGCGACCTGGACGCTCACTCAGCCGAGGAGATTCTCGACATTCTCTCGCAATTGAATCGGGATTTCTCCAAAACTATCATCATGGTGACGCACGATCCACGCGCCGCGCGCCACGCCACCGTGACACGTCACCTCGAAAAAGGCCAACTTCTCCCTCTGGGGGAATGACGAAGGAATTCTGATCAGAGCCCTCTCCGCTGGGGAGAGGGTGTCCCGCTGCCGGCGCTTTCATCAGCCGGAGCGGGACGGGTGAGGGGTTTCTCCCTTGGTTTCTGCGTGGCGCATATGCTGCCATTTGTGTATGCGCCACCTTCGGGTTGCGAGTCCGCGCTAGAGGTTATGAGCACTTAAACCGTCAGCTTGTGCAGATACTCGTAACTGACCTTGATGCTCTCAAGAGGCGGGATCTCGCAATAATCCTGCTCGACGAAGAAGTGCTTCATGCCGCCCGTGGGCGCGGCAGCAAAAATCCGTTTCCAGTCGATCACGCCCTTCCCCACTTCTGTGAACAATCCCATGCGGGCGTCAAAGTCCGTTGAGGACGGAATCCCTGCCTTCAGGTCTTTAATGTGCAAGAGTGGAAAGCGGCCGGGGTGCTGCTTCATCAACGCCACCGGATCTTGCCCCGCATGCGTAACCCAGAAACAGTCCATTTCAAATTGCACGAGGTGCGGATCGAGGTTTTTCAGAAGATAATCGAAGACAGTAACGCCTCCGAATTTCTGAAACTCAAAATCGTGGTTGTGGTAGCAGAACTGTATGCCGGCCTTATGCGAAACCTCGGCGTTCTTGTTGAACAACTCGACGTGCCGCTTATAATCGTCAAGCGACTTGCGGTCGGGAGGATCGAGTATGGCATGCACCATGTACTTGAGACCCAGTTCCTTGGCCTCGGCGACCTTCTTCTCCCATTCCGTCTTTTCGACATTCAGCAGATAATGGCCGCTGACTGCGGTGAGGCCGTTGTCCTTCACAAGCTTCGAAAACGCGGCCGGAGACATTCCGTAGAGGTCGTAAATCTCGACCTCCTTGTAGCCGATGGCCGCCACTTTCTTGAGCGTCCCCGGCACGTCCTTCTCGAGTTGCTCGCGAACCGTGTAAAGCTGAAGCCCAACGGGCTTGCCGTAAGGATTAGCAAAAACACTCCGGGTTAGGTCGGTTGCTGCCGCGAGAGTCGCCGCGCCGGCGGCGCCGCCCCTTATAAAATCTCTTCGGTTAATCATCAAATCAAACGCCTCCTTCTGTATGAGTTCATACCCAACCTGCGAAGGTAGCCGCAGGGTGGCCCGTTCCCAGTTTCTGATTTCCAGTTTGCAGTTGGCTTCTCCGTTGCTACGATACTCCAATGAGCCGTCAATTGTCACCTGGGACATTCACCGCCGCAGACGCGCATTTCATGCGTCGCGCCCTTCGAGAGGCACAGAAGGCCGAAACACAAGGAGAAGTTCCGGTGGGGGCAGTCGTGGTCCAAAATGAAAAGGTTATTGCGCGAGCGCACAATCGCCCCCTTGGGCTCTCCGACCCCTGTGCCCACGCGGAGGTCCTGGCCCTGCGCCGTGCCGCAAAAAAGCTTGGGAACTACCGGCTGAAAGGCTGCGACCTCTATGTTACAATTGAGCCTTGCGCCATGTGCGCCGGTGCCATCGTTCAGGCCCGTTTGCGGCGCGTCATATTCGGAACTGCGGATTCGAAAGCGGGTGCGTGCGGTTCGGCCCTGGAAGTCCTTAACCATCCCAAATTAAACCATCGGGTTGGGGTGGTTTCCGGCGTGCTGGCAAGTGAGTGCGCAGAAATCCTGCGCGCGTTCTTTCGCAAGAGGAGGAAACAGGTTTCAGGTGCCGGATAGCAGGGGTCGGGAAAAACCCCTGCATGCAAGACTTGGCGTCCAGTCCCTGGCCCCGCCACTTTCGACTTTCGACTCTTGACTCTCGACTTTGCCGGAGAGGTACCGAAGCGGTCATAACGGGGGCGCCTCGAAAGCGTCTTGCCTGCCAAAAGCGGGCACGTGGGTTCGAATCCCACCCTCTCCGCCAAACAACCTGTTTAACATCAATAGCTTACAGTCGATTCGCGAAACGTGTGTGTGTTTTGTGTGTTTCTTGGCATAGTGGTCTGGGGTCGAGTCCTTCTTTGCTACTCAAAGGCGATGCAGTTGCAGGCGCTGGAAGATGGCATGAGCAACCACAAGTGAACGCGACGATTCGTCCCTCAGCCAATGGCGCTGGTGGAAGCATCCGCGTGTTCGTCACTGGTTTACCGGCGTTCGCCGAGGTTTTCGGCTCTGGCCCGACCGCGGTGCTTCCCATGTACGTCGCACATCGGCTTCAAGCTGTTCCTGGCGTGCCTTGACCCATGGCGCATAGTGCTTCTCAGTGATCTTCACGCTGCCGTGCCCCAGGAGTATTGACACACGCTCGATTGGGACACCTTGCAAAAGAAGTTCGACAGCGAACGTATCCCGGAACCGGTGTGAATGTCCCTCGGGAATTCCAGCTGAGTTGAAGATGGTCTTTAGGCTTTTCTGCCAGTTCTTGGTTGCACCTTCCTTAGTGGATTCACCCGTCCAGAAGTAATAGTGGCCACGAACTACAGGTATTTTGTTGAGCGCCTCAAGCACGATTGGCGCAAGCGGACACCACACGGGAGTCCCGGTCTTCTGGGTATACAGGAAGATCTTGCCGTCTATGATCCGCTCACTACCGATTGTGACCGCGTCCTGAATGCGAAGGCCACTGTACCTCAAGGCCGCGCGCGCCGTCCGACTCGAACAGCAGGGCAAGAATGGCGAAGCCCTCGGGCTCTGGCGCGAAGTCATGGGCAAGTACTTTCCCACGAGTTGAATCCGATGGCGCGAGCAAACATTGCACGACGGCAGGGCGATGATTTTCAAGCGCGACTCTTTTGGCTGAGTGCTTCATCCCTACTCGATCCCCACAGTCCCATCACAAAAGTTGCTTACGAATCAGGCCCCAAGAGCTTCGATGACATTCGTATTGAATATGACCCGGAGGCAGCGCCACCTGACCACGAAGGCAAACCCCTATATCGCCGCTACATACAGTGCAAGTGGCACACAACAGGCGGCATGTTCGGTCATGCTGACCTGATCGACCCCGCTTTTATCAACGCAGAAAGTTGTTCATTTCTCCAGAGGGTTCGCCTGGCCCAATCCACCTATGCCCCGGACGGGTTGGGATGCCGTTTTGAGCTGAAGACGAACTGGCGGGTACTGCCCGACGACCCACTAATCCGGCTCGTGCGAAAAGAGAGCGATGCAATCGACAACGCCCGGCTTTTCGACGGAACGACCGACCGCAGCCGCATGGGTCAGGTCCGAAAACTCTGGTCTGAACATCTGGGCATTGACGAAAAAGAACTCGCCCTCATGACTCGTACGCTTGCGATCGTCGAAACTGCCGAATCGCTGGCGGCATTGCGTGATAGGCTTGATGAAAGGTTTGGCGTTGTAGGATTGAAACGCGTGCCGGCATACGAAACTTCATTCCTATATGATGATTTGGTTTTCAAACTGCTCGCTCAGAGGCGCTTCGAGTTTGACAAGAATAGTTTCCGGGCCATGTGTTCAGGGGAAAACCTTCTGCGTGAGCCGAGCCCACCACCTATTGCTCCCATCATCGGCATTCGGTCCTTCATGCACCCAATCGACAATCTTGAGGAGCGATGCGAACGCATGCTTAATCTGGTTCCTTACTTCGAGGGACGTTATATCCGCGACACATCCGATTGGCAGACAGCCATCCTTCCGCAGATTCGAAATTTCCTCACGGACGCAGCTAAGTCAACGGACCACCTCAGGCTCATTCTGGACGCACATATTTCCATGGCCTTCTTGGCCGGTTCAATCCTCAATGTCAAGTCCGGTAAGAAAATAGAGATCGAGCAACGCACGTCAGGGCGCCGCTTTTGGTCGCCTAGCGACATGCCCGCCGACTCAAGCTGGCCATATCTGCTCTTCGATGAAGAGCTTCTAAACGACAAAGGCGACGAGATCGCGAATGCTGCAAGTCTCACGCACGAAGTATCCCCGGCCGTCCGGACCCATTTCACGAACCACCGTGCTCAAATAAGAAGCATCTTGCACTGCCGCCCTGAAACCGGTCCATCCCAACAGGCTGTCCGCTGCGGTCACCACGCCTCGAGACTCGCTGAAGCTCTGTCCCAGCGTGTGCACGGACTGCGAGTAAGTGGTCAGCCTATTCGTCGTGTTCATATCTTCATTGCCGGACCGAACGGCTTCACCTTCTTTTTAGGCCAGCACCAACAAGTCCTCGGAAGTGCCACCGTCTACGAGTGGGACTTCGAAAATCAACGTGGGGGTGGCTACACACAATCTTTATCCGTCGGCCCATAGGGCAAGGCCGTTGTATCCCCCCTGAATGCCCCAATCCAGCAAGGGCTGGAAGTACTGCACTTGCATGGTCTCCGCGGGTTTGCCGATCGATTCTGTCCTGATCTTCGGAAGCGCGGCACGATACGTCTACAACCTCAAGTGTAGGTTCTCGTGGCTGGATTTCAGCAAGTCCCTCGTGATTTCGCCCATCGTCCTACTCCCGCTCGTAAGCTCTGTGCAGGCGAACCAGGACATCACGGCAATGCAGATAGTCTACTTCGACCTACTCGCCTTTCAGAACGGCTTCTTCTGGCACACAGTGCTGGAGCGCGCTCAGCTTCGAAGGTAGTGCCGCACGCGCCGGCTCCGATGTGGCAGGTCCGCATTTCGCAGACAAGGCGTCAAACCCCAGACTCCGAGCGACGTGGCTGGCGCATACATCCGGTTTTCGATGTGTGCCAGGTTCGCGTCGGCGAGCCGTGATTTTTTTATCGGCTGCCCCCAAGAGTTTCGGGGCTAGCGCATGGTTCGACGTATACGCCACCCAGGAATCGTCTGAGCCGTCGACGACCCACCGCCACTTGACGATAAGGCTTGTGGGAAACTGACCGCTGGAGTGTACACGTAAGTCCCCAGAAACGAACAGGTCCCCCTGGTCGGTTCGTATTTGTGAACGCCCCGGTTGCAATTCGGACTGACCTACTGGCGAAGAATATGCAGAGTCCAATGTAGGGTTCTTACTGCGTCTCCGTCGATACGACGCTCAAAACCCGGTTCCCTTTTATGTTGGTGCTGATACGAGCCTCGGTCAGAAAGTGATCGCTGACGAACCATCACCCAGCAACGTGAAGGCCGCCCAGTAGGCTGGTGGGCGATCACCCAACCATTGCAGATAATCGAGTTTTGCGTGACGGAGTGCAGACGCTTTATCCTCTCCGTTTGCCAAGTGAGTGTAAAAAGAGCTCATCAACGTGTCCGTGGCAGAATCGTCCACATCCCAAAGCGCTCCGACCACACTTTTCGCGCCTGCGAGCAAGAAGGCTTCCGCCAGGCCGTCGATGCCCTCTTCACCCTCGAACTTCCCGATCGCCGTATCGCACGCTGAGAGTGTCACCAGATCAGCCGACAAAGAAAGCTGGGTGATCTCTCGAAATTGAAGCAGGCCATCGTCCGTCGAATTTTGATCCCTTCCCAAAATGAGCGCTGCCCTTTCCGGGAATTGCGGGCTGGATACTCCGTGGACGGCGAAGTGGAGGATCTTAAAATTGCCCAGAGGCTGGGATTTGAACTTCGATTCTGTTGCGTTTGCGTCGAGTAGTAATACGCTGAGGTTGGGATGGTTGAGCGATCGTTGGGCCCCTATCACCTCCTGGCGCGACGCCGGTAGGCGATAGAGACTTAAATTCGGCGTGAATTTCTGTCACATTGACTGAAAATGCCCGAAAACTTAGGGTTTGCTCTCAAAATCATGCAGCAGTCAGGTCATTTTTACTAAAGTACCTTCAGCCGTTAAGTGGTTTCAGCCTATGGATGCGATCGAGTATTTTCTCTGCCCGCATGGCAACCAGAGGCGAGTTGACTAATCTTAGAGTAGGTCGGTTGTGCGGGCGTGTAAGTTCACCTGGCACCCAAAAGAGCCTCTGGCGAAGTTTGCGCAGAGTCAGGCCTTGCCATTCCTCGGGAAGGCACGTCCGCTGAAAAGCCGTGACCAAGTTGTAGGCGAGCCGAATCACTTCTAGATAGAGCGCGTTGGCTGCAAACGCACGAGTGGGGATCTTGGGGAGTGCAAAGTCCTCGCGTATTTCCCGAATGCGTCGTTCCATACCGGCACGGCCATCATAGAAGTGCCACACGCCGGCCGGTGTCAGCGGCAGGTTCGTGTGCCAGGCTCGATACACGTAACGCCCCAGGGTAAACAAGGATGGCTCCGGGTCACTCTTCTCGATTAACCTCCGCGCCACAAGGCAACGCCGGGGGTGAGACCAACCGTGGGGGTGGTGCTCAAATTCCGCAATTTCCCAAAGGGAATTCATCTGCTCATAGTGCAAACCGCCGAGCGTACGCTTCAGGGAGGGGATCATGCGTGCGACCACAGCATATTGGGCCGTGGGACGCACTTCCAGCATGTCCAACACAGGCCCGTAGCCGAAGCCCGCATCGGCTCGCACCCGGAACTCCCGAATGTCGGAAGGACTGGAGAGAAAACAGGAGGCCAACAGTGCTTCGCTGCCCGCCCAGGTTCCGGCATCGCCGCGCCGCAGTTCGACATCCCACAAAAAAGAGGAGTTTGCCTCCACGCAAAGCAAGGGATCGTAGGACCGCTTGCCGCGATAGCGTGGATTGTAGCCAACCTCCGCACCTTCCTGGTGGCCAAAAGCGGGAACCACGGTGCTGTCTAGGTCGAAGAGCAGACGTGAGCGGTGCTCCGGCAAGTGGATGAACCGTTGCAGCAGTCGATCATTCACGCGGTGTAATTGCTCATGGAACTGAGCGGGGGCGTTCCGCAAGAATCGTCGCAAAGTCTGTGGATTGGGAAAGCCCGGCAAGCCGGTCACATGCTGAAAAGTCCCGTTAGAACGTAATAGCGAGGAGGTCTCAATACGATCCAGCCCCAAGATGATGGGATAGATTAACGCCAGCAGCATCTGGGATAAGCTGTAGTCGTTATTGCGCCGGGGATAAATCAAGTGCCGCGCAAGAAAATCACGAACTTGCAGCACTCGTATAAATTCATGGAGGAAACAGGTACCGCCGAAGTGCGTCAGACCAGCATGGTTCCAGACGATTTGTAGGTTGCGAGGGGATCGCCGCACTCTGAGCCTGACCTAACCAAATATTAGGTAAGGCTCAGCATAACACAGCGTCAGAAAACCCGCATCAAATCGGCCTTCGATCGCAATTCTATAACTTCCAAAACGCCGGACTTGAGAGAGATGGGTCCCAGAAACATCGTAAACGCCACGCGAGACTGCGCGCATGATGCCGCGACTAGGGCCCCCGTCCTTTGGTTCCAGATCGTACGGGACAGACCCGATGCCGAGGAATGCCATTTGCGGCTGAAGCGGGCGCCGGAGGGTTCTGAGGTAATACAGGACCGTACTAGAGGGCGCGTAGCTGACCGTGTGAGACTGGAGAATGTATTTGCCGTCGGGACCGCGCAACGTCTCTATGGGCAGCCTCCATAGGGTACCGTCCGGCACGATCGTCAATCGGGCGGTTCGCGGCAATTGCCGAACAGGGCCGAGCAGCACGTCGTACAATTCCCTCGCGTCTGTATTGTCGCGCTTCTCTGCCTCGACCTGATTAAGGTAATGGTCCGTTGCTTCCTCGATTGCCTTTTGACCCGCCGGAAGCGATACGATGACTGCGCGCTTCTGATCAATGACCAAGCAAAATGAAGTCGGGTCGGCTAGGACATATTCCAGTAAGACCTCATCGGGAAGTAGAACGGTTCGCAGCTTCGCGAGGTCAACAGGGTGGGCCTGAAGGGTTGCGCCTTGCATCGCATTTATCGGCGGGGCCTGGGCGCCCATCAACTGTTCAGCCACAAACACCTTATCCAGGAGCGCTCCTCGCTGAACCCGATCAGAAGTTCCCATCAAAGTGCGTTGGAGGTTATTGAATTCGGCTCTGGCGGCCTTTTCGCCCTCCGAATGCTCGCCCTCCTGCGGTCGGGGCCGCCTTAGCAGATCGGCGAGGGAGCGCCCGCGCGCCGTTTCGACTATTCTGAAGGCATCGACTGTCTGACCCAACTTAGCGGCCAGGGCGAAATTGCCCTTGTAGGTATCGCTCATAGTCGCGATGAGCGAACTCTTCACCTGCTCGCTCGGACTGTTCGCCAGGAGGCTCTCACCGACGCCCTCCAGTACTTTCAGGGGGCTTGTGAAACCTGCCTGATTGACAACACTCACTTGGTGGTGTTGAAAGGCACGGGTCGCGACATGGTGCCGGTGCCCGAGATGGCCGCCTTCGCCGACCGCTACGGCTTCCGTTTCCAAGCTCATGCGATAGGCAACGCCAACCGCTCGGCGCGAGTCGAGCGCAGCTTCCGCTACATCGAGACCAACTTCCTGGCGGGCCGCTCCTTCCGCGACTGGGCCGATGCCAACCAGCAGGCCCGCGAGTGGTGCGACAAGGTCAATGCCCGTTTCCGCGACTATCTCAAGGCCAGCCCGCGCGAGTTGTTCGCCGCCGAACGACCGCACCTGAAGCCGCTGCCGGTCTGGGCGCCTCCCGTCTATCTCCTCCACCAGCGCCTGGTAGATGTGGAAGGGTTCGTCTCTGTCGACAGCAATCGCTATTCCGCCCCCGCCGACCTCATCGGACGTCACGTCGAAGTGCGCCAGACCAAAGACCAGATTGAAATCTATCGCGGGCCGCGCCTCATCGCCGCGCACCCGCGTGTGATCGAGCCCACCGGCCGCAAGTATCGCTTGCCGGAACATCGCTACCCGCGCGGCCCCGCCTCTCCGCGCTCCGACTCGGCCCCGGAAGAAAAACTCCTTCTGGAAAGGCTCCCGGAGGTCGGCGAATACCTCCAGGTTCTCAAAAAACGCTCTCCGGGACGTGCCACCCTCGCGCTGCGCCGCCTGCTCCAGTTGGTGAACGACTATCCTCGCGCGGCCTTGCTCGAAGCCCTTCGGACCGCCCTCGCCTACGGACTGTTCGACCTGGAGCGGGTCGAGCGCATGATCCTGCGTAAGCTCGCCTGCGAATACTTCCAGATTCATCCGGGCCACGACGGAGACGACGATGAGTGAGGAGATTCAACAGCTCTTGAAGAACCTTCGCCTGCGCAAGATGGCCGAGATGATCGAAGGGGAACTGGCCGCCGCCCGGAAAACCTCGCCCTCCTATACGGATCTCCTGGCCCGGCTGCTGCGCGCCGAGTGGCTCGATCAGCAGGAAAGAAGATTACAGGCACGTATCAAGCACGCTCACCTGCCCGAGCAATGGACCCTGGAGTCGTTCCCTTTGTGCCGATGGCTCGCGTGAAGCGATAGACCAGCTTGTCTCCGACTGCTTCCGGCCCGGTGATTGACGCCGTAGCGATATCAGGAAACTCATGTGAGTACAGGGTGCGAATTTCCTCTGGAGAAAGCTTGGGATCAACGTCTGGAAGTCGAACCCCATTAAGCTCGAAGTGGCGGGACAGTGGGCGGCCTTCCATCAGAGTGCCAAACCTCCTTTCGATTGAGTTGTTGTGGGCTCGGGCACGGTAGCAGGGAAAAGCCCGAGCGTGCCCACCGATGGTGAAAGGGGCAAAGGCTCAGGAGTTGAAGGCGGAGCCGCAGTGGGCTCGGCGGTCGGAGTTGCAGGCGGCTTCTGAGTGGCCTTCTTGCGC
This sequence comes from uncultured Acidobacteriota bacterium, assembly GCA_963838915.1. Classification (GTDB taxonomy): domain Bacteria; phylum Acidobacteriota; class Terriglobia; order UBA7540; family UBA7540; genus CAVROP01. The sequence goes on from CAWIUZ010000428.1 coordinate 32,199, forward strand.
TCCTCGGCTTTCCGTTTTGCTTCCTCCTGAGCTGCTTTGGCAGCAGCCTCCATGGTTGCCTTGGCCTCGGCCAGCGTGCTGCCGGTTTGCTGGTGGACCTGGGCATAGTCGGCT
>CAWIUZ010000429.1:0-7722 GCA_963838915.1 uncultured Acidobacteriota bacterium
CATTATTCACCGCAGCATGCCTGTGGATGCGCAAGCGCTCGAGGTGGACAAGGTCAAGCGTTCCGAGAGCGGCATGATAGTTGATCCGGTCACGGTGAGTCCGGAGAGCAAGATCTTCGAGGCTCAGGAAATCATGAAGAAGTACAAGATTTCAGGCGTTCCCGTGACTCGCCATGGCAAGTTGATGGGCATCCTCACCAACCGCGACCTGCGGTTTGAAACCCGATTCGACCTGCCCGTCGAACAGGTGATGACGAAAGAGAACCTCATCACCGTCCCGGAAGGCACGACGCTCGAGGATGCAGAAGCGATTCTCCATAAGCATCGTATTGAGAAACTCCTGGTAGTGGATGATAAATTCAATCTCAAGGGCCTGATCACTGTAAAAGACATCCAGAAGCGATTGAAATACCCGAATGCCTGCAAGGATTCACACGGCCGCTTGCGAGTCGGCGCGGGGCTTGGCGCTACGGGGGATTTTCTGGAGCGCGCGGCAGAACTGGTGAAAGCCAAGGTTGACGTGCTGGCGATCGATACCGCTCACGGCCACACGGCGCGCGTGATGGAGGCTGTTCGCCGCGTCAAACAGAGTTTTCCCGAGATCGACCTGATCGCAGGCAACGTCGCGACTTTCCAGGGGGCGGCCGACCTGATCCGCTTGGGAGTGGATGGGGTGAAGGTGGGCATCGGCCCTGGGTCCATCTGCACCACGCGCGTGGTGACCGGAGCGGGGGTGCCGCAGATCACGGCCATCGCGGAGTGCGCTCGCGCGGCGCGGGAATCGGGAGTGCCGCTCATCGCCGACGGCGGCATCAAGTATTCCGGCGATGTCTCGAAGGCCATCGCCGCGGGCGCCAGTTGCGTCATGATCGGCAGCCTCTTTGCCGGAACCGAAGAGAGCCCGGGCGAGTCGATTCTGTTCCAGGGGCGCAGCTTCAAGTCGTACCGCGGAATGGGGTCGATCGCCGCCATGGCGGCCGGCTCCGGAGACCGTTACGCCCAGGAAACGACCGTAGCGCGCGGGGAAGTAACCAAGCTGGTGCCGGAAGGAATTGAAGGCCGCGTGCCCTATAAGGGCCTCCTGGCAGACCTGGTCGCGCAGCTCGTGGGAGGACTGCGCTCCGGCATGGGCTACTGCGGATGTGCCACGGTCGAAGAACTCCAGAGCAAGGGGCGCTTCATACGGATCACTGCCGCCGGCTTGAGGGAGAGCCACGTTCACGATGTCATCATCACCAAGGAAGCCCCCAATTACTGGCTCGACTGAGGTTCGCGAGCGGCAGTCCCCGGTTTATTTGCAGCCCCGCGTGATTGTTACCTGGGCTATCACGGTTGCCTGGGCGGGCTTGATCACCTTTCTTTCCACAGGTTCTTACGGCGCCTCGGTCACGGGATGGCTTCTCGAGGAATTGCTCTCTTCGCTGCATATTCACCTGGCGCACCCGACTTTCCTGGTCGTTCACTTTTTGACGCGCAAGCTCGCGCATTCGACCGAGTACGGGATGTTCGGGCTGTTTCTCTATCATTCCTTCACCTTCCGACAGCCTGACAGTTGGAACACCCGCAGCGCCGTCAGTGCGGTGATCGTCGCCGGCCTGTTTTCTTTGACCGACGAATACCACCAGAGTTTCGTGCCCGGCAGGACCGCTTCCATTGTGGACTGCGGCATCGATACCTTTGGTGCGCTCGTAGGGATGCTTCTGCTTTATGCCGGCAGGAGGATTCAGGACTCAATTTCGAAGCGCCGTGAGCCGGTGGGTTAGTCTCAGGACGTGTAAAGCGGTTTCACGCAAAGGCGCAAAGCACGCAAAGGCCGCAAAGTCAAATCGACCCGTCCGCTTTGCGTTTCTTTGCGTCTTTGCGACTTTGCGTGAGCTGTTTTGGTTGTGCCGTTCAAGCGAAGAGCAAGATCACGGCGGCAATAAGCGAGAGCACGGCGGATAAGAAAAACGGCGTCGAGGGAGAAAAGTACCGCCACAGCCATCCCGCCGCCAGGCTGGCCGGAAACGCTGCCACTCCAGCCAGCCAGTTGAAAACTCCGTAGACTGACCCTCGAGAGGCGCTGGGCACAAGATCGGCAATCCAGGCGCGAAGCACGCCCTCCGTCAGCGCGTAGTACATTCCATACACCGCAAACAAAATCCATATCAAGTGCGGACCCCTGGACAGCGAAAACCCCAGGTACACCGCCGCGTAGATGAAGTAACCAACCGCTACCAGCACGCGACGAGACACGCGATCGGAGAGTTTGCCCGCCGGCCAACTTAGCGACGTGTACACCAGGTTGAATAACAATCCTAAGGCGGGCGCGAGCGCGGCGCGAATTCCCAGGTTCTGGGCCCGGAGGATCAGAAACAAGTCCGACGAATTGCCGAGCGAAAACAAGCCCACGGCGGCCAGCATCACAGTCAGATGTTTATTCCAGACGTGGTGTCGGGGCGGTTCGCGAACCGCCCCTACCACGTTTCGCTCAACCTGTAGGGGCGGCTCGCCAGCCGCCGATAATGGACGAACTTCCGAAACCGCCAGCCACACAAGCAGGATTGCCACCGCCCCAGGAATCGCTGCCAGCCAAAACACCGTGCGCACTTTGCCGGAAAACACCGGCAGCAGGGCGAGCGCCGCCAGCGGGCCCAGCAACGCTCCCGCTGTGTCCATAGCCTGGCGCAGACCAAATGCCGCGCCGCGATTTGATTGAGAGACGGAATCCGCAAGCAACGCGTCGCGGGGCGCTCCGCGAAAACCTTTGGCCGCACGGTCCGTGAAGCGAATGCAAAACACCTGCCCCCAGGAAGTTGCGACCGCCAGGAAGGGCTTGACGATATTGGCGGCGGTATAGCCGGCGGCAACCAGCGGCTTCCGCGCGCCAAGGCAGTCTGAAAGCCAGCCCGACAGTAGCCGCGCAAAACTGGACACCGTCTCGGCAGCGCCTTCGATCAGGCCAAAGACCATCGGCCCCGCGCCCAGGATGCCGACGAGGAATTGGGGCAAAAGCCAGTAACTCATTTCCGTGGATGTGTCGTTGAAGAACGACACCCAGGAAAGCGCCCAGACGTTGCGGGGCAAGCGGCCAGCGGGCTTTGTTGTGCCCTGAGGTTTGGTAGTCCCCATCATTATCCGTATCTTCGGATAGAAACGGGGGGTTAAGTCAAGGAGTTCAGGGCATGGGGCTGAAAAGGTGGGTCACGAACCGTCCCTGTCGCTTCTCGTCGTGTCAAGAGTGAGCAGGCGGCAGCTACACTACTGAGGGGACGGCAAGCCGTCCCCCTACGGGCGTAGGGGCAGGGCTTGCCCTACCCGCTACTTCTTCTCTTCCTCGTCGCCTTCAGGAGGCGGGGCTTGCTTTTCTTCCTCGGCTTTGGCCTTCTCGGCGGCCTTTTGTTTGGCTTCCGCACGCTTGGCGCGCTTCTCGGCCAATTTCTGCAGGACTTCGGAGCCGACCAACTCAAGAACGGCCAAGTCGGCGCCATCGCCTTTTCGCCAACCGGTACGCACAATGCGGGTGAAGCCACCCTTGCGGTCGGCGTAACGCTGAGCAAAATTTCCAAAGAGCAGCTTGAGGGCCGCCGGGCTGAGCAGGTAGCTCGCTGCCAGCCGGCGAGAATGCAGATCACCTTGTTTACCCAGAGCGATCATGTGCTCGACGACGGGGCGCGCCGCCTTGGCTTTCGCCACCGTTGTCTCGATCCGCTCAGTGAGAATCAACGAGGTGACCAGATTGCGCAGCAGCGCCCTGCGGTGCTCGGTCTTCCGGCTTAGTTTTCTTCCGTAATTACGATGTCGCATCTTCCCAATCCTGTCCCTTGGCTGGCTGCGGGGGTTGTGGCGCCGGGGGCTGCGCAGGCGGCATCAGCGGGTTACCTTTCTCGTCCGTCTTCATGCCCAGGCTAAGGCCCATGGCGCTAAGAATTTCCTTGATCTCGTTCAAGGATTTCCGCCCGAAGTTCTTCGTCTTCAGCATCTCCTGCTCACTCTTCTGGACCAGTTCCCGGATGGTCGTGATGTTGGCGTTCTTGAGGCAATTGTAAGACCGCACCGAAAGCTCCAACTCCTCGACCGAGCGATCCAGGTTTTCGTTGTAAACCGGGGCCGGCTTCTCCGCGGGAGCCTGTTCCAGTTCAGGCTCTTCCTCGATATTGATGAAAGTGGCCATGTGGTCTTTGATCAGCTTGGCAGCCAACCCGATCGCATCTTGCGGCGTGACCGCGCCGTTCGTCCAGACATCAATCGTCAGTTTATCGTAGTCGGTCATCTGCCCCAGCCGGGCGGCCTCCACGGTATAGTTCACCTTGCGGATGGGTGAGTGGACGGAGTCGACTGGGATGTAGCCGATGGGCAGGTCTTCGTCGAAATTCTTCTCCGCGGAGACGTATCCCCGTCCGATCTTCACACGCATATCGATGTGGAGGCTGCCGCCTTCGCTGATGGTGGCGATGTAAACGTCCTTATCGAGAATCTCTATGTCCGCGTCTTCCTGAATCATCCGCGAGGTTATTTCCCCTTGCTTGTCTACATTCAGATACAACGTCTTGGGGCCTTCCACGTGCATCTTCAGTGGGATCTGCTTGAGATTCAGGATGATGTCCGTCGCGTCTTCCACCACGCCCGGGATGGAAGAAAACTCGTGCATGACGCCCTCGATCTTCACGGCGGTGATAGCGCCTCCCTCGATGGAGGAAAGCAGCACGCGCCGAAGGGCGTTCCCGATGGTGGTCCCAAACCCGCGCTCAAAGGGTTGGGCTGAGAACTGACCATACTTGTCGGTCAGCGTATCCGTGTTGCAAACCAATCGCTTGGGCTTCTGAAAGCCTTTCCAGAGCATAGCGTTCGTACCTCCTGTGGCGCGAGCACTCTTGCCTGCGCCCTCCTCGGGCAGTAGCGCCGACCTTCAGGTCGGCAAATGCCGGCCTAAAGGCCAGCTCTACCCCGCTCACTTCGAATAGAGTTCCACAATCATCTGTTCCTGGATGGGGAAGTTTACATCTTCCCGCTTGGGCATCGAGATCACCCTTCCCCGCAGCGCTTCCCTGTTGAACTCTAGCCAAGGGGGAACCGCCTTGTTGCCGGTCAACTCCAACGCCTGGAGTATGGCGGGCATTTGACGGCTCTTCTCGCGGACCGCGATCTCCTGGCCGGGCACGACCTCGAAGGCCGGAATGTTTACTTTGCGCCCTGCAACTTCAATGTGGCCATGCCGAACCAGTTGCCGAGCCTGCGCGCGTGAAGTGGCAAGGCCCAGGCGGTAGGCGACGTTGTCCAGACGCCGCTCCAGCATGAGCAGCAAGGTCTCACCTGTTACGCCCTTCGTGGCTGCCGCCTTCTCAAAGTAGGAGCGAAACTGGTCTTCCAGAATGCCATAAAGACGGCGGACCTTCTGCTTTTCCCGGAGCTGAAGTCCATAGCCGATCAATTTCGGCCGGCGCGATTTGCCGTGCTGGCCCGGCTGAAAGTTGCGCTTCTCAATGGCGCATTTGTCGGTGAGGCATCGCCGCCCTTTGAGGAACAGCTTCGTCCCCTCTCGCCGGCAAAGCCTGCAAACTGCATCTCTGTACCTCGCCAAATCAAACCTCCTTAAGGCAGTGACGAGTGACCAGTGAGAAGTGACCAGCCGGAACGAAGCACGACACGCGATGCGCTGCAAGTAATGAGCAGGAAGACGCCGCAGTTCGCTGTACCTCCGGATTTCCTCGCCAACTCGTCACTGGAATCTCCACTACCTCTTGCTTGTCACTCGTCACTTGTCACTCGTCACTGCTCTTACTACACCCGCCGCCGCTTGGGTGGGCGGCACCCGTTGTGGGGGATGGGTGTCACATCTTTGATGGTGCGAACTTCCAGCCCCGCGGTCGCCAGAGCGCGAATGGCCGATTCCCGGCCCGCCCCAGGCCCCTTCACCCGCACTTCCACGCTTCGCATGCCATGATCGCGCGCCGCATTGGCTACGCGCATTGCCGCTTGCTGGGCGGCGAAAGGCGTCCCTTTACGCGAACCCTTGAACCCCAGCGAACCCGCGCTGGACCAGCAAATCAGCTTGCCGTCCCCGTCTGTGATGCTCACCAGGGTGTTGTTGAACGACGCCTGAACGTGAACGATTCCGGTCGGGACAATTCTCTTTTCCTTCTTCTTGAAGACCTTTTTCTTTCCGGGCTTTGCTGCCGCTTTCGCCATGTATCCTCGTTTGGGTTTCGCATAGGGGCAGTTCGCGAACCGCCCCTACAAAGATAAGCTGCCGCTACGTCTTTGCCGTGGTGCGCTTCTTGTTCGCGATCGTGCCTTTGCGCGGGCCCTTGCGGGTGCGCGCGTTGGTATGGGTGCGCTGCCCGCGCACCGGAAGACTACGCCGATGGCGCATGCCGCGGTAGGAGCCGATTTCGATCAGCCTGCGCACATTCATCGCCAACTCTTTACGCAGGTCGCCCTCGACGCCCCCTTCTTCTTCGATGATCTGGCGGATGCGCGTAACTTCGTCTTCCGTCAAGTCCTTGACCTTTTTGTCGGGATCCACTCCGGCGCGCACCAGAATGGACATGGAACGCGCACGGCCGATTCCGTAAATGTAGGTCAATCCAATTTCCGCACGCTTCTTCGGCGGCAAGTCGATACCGGAAATTCTAGCCATCCATCACCTCATCCGAAAGCCGAAACTAGATCATCCCTGCCGCTGCTTGTGCTTCGGGTTCTCGCAGATCACCCTCACCACGCCGGCACGGCGTACGATCTTGCACTTCGAACAGATCTTTTTCACCGACGAACGAACCTTCATTTCTTCCTCGCACCCTCTCGAAAATCGAATCTCGAAACGCTGGCGGATTTCAAATTCAAAATTCCAGATTTCAAATCCCAAACCAGAAGTTCCGAATTTTCGAATTCCGAATTCCGATTTTCGAAACCCGAGTTTCGTTTCGTTCTTCACCGGTACCGGAACACGATCCGGCCACGAGTCAGGTCGTACGGAGAAAGCTCGACCGCGACCTTATCCCCGGGAAGGATTCGGATGAAGTTCTTCCGCATCTTGCCCGAGATATGCGCCAGCACCTGGTGCTTATTATCCAACTCCACCCGGAACATCGCATTCGGCAGAGCTTCCAGCACCGTCGCCGTAACTTCAATTGCGTCTTCCTTCGCCATAAGTGCAACCCAGTAGGGGCAGGCCTTGCGCCTGCCCAGGACGGCCACGAGGGCCGCCCCTACTATGTCTGCGTTAAAATATCCGGACCGTTACGCGTGACCGCCACCATGTGCTCGAAGTGGGCGGACAAAGTCCCGTCCGCGGTCACCGCAGTCCAGTTATCGTCCAGGACTCGAACTCCCGGCCCGCCTTCGTTTACCATGGGCTCGATCGCCAGAACCATCCCCTGCTTGAGCACCGGCCCGTGTCCGGGCTGCCCGAAGTTGGGAACCTGCGGCTCCTCGTGAAGCTCCCGCCCGATTCCATGGCCGACGAACTCCCGCACCACCGAGTAGCCGTGTTCTTCCACATGCCGCTGCACGCTTGCAGAAACATCACCCAAGCGGTTTCCCAAACGGACTTGCTCGATGGCAAGCTGCAACGCCTCCTGGGTAACCCGCAGCAGCCGTTCGGTGGACTCCGGGATTTCGCCCACGGGCACGGTAATCGCCGAGTCCCCGTAGAAGCCGTCGACGATCACGCCCAAGTCCAAGCTCAGTATATCGCCGAGTTTGAGAGGGCGGTCGGAGGGAATCCCGTGGATGACCTCGTTG
>CAWIUZ010000430.1:0-5687 GCA_963838915.1 uncultured Acidobacteriota bacterium
TCGAGCGACGCAAAGACGCCGATCATACCCGTCTCGAGCGCCAGCAGGAAGATGAAGAATTCCTTCACGCGCTTCGTAATGCCCGTCCAGGAAACAAGCACGCAAAGCGGCATCAGGAATCCCGTCAGCAGGATGAGCAGCGCGCTTAAGCCATCTACGCCGAGGTGATAGTCAATCGGCGGCGAGGCGATCCAGGGATGGATCTCAACGAATTGCATGCCGGGCGTGTCTGCACGCAAGCCGGCATAAACAACCACGGTGACCACAAACGTGAGCAGTGATGAGGCGAGCGCCACCCAGCGGATCGGTTTGTCGCGCTCCGCGCCCAGGAATCCGATGACGACTGCCCCCGCCAGGGGCAACAGAATCGCGATCGTGAGAAGATGATCAACTAGCCAGTGCATAGAATAAGTTCGCTACGTTGCGCATGCATTTCGTGGACGTGACCCCTCACCCGGCCCGCGACGGCTGATGACAGCGCCGTCGCAAGCCACCCTCTCCCCTCGGGAGAGGGCAGTCGTTTCATCCTCCGGCACCCGAAACCTGGCCCCTGACACCTGCCCTCACCTCGGCCAGAGCGCGTAAGCCAGCCACACCGTGGCGCCCAACATGACCCAGGTAGCATAGCTGCGGATGTTGCCGGATTGAATGCGGCGCAGCAGGCCTCCCACGCCGGCCACTCTCTCCCCAGTTCCGTTGACGCCAAGTCCGTCAATAAGCCCTGCGTCGACGCGCTGCCAGAGAATTTTTTCCGAGCCCACCCTGAGCGGCCGGACCACCAGCCAGTTGTAGAGTTCATCCACGTAGTACTTGTGGATCAGCAGTTGATAGATGCTGTTGAATCGCTCCGCAACGCGGTGCGGCAGCGTCGTGTTCTTCAGGTAAAGCCACCAGGCCGCCAGGATGGCGACGCCCGCAAACGAGAGCGCGAAGATCATCAGAGTGCCGCTGGTGAATCCCTGACCTCCGGACTCGTGCCCGGAGGCTCGCAGGAAATCGCTCGAAGACTTGAACACCGGATCGAGGAAGCGGTCAAACGCCTCGCTTCCTCCAAAGGCCTTGGGCCAACTCACGTCGCCTGCCACGATCGAGAAGAGCGCCAATATGAGCAGCGGGGTCGTCATCTTCGAACCGCTCTCGTGCACGTGGTGTTCGGCTTCGGGCGAGAGGCGCGACTTTCCGAAAAAGGTCAGGAAGAGTGCGCGGAACATGTAAAAGGCCGTCAAGCCGGCCGTGATCGTGCCAAGCCAGTAAATCCAATGCCGCGCCAGCGGACCTTCGTACGCCGCGGCGAGAATCTCATCCTTACTGAAAAACCCGGATAAACCCGGCACCCCGCTGATGGCGAGGGTGGCAACGAAGAAGGTGATGAACGTGGTCTTCATCTTGTGACGCAAGCCGCCCATCTTGCGCATGTCGAGTTCGCCGTCCAAACCGTGCATCACACTGCCCGCGGCAAGAAACAGCAGCGACTTGAAGCAGGCGTGCGTCATCAGGTGGAAGATTCCGGCCGCGAAGACGCCCACTCCGCAGCCGATGAACATGTAGCCAAGCTGGCTGATGGTGGAATAGGCGAGCATGCGCTTCAGATCGTTTTGAGTGACGGCGATCGTGGCCGCAAAAAACGCCGTTACGCAGCCGATCACAGCCACGATTTCAAGAGCCAGCGGCGCGTGTGAATAGATGGGGTTCGACCGGGCCACGAGATAAACGCCCGCCGTGACCATGGTCGCGGCATGAATCAAGGCGCTGACCGGCGTGGGCCCTTCCATGGCGTCGGGCAGCCAGACGTACAGCGGAATCTGGGCCGATTTCCCGACCGCGCCCAGGAAGAGGAGAATGCCGATGGCGGTCAAGGCGGTTTGTTGTTCGCCGGCCCGAAGCGCCGCGATGCTATGGAACGCCGATTGAAAATTCAGAGAGCCAAATGTCCAGAAGAGCAGCGCCACACCTACGGTGAATCCTGCGTCGCCGATGCGCGTGACGATGAACGCCTTCTTCCCGGCGTCAGAAGCCGACTGCTTGCGGAAATAGAAGCCAATGAGCAGGTAGGAACATAGGCCCACACCTTCCCAACCCACAAACATCAGCGGGTAATTGGCGGCGGTGACCAGAGTCAACATCATGAAGAGGAACAGATTCAAGTAGGTGAAAAACCGGTAGTAACCGCCCTCGTGCTCCATGTAGCCCCTCGAGTAGAGGTGGATCAGGAAGGCGACCACCGTTACGGTCACGGTCATGACAAGGGTGAGGCGATCGTAGAAAAGGGCGTAATCAGTGCGCAGGTTTCCGGATTCGATCCAGGTAAAGTAACTGTGTATGAAAGGCGCAGGTTGAGTGGAGGAGGTTGTGTAGATCCACGCATTCAGCAGCGCAAAGACCATGGAAAGCCCGGAGGCGCCGCAGCCGATCAGGGACACTACCGCCCGCGAAAAACGCCGGCCGAAAATCCCGTTCAATGCCGTCCCCAGCAACGGCGGGAGCAGCATCAAGATGAGAAAGGTTTCCATTTTGAGTTGTCAGTTGTCCGTTGTCAGTTGTCCGTTGTCAGTCGCTGGTGCGTTCTGTCGGTTCACTTTTGACTCTCGACTCTTGACTCTCGACTTCTCGCGAACGGCTGACGCTATAACTTCATTGAATCGAGATCCTCGATGTTAAGCGAATCGCGATTCCGGTGAAGCGCGATGATGATCGCCAGGCCAACCGAGGCCTCGGCGGCCGCCACCACGATCACGAAGAAGGCAAACAACTGGCCGTCCAGGTTTCCGAGATAACGTGAAAACCCGATAAAGGCCAGGTTGACCGCGTTGAGCATGATCTCGATACACATAAAAACCGTGATGATGTTTTTGCGAAACACAAAGCCTGCGGCGCCAATCACGAATAGAATGACGCTAACGGCCAGTACATGTGAAAGCGGAACCATCGCGAAGCCTCAGAGCTCCTTCTTCGCCAGAACCACAGCGCCCAGAATCGCCACCAGGATCAAGATTGACGTAACCTCGAACGGCAATACATAGTTTCTGAACAGGAGATGGCCGATTGCTGCGGGGCCGGCGTCTATCGCCGCGGCAGGATGCAAGGCTGCCGCGGGATAATGCTGCCAGATGGCAAGCAAGACCTCCAGCAGGAGAGCCGCCACCAGCGGTGCGCCGAGCCAGGCTGCGATTCGACTGCGGTGGCTGGGCGTTTCCCGGCCTGCGTTCAGAAGCATGATCACAAAGACGAACAACACCATAATGGCGCCCGCGTAGACAATCACCTGAATCACGGCGATGAACTCCGCGCCCAGCAGGAGATAAACGACCGCCAGGGAACAGAGCACCACGATCAGCGACAAGGCGCTATGAACAGGCATGCGTTGCGCGACGACGCTGAGGGCGGCAACCACGGCGACCGCTGCGAAAATGTAAAAGAGCAAGTCCATATCCGGAGTAGCGCGGACCGCCGTATTTGCGGTCCGCGGCTCTTCGAGGCGCAACACACAAACCGCGGACCGCGAAGGCGGCGGTCCGCGCTACCCACTCGTCAGGAAGAGCTAAACAAGGCGACAAAGAAACTGGTCGCCAGGACATTCGCCATTCCCAGCGGCAGTAAGAATTTCCAGCCGAATGCCATGAGCTGATCGTATCGAAAGCGGGGCAGAGTCCCCCGCATCCAGATGTAGAAAAAGAGAAAGCAAAAGAGCTTAAGACAGAACCAAAAAACCGGAAGCAGCACTCGCACCACGTAGGGGCCGAAAACGGGGCCATGCCAGCCGCCGAAAAAGAGTATCGTGGCGAGACATGAGACCGTAATCATGTTGGCATATTCCGACATGAAAAACATGGCAAACTTCATACTACTGTATTCGGTATGATAGCCGCCCACCAGTTCGCTTTCGCCTTCCGGCAGATCGAAGGGAACGCGGTTGGTATCGGCAATGGCGGCGGTGAAATATACGAGGAATCCCACCGGCTGCACAAAGATGTTCCAATGGGGCAGGTAGGTGTTCACTCCGTGGATGTGCCAGAATCCGCTTTGGTTCTCGACAATGCCCCGCAGGCTCAACGTTCCTGCGATCATCAACACGCCCACCACGGCCAAGCCGAGCGACAGTTCATAACTGATCATTTGTGCAGAGGAGCGAAGCCCGCCCAGCAGCGGGTATTTGCTGTTGGATGACCAGCCGGCCAGGGCCACGCTGTAAACCCCCAGCGAGGTGACGGCGAAGACAAAGAGCAGGCCAACGTTCAGGTCAGTAATCTGGAAGAGAATAGTGCGGCCATGGATGGTAAAGCCTTCCCCGAACGGAATGACGGCGATGGAGAGGAAGGCCAAAGTAAGTGCGAGAAACGGTGCGAGCCAATAAACAATCGTGTCGACCTCGAGGGGCACGATATCTTCTTTCAGAATGAACTTGAGTCCGTCCGCCAGCGGCTGCATAAGGCCGGAATACCCCACGAGGTAAGGCCCCCAGCGCGACTGGATGTGGGCCACAACCTTACGCTCCAGCCAGGTCAGATAGGCGATCGACGTCAGCATTACAAAGACGACCACCGCGATTTTTATCAGGGTGATGAGGAGCAGTAACCCTGTGTCAGAAAATGTGGCCATAGGGTTTCCTGGCTTCGTCCACGGAATTGAGCGCCCAACTGTACCGGCTCAAGGTCCCGGACGTAAACAGGGTATCGCGCGAAGAAAAAACCAGGCTCGAATCCACCGGTTCATCCGCCGTTCCCTCCGGACGCGTCGCAACCGCGCGGCCCACCAGCAAGCTGGGAAGCGGCAAGGCGTAGCCGGGCACCTTGGCGATGATCTCCCGCGTCACGTCATCAGCGGTTCGATAATTCCATGCATGACCGAGCAGGCGGGCGAGAGCCAACAGGATTTCAAGATCGCTGCGCGTGCCCGCTTTGCGCATGGTCTTCTTAAGCGCCTGCACCTGGCCGCAAGTGTTGGTGACGGTGCCGGCTTTCTCGGCGAAGGTCGTGGCGGGCAGCACCACGTCCGCCAACTCCGTGGTTTCGGTAGGGAAGATTTCGGCGACCATCAGGAACGCCAGCTTGCCGAGAGCCTCTTTCGAAATACCGAAGGTCTTGACAGGATTCGATCCGAAAACGAGTAAGGCCTTGATTTCACCCGACTCGATTCCCGCGATGATTTGGCGCGCATGGCGTCCGGGCCTGGCTGGAATCTTTGCGCCCCAGGCGGATTCGAAGCGGGCGCGCGCTGCGTCATCCGTGACCGGCGAGTATCCCGGCAGCGTTCCGGGGAGCACTCCCATGTCCGCCGCGCCGCGCGAATTGGCGTAATCGCCGAGAGCGATGAACCGTGTTTTGCCGGGAAGCGATAGCCCCCACTTCACGAGATCGTGAATCGCTGAACCCTGGATTTCATCGCCGAAAATGATGATCGTGTCGCTTTCCGCGCGTAGCTTTTCTTGCAACGCATTAAGAGCGTCCGCCGCAACGGGGTGCTCTGCTGAAGGCGTCTCATTTCCAGCCAGGCAGCGAATTGCATCCGACTCTCCGCCGGGTGCGACAGAAACGTAGAGGCTTGCCTGGCGATGCAGTTTGATTTCCTGGTGGTTGATCACGCAAAGCTTTGCCCCGTGCCGCTGCACAGCCTGGCGAATCTGGTAGGCCAAGAGAGGATGTTGCTGGGTCGGGTCGTTTCCGACGAGCAGAATGCTCGAGGCTTGCGGA
>CAWIUZ010000431.1:0-4301 GCA_963838915.1 uncultured Acidobacteriota bacterium
AGCGAAGGATCTCGGCAGTTGCCTGGTTTTTTGCAACCCAGCACGAACTGCAGAGATCCTTCGCTGCGCTCAGGATGACAATGAGGAGATATCCGTCATCTCATGATCAGTAGACGCGCCTTCGTCAAGTCCGTTGCCGGCGGCATGACCCTGGCGGTCGCGCCCTTGCAGGCTTACAGTAGACTCAATATTGGTGTCGGTACCTTCAGCTATCACAACCTTTCTATCGACGACATGATCGTGCAACTCAACGCCCTGCGCGTCCAGGAAATCGAAATGTCGCGCGGCGAGTTCATGCTTTTCAGCAAGCCGGAAGCCGCTTTGTTCAGCGCCACGAAGGAAAAACTTGACCGCGCCGGAATCCGCTGCGTCTCATATTACACGGCCACCCTCAAAGGGGACGAAGACGTCGAGAAGGCGCTGCGTTTCGCAAAACTCTTGGGTGCCCGTAATGTTACGGGCGACGCCACAGGCAGCGTCCTCACCCGTATCGATCAACGTTTTACACAGGAAGGTATAACGTTCGGGATTCATAATCACTACTTCAAAGGCGAGAAATTCCCTTACGAAAGCCCCGAGGACGTTTGGAACGCCCTCGAGAAACTTTCCAAAACCGTCGGCGCCACAGCCGACGTGGGCCAGTTTGCGTCCTGCGGATACGACCCCGTGGAGGCCCTCCGCAAATTGGCGCCGCGCCTCGGATTGGTGCACCTCAAAGACATTCAGGCGTCGCACGGCGAAGTCAATGTGCTGCTGGGCAGGGGCATTTGCAGAATCCCCGAGGTGATGCAGGAACTGCGCCGTCAGAATTTCGGTGGATTGGTCGCCGTGGAATATGAAAAAGAAGGCCCCGTCGAAGACGATATGGAACAGCAAGTGGAGTTCGCCCGCAAGCTGGCGGGCTGAGGAGAGCTCACTCCTTGTCGTCCCAGAACTCCTCGCTCAGATATTTTCCCCCGCCATCGCAGAGAATCGTGACGATCGTCCCGTGGCGCCCTTCCGCAGCAAGTTCACCGGCGATGCGTAGCGCCGCCGCCACGTTCGCTCCGGAGGAAACTCCCACCAGCAGACCTTCTTCCCTGGCAAGCCTGCGCGACATTCGCTGCGCTTCTTCGGTCTCGACAAAGAAGTTTCGGTCGGCAAGGTTCGCATCGTAAATACCGGGCCGAACGACCGCGCCGTCCATATTCTTGGTTCCCTCGATCCCGTGAAAGCTAGACGCAGGTTGGACGGACACGCACTGAACCTGCGGCAGTTCCCTTTTCAGGCGGCGGCACACGCCGGTAAATGTTCCGCTCGTCCCCAGCGCCGCCACGAAGTGCGTAATGCTGCCTCCCGTCTGACTCAAGATTTCCGGCCCCGTAGTATTGAAATGGGCCTGCCAGTTGGCTGGGTTGTTGTATTGGTCCGGATAGAAGTAGAGAGACGGGTCCGCGCGATAGATGTCCCGGCAGCGCAAAATCGCCCCGTCCGACCCGGCGCCGGGGTCGGTCACTTCCAGCACCGCGCCGTAGGCTCGCAGTGTGCGTATTCGTTCCGGTGAGGCATTCTGGGGAATGCAGATTCTTGCCCGGTAACCCTTGGCGGCCGCGATCATGGCATAAGCGATCCCGGTGTTCCCGCTCGTAGCATCAAGAATTATGCGCCCGGGCACGAGAGCGCCGCTCCGCTCGCCCTCGAGGATCATATTCAGCGCGGGACGATCTTTAATCGAGCCGCCGGGATTCAGAAACTCCGCCTTGGCAAAGAGATCGACTCCCTCGAACGCGGCAGAGATATGAGGCAGGCGAAGGAGCGGTGTTCGCCCGATTTGATCGAGCGGCGAGCCATCGGACCTCCGAGTTAGTCCGGGCGTGGCGAGTGCAAAGCTCATTTTGGTTGCCCTACAACCCAATGTTAGTCAATCTTGACGAAACTGTCAAGATTGTGTTAGTCTCTGCTCATAGGGCGATTGAATATAAAGGAGGTCAGTAATGGCAGGCTATGCTTTTCCCGAAACTCTGGTCAGCACAGACTGGGTGGCTGAGCATTCCGCCGATCCGAAGGTGCGCATCGTGGAAGTGGACGTTGATACCTCGGCTTACAATGAGGGGCACGTGCCCGGCTCAATCGGGTGGGCCTGGAATAAGCAACTGTGCGACACCATCCAGCGAGACATTCTCCCCCGGAATGCGTTCGAAAACCTCATGGCGGAGTCCGGAATCGGCAACGATACCACGGTGGTTCTCTACGGGGACAATAACAACTGGTTCGCGGCCTGGGCGTTCTGGCAACTGAAGATTTACGGCCACAAGGACGTGCGAATCATGAATGGAGGACGTAACAAGTGGATTGCGGAAGGCCGCGAGCTGAGCACGGGCGTGCCCAAGGCGCCCCACTCTCACTATCGCGCCTCGACGGCAGATCTCTCGCTGCGGGCCTTTCTTCCTCAGGTTCAGGACGCCATCAAGCAAGGGGATATTCCCTTGGTGGACGTGCGGAGTCCGAAGGAATTCACCGGAGAGCTCCTGTCGCCTCCGGGGCTGGCGGAGACATGCCAAAGAGGCGGGCACATTCCCAAGGCGCGAAACATACCCTGGAGCAGGGCATGCAACGACGACGGAACGTTCCGTTCCATCGATGAGCTGAGAAAAATCTACGCCTCGGAAGGAATCGACGGCAGCAAACCTGTGGTTGCTTACTGCCGCATCGGCGAACGCTCCAGCCACACCTGGTTCGTGCTGAAATACCTGCTGGGTTACCCGCAGGTCAGCAATTACGACGGGTCCTGGACGGAATGGGGCAACCTGGTCGGCGCGCCAGTGGAAAAGGGAACGGCGGCGGCCCACGCATAGGTTCGTGCGGAGCATATCTCAATGAGAGCCGAGGAGCACTCGACGAAGGTCCTTAACCTGGATGGATGGGAAGTCAGACTCACATCTTACAGGCTGGGAAATATCTATCATTGTACGGCGGACAACGTGGACCCTGGGGCCTGGCTCGCACGCACCCAAGCTGCTACTCGTGAAGAAGCGGAAGAGCAGGCCAGCAAACGCGCCCTGAAACTGCTGGGGCGCACGCGGCGCTCCACAGGTTAGAAGGTTCGAAAAATTAACCACCTGTCATCCTGAGCGAAGCGAAGGATCTCCGCAGTTACCGGCGGGTCAACGATCTAAGAACAACTGCAGAGATCCTTCGCTTCGCTCAGGATGACACATTCAGGGTTTGTTCACATCTTCTTAGGGAAGTGTCTACAGCACCGTCAGCCCGCCCCGGGCCTGGGTTTCATCCGGCCCGCCGGCAGCGGCCGCCAGTTCGTCCAAGGCTTCGAAAAGCCTTCGCGGCTGAATTGGCTTAGCGATATAGCCGTCCATGCCTGCCGCCAGGCAGCGCTCCCGGTCGCCTTGCATGGCGTAAGCCGTCATGGCGATAATGGGCAGGTGGCGGCGCGTCGCCTGTTCTCGCTTCCGGATCTCGGCCGTAGCTTCGAACCCATCGACCTCGGGCATCTGCACATCAAGCAGGGCCACATCGAAGCTCTCCCGATCCAGCCACTCCAGCGCTTCCCGCCCGTTGTTCGCGACGGCCACCGAGTGTCCACGCTTTTCGAGCAGGCGGACTGCCAGTTTCTGATTCACCTCGTTATCCTCGGCTAAGAGAATCCGCAGCGCGCTCTTTTCTTCACGCCGGCCAGCAGGGAAACGTCGTGGGCTATTTCCGACGGCTGCGAAGCTCGCCGCGTAGAGCGTGAGTCGCTTGCCCGAGGCGGTGATCCCGTAGACGATCCCCGTGTGGTTGACGAACTGTGGCTGCTGGGACGTCTTGTTCGGAGCCAACGCCCCACGCCTTCCACGCGCGCGCCAGTTCCTTGGCGGAGCCGATCAGATACTGCATCCGGCCGGTCATCTCGTGGCGCGCCAGAAACGCCGCCACCGACCTCGGCGTGTCCACGCGCGGGTCCACCGACACGGCGATGATCTGCACTTTGGAGGCCACCTTGGGCCCCATCAGGTTCAGCGCGACCCGCAGGTCGGAGGTGATCAGCGGGCAGACGTCAGGGCAGGTCGTGTACAGGAAGGTCACGAGCACCGCCTTGCCCCGGTAGGAGTCGATGTTCACCGGCTGACCGAGGTAGCTTGCGCAGCGCCAGCGGCGGCGCCGGCTCGGCCGGCGTGAGCACTCCCTCGGCGTCGAACCTCGCCTGGCCGTAGCGCGGGTGCGTGTTCGTGCGCGGGCCCGAGCCTCCGATCGCGAACAGCGCCACGCCCCCGGCCACGAGTATGAGCACGAGTAGCGAGAGCAGCAGCCGGAAATCGAGTCCC
>CAWIUZ010000432.1:0-5258 GCA_963838915.1 uncultured Acidobacteriota bacterium
TGGTCCTTGTACTGAAGCTGATAGAGCTTGAAATAAATCCCGCGTTTCTGAAGCAATTCGTGATGCGTTCCCACCTCGCGAACTCGGCCTTTGTGCATGACCACGATTTTGCTGGCATTCTGAATGGTGGAGAGGCGGTGCGCGATGACCAGGGAGGTGCGGTTTTCAATGAGGCGGCGCAGACCTTCGCGCAGCAAGTGCTCCGTCTCGGGGTCGACGCTCGAGGTGGCTTCGTCGAGGATCAGGATGCGCGGGTTGTGAGCGAGCGCTCGCGCAAAGGAGAGCAGTTGCTTCTGGCCCACCGAAAGCGTGGCGCCGCGCTCCTTGACGGGCTCCTGGAAGCCTCCCGGCAGGCCCTCTATGAATTCCAGCAGGTTCACCTGGCGCGCCGCGTCGCGGATTTGACGATCAGTGATCCAGCCGCTACCTAACCGGATATTGCTCGAGATGGTTCCGGAAAAGAGGAACGGGTCCTGGAGAACGATACCGAAATTCTTCCGCAAATCGCGCAGGCGCAATTGGCGGATGTCCACGCCGTCAAACAGCACCTGCCCGTCCTGCACGTCATAGAAACGCAGCAGCAGATTGGTAAGCGTGGTCTTGCCGGCGCCGGTGTGACCCACCACCGCCACCGTTTCCCCGGCGCCCACTGAGAAGGAGACATTTTCCAGCACACGGTGGTCGTCCACGTAGGCGAAGCCGACTTGGCGGAATTCAACGAGTGGGTTTACGAGAGGGGCGGTGTGGGTCGCCGATCCCTCTGGAAGTGACCCCTCACCCGGCCCGCGGCGACTGGTGAATGCGCCGTCGCGGTCCACCCTCTCCCCTCGGGAGAGGGCAACTTGGTCGACTCCGTCCGTGGTCAGTTGTCCGTTGTCCGTTGTCAGTAGGTCGTGGTCCGTCGGGACTTGGGCACCAAGAAGGGGCGTCCCTACGACAGGGGAGGTGACAACGGCCGACTGACCACGGACAACGGACAAAGGTATTTGCGGATCCGTAATCGTCACCGGCATGTCCAGCAGCTTGAAGATGCGCTCCGAACTTGCCATGGCGGCTTGCAGAAGGTTGTACTTATCGCTCAGATCCTGGATGGGGCGGAAAAAACGCTGCGAATATTGAATGAACGCGATCGCGGTGCCGATCGTAACCAGGTTGCGCAGCGCCATGCCGCCGCCCAAGTAGATAATGATGCCCACCGCGACGCTGCCCAGAAGATCGACCGCCGGATAAAACAGCCCGTAGGCCAGAATCGAATCCTTGTAGGCTTCCATGTGAGAGCGGTTAATCTTCTCAAATTCCTGGTAGCTGATATCTTCGCGGTTAAAGAGCTGCAGCACCGACATTCCCGTGATCTGTTCCTGCAAATAAGCATTGATGCGCGCGATGGCCACGCGAATGCGCCGGTAAGACTCGCGCACCGCCTTCCGGAAAGCGCCGGTGACCAGCACAATGACGGGCAGCACCGAGAAGGTGAGGAAAGCCAGTTTCCAATCCAGCTTCAGCATGACTACCATAATGCTGAAAAGCGAGAAGACGTCGCCGAAGAGAGCCACGACGCCGGAAGCGAAGAGGTCGTTCAACACGTCCACGTCGGTGGTGACGCGCGTCACCAGACGGCCCACGGGGTTGCGGTCAAAGAAGCTCATCTGGAGGCGTTGCAGGTGCGCGAACAGTTGCTTGCGCATGTCGTACATCACCTGCTGCCCCACCAGTTGCATGGCGAAAGACTGCGCAAACTCCAGCCCGAAGGTCATCACCACGGTGGGCAGCAGAAGCGCGAACACGATTTGCGCGATGCCGACCGCGGGGTTGTGACTGAGGAAACCCGCCAGAATTCCGGGAAGCCGCGAGCGCCCAGCCGGGTCGAGATAGCGGTCCACTTCGACCTTCAGTAGATAGGGCGGCACCGCCTGCAAGATCCCAAACAGCAGGATCGCCACCAAGGCAAATAGCGTCATGCGCCAGTACGGACGCAGGTAGACAAGCAGCCGCCGCATCAGCCGCGCGTCGTACGCCTTGCCGAGGATTTCTTCGTCGTGGAAAGAGTCAGCCATCGTCAGTTGTCAGTTGTCCGTCGTCAGTTGTCCCCTGTCGTTAACCATCGCCGTCCCCTGGCGGCAACGGACAACGGACAACGGACAGGCGGCGCAATGCGCTGCCCTACACCTCTCTCTCTAGTTCCTCCTCAATCAACTGCTTGTTGTACAAATCCGTATAATGGCCGTTGAGCGCCAGCAACTCGGCGTGGGTGCCGCGCTCGGCGATTTCACCGCCGTGCAGGACCACGATCTCGTCGGCGTTCTGGATAGTGGACACGCGGTGCGAGATCAGGATGGTGGTGCGCCCCGCCATGACCCCGGTGAGTTGCCGGAGGATCTTCTCTTCTGTATAGGTATCGACGCTCGAAAGCGCGTCGTCAAGAATCAGGATGCGCGGATCGCGGATGACGGCACGTGAAATCGCGGTACGTTGTTTCTGCCCGCCGGAAAGCGTCAGCCCGCGCTCGCCCACCATGGTGTCGAAGCCTTTTGGGAAGCTCTGGATTTCCGGCAGGATGTTGGAAATCTCCGCCGCGCGCTCCACTCGCGAGTCGGTTGCCTCCGGCACGCCGAACTTGACGTTCTCGCGAATGCTTTCGCTGAACAGGAAAGTCTCCTGGGGCACAAATCCAATGTGCCGGCGAAGCGTCTGGAGCGGAATCTCGCGGATCGGCACGCCGTCAACGAGCAAGCTGCCCTCCGGCGCATCGTAAAGCCGCGGGATCAGCCCCACCAAAGTGGACTTGCCCGAACCCGTCGCACCCACAATGGCCACCGTCTTTCCCGCAGGTATTTGCAGGTTCAGGTTCTTCAAGATGGGCGTGCCGTTGTAAGCAAAAGTGAGGTTGCGAAACTCGATTTCCCCTCGCAGCGAAGTCAGGTGTTGCGCGGGAACGGCGCGGTCATCAATATCCGGCTTCGCATCGAAGATCTGCATCAGGCGCCCCAGCGAGGCTAGGCCGCGCTGCACGAGATTGGTCACCCAGCCGAGCGCAATCATGGGCCAGATCAGGTAAGTCAGGAAGACATTGAACGCCGCGAAAGTTCCCACGCTGATCCGGTGCGTGAGCACGTGATGGCCGCCCACCACCATGAGCAGCAGGAAAGCCACCGCGAAGAGCAGTTCCATGCTGGGCCACAGGAAACTTGAAATCCAGATAAGCCCCTTGTTCTTGGCTACGAAGTCGAGATTCATCGTGTCGAACTCCGCCATCTCCGCTTCTTCCTGGCAGAAGGCGCGGACTACCCGCACGCCGGAGAGGTTTTCGCGCACCCGCTCGGTGAGTTCCGAATAAAGCGCCTGGATCTTCTCAAAGCGTTCGTGAATCTGCTCGCCCAGGAACTTGACCCCAACCGACACCAGCGGCATGGGAATCAGGCAATACAGCGTGAGGCGCCAGTCAAGATGCAGCATCAGGGCAACCGTTGCCAGGCCCAGCACCAGCGTGTTGGCGGAATACATGATGCCCGGCCCCACCATGTTGCGCACGGCGTTCAGGTCGTTGGTGAGTTTCGCCATCAGGTCGCCGGTGCGATTCTCAGTGTAGTAACGCGGGGACAGGCGCATGAGATGCAGAAAACAATCGTTGCGCAAGTCGTATTCGACATCCCTCGATATCCCGATCAGAATCCAGCGCACCCAGAATCCCAAAACGGATTTGCACACGGCCACAACCACAAGCAGTCCAGCCACGCTAAGCAATTTTCGAGCCGGCCCTCCATGGGTCAAGTCGTCAATGCCGGCTTTGATGAGGAGAGGAACGAGCACACCCACCTGAGCGAATACCAGGCAGAGAAATCCCGCCAAATAACGCGCTTTGTAGCGCGTTAGATACGGCCAGATTGGACGAAACGGACGCAGCATAATCATGAATTCACGTGAAAGCCCGTGAGCCCGAACGTTCATTATAAAGGACGCGGAAAGAGCGCGGCAAGGTGATGAGCAGGCGTCAGAAGTCAGGAGTCAGAATCAGAGGCACAGCCGCTTTCGGAGCCTACACGTTTCAGGTGCTCAGACCGCGCCTGAAGCCAGGTTGCGCGGAAACATCCATCGTGAATGGATGGCTCGATTTGCTGCAGGCCGCGTCACGATAGGACTTGAATTCACTGCACTAAGGGGTTGCGCGTTTTCAAGGCGGGGAAGCGGCCAAAGTCCCGGTCTGCGGACCACATTTCCACTACTCCATGGAGGCGGCAAAGTGCCGCCAATCGCGCGTCGTGCACCTGCGCACCGGTAACACGACCTGCTGCCAGTGCCGCTCGCAATTCCGGCCAGTAGCTGCCTGTTTCGGCTAGGAGCACCAAGCCCGGGGCTTCAAGCCAAGCCTCCACCTGCGCGAGCGCTGTCTGAAGCGGAGTGGGCGGCTTATAGATTCCGGCGTGGGTCACGATGGCCAGAAACTCGTGCACGCACGGCCAAGGGATCGCCCAAGCGGCCCGGCCTTGAGCCAACGACGCCAGGCACGCAAACGCCTGCTCGTGCCATGGTGAGTCCTCGCGGTGAGCATAGACCAGAATATTGGTGTCAACGGCGATCATGCGCCGCGCCCTTCGTAAATCTTGTCGCGTATCTCCTGCCAGGAAGCTCCGGCCATGCCGGATTGAAGGCCCTTACCTCGGAAAGTCACTCTGCGAAGTTTGAAGGGCTTCGCTGCTTTCCGCTCAACTAGGATGCGCCGGAGCCCTTCCTCGATCAAAGCCCTCACCGTGGTTTGTTCCTGAGAGGCGAGGTGTTTGGCCTGTGCAAGCAGAGCGTCGGGAATATGTACGGTTGTCTTCATATGGCTATATGTATCATACTGGCGGTCAAGATGGCAAGCGTGTTTGTTCACGGAGGCAGTCAAATACAGCCTAACCTCCCTGGCGCTTGCTCTTTCGTTCCTGCCGCGCCCGGATGTTCTGAACCGCGCTCTCCAGGCGGCGGGCGCGCGTTTCTGGTTTCTTGGCTCCAGCCAACGCTTCGACATATTCGCGCTGGTGGGTGTAGCTGAGCTCTTGCCAATGCTCCCAGGCGGGCGGCGCGGCTTTGAGCGCTTTGACGAAATCGGCGGGCGGCTTCACTTCACGCTTTTCGGTGTCAAGGTCAAGCCGCACTTCGAGCGTTTCGTTGCCCTCTAGTCCTGCCGCCTCGCGATTGCTCTTCCGCAACGGAATGAATGGCGGCCCGCCCATTGCGGCGATGGTGCTGCGGTACGTGTACCCGTTCAGCGTCACCTTTAC
>CAWIUZ010000433.1:0-18838 GCA_963838915.1 uncultured Acidobacteriota bacterium
CGTCTTTTTCGACATCGAGGCGATAGGTCCCCGGTATCAAGTTAACGTAGCGGTAATTGCCTGTGCTATCAGTGGCGACAGACCGGCGTTCGCCCGTGCCCTCGTTCGTTAAAGTCGTATTGGCGCCGGGCATGACCGCGCCGGCGGAGTCAGTCACGGTGCCTAGAATGGAACCGTAAAAGGTCTGGGCCGTTGAAGGAAACGCGATCGCGAGTACCAAAGCCGCAAGTAACGAAAAACGTATCACGACGCCGACGAAAAATCCGTGGGTGGACTTTGCCATGGTTCGTCCTCCTTTTGAGTTGCTTACCCAGCCCCCAATAAAGCTATGAGAGCTTTTTACAGTACGGCGGTATGTCTGTCAAGCTGGATTACGCTCGAGAGGGCACGAGGTCCGGAACCGCCGAGGCCCGCAGAGGTTCTTGACATCCGGCTTCGAAGCTTTCTTGACACCTTCGTTCAGCTAATCCTAGAATCGAGAAGTCTCGGGGTAACCGAATGAAAACAGGCAGCCTACTCTCCCTTGCCGTGGCCTTTTCATGCGTCGTGGTTTGGCCGTCGAACCCGGAAATAGCCTTCGGACAATCTCGAGATTTGATCGACCAGGAGGTAGCTACCCACTTTAAGGCAGGCGAGGAAGCCACCCGCGCGGGGCAGGCCGAACGGGCGATTCAGGAGTACCGGGAGGTATTGCGCCTAAGACCGGATCTAACCGAGGCGCGCGTCAACCTGGGACTGGACTACTTCCTGGACGGACAGTATCACCAGGCGTCCATTGAACTCGAGAAAGTACGGCAAGCAAAACCGGACGTGGTCAGCGCCAACCTTTTTCTGGGCATGACCTACCGGAAGTTGGGCTTGCCGGGGAAAGCAATCCCGCCGCTCGAAGAAGTCTTGCGCCTGGATTCCACGAATCAGGAAGCGCTTGGGACCTTGGCCGCAAGCTACTTGGATCGGGGCGATTACCTCGAGGCGACGAGAGTATACCTGAAGCTCTTTGCCCTGCATGCTGATCCCGTCGAGGGCTGGTATCTCCTCGGCCGGAGTTACATGGCGATGGCCAAGCAGTTGGGCGAAGAAAATTCAAAGTTCCTCGGCACGCCCTGGGAGGCGCGGCTTAACGGCGATATCCTTGCCGAGGACCACAAGTGGCTGGACGCCGCCGCCCAATACCGGCTTGCCCTTTCGCTGGACCCGAAAATTCCAGGGCTGCACACCGCCTTGGCTGACATGCTTCTGCGCCAGGGAAAACTGGAAGACGCCGAGGCGGAGTTCCGCGCCGAATTGCGGAGTGACGCGATGAGTGAAGGGGCCCTCTTGGGCCTCGCCGCGGTCGATCTGGCTCGAAATGCTGCGACTCCAGCTCTCGAGGAAGCGGCGAGAATCTGGAGAGTTTCCCCACCCTTTCTGGAACGCCAGACCGAGTTCCCCTCGATAACAATTGAAGCCTCGATACTTACGGCGTTGACGCAGGAGCTTGCCTCCGCTCCCGATTCCCCTGCCAGAGAATTCCTGCTGGCAGGCATCTATCGCGCTGCTGGCCAGAAGGATCAGGCCATGCAGCAATGGAGCCTACTTTTGCCGAGAATTGATGCCTGGAAAGCCGCGTCGAAAAGAGCGGGCCGCCCTGGTGAACAAATCGCGACTGCCTGCGGCGCGCATCGATACCCGGAATGTGCCCAGCTCCTTTTGGCGCACAGATTGCGAAGTCCGGAGCAGGACATCCTGCTAGGCGAGGCGCAGTTGGCTCTGGGCGATGAGCAGGCCGCGGCGTCGGCATTTGCGGAATCCTTAAACCGCGACCGCGTGAGCGCGCCATCCCGATACTGGCTCGTGCGGACATACCAAGATCTCGCCCTCATGTGCTTGAGACACGTTGTAGAGTTGGATTCGGATTCTTGGCGCGTTCACCAAATTCAAGGTGAGTATTGCAAATCCCGGTTCGATTACCCAAAAGCAGTCGAAGAATTCCAGGCAGCTCTCAGGGGGCAACCTGATTCTGCCGAATTGCACGAGCAGCTTGGCGACGCCCTCCTTCTCGACAAGGAGGCGGTTGAGGGCAGGGCGGAGCTCGAGAAAGCGCTGCAAATTGATCCTACGCGGACTCCCAGTCTTTACCTGCTCGGGTGCGTCTATTTCCAAAACCGCGACAACTCCGAGAGCATTGAGTATTTCCAGCGGGCCTTGCGGTTTGAGCCCAACTTTCTTCCGGCCCGCGCCGCCCTGGGAAAAGCGTTCATGCGCGTCGGCCAGCCCGCAAGCGCCGTGTCACAGCTTGAAGAAGCCAGTTCCACGGATTCCTCTGGGGACCTGCACTATCTCCTGTCCATGGCCTACCGCCAATTAGGAAAGACCGACCTCGCCGCGCGAGCCCTTGCCATCTCCCAGGAGCTTCGCAAGAAGTCAGCGGCACATCATGAGGCTGGAGTGAGGGCTGCAGAGGAGGAGTTGGCTGATCGATAGATTTGGCCGACACGAGAGCAGACGCCTTCCCTACGCTTGACTTTTGCGATTCCCCGAAGTAGTTTGGCGTAACTAATCCCGAATTCCGAAGTTGTGAGGCTCTGTGGGAAGAAACCCCTCACCCGGCTCGCTACCCTCGCCACCCTCTCCCCAAGGGAGAGGGCTGAGATTAATACTGTTGACGGCCCTCTCCCTTGGGGAGAGGGTGGCCCGCAGCCGGCGCAGTCATCAGCCGGTGCGGGACGGGTGAGGGGTTGCTTCCGAAGCCTGCAAACACCCCTTCCGTTCTTGAGGTTATCCAGGCAGGCAGTTCAGATTCAAAGAGTCGGCCTGGAAGCGCCATATTCAACTTCGGAATTGGGGCTAACTCTGGCTTGTGAAAATCATGCCATTGAACCTGAAGTGGGTCTTTAGTAGGTTGGATACTCGATCAGGAGGTCTTGCCATGTGTGCGTCGAAACGGGTCCTGGCTCTGGTGTTTCTGGTTTTGCTCACGGCAAATTGGCTGCCCGCCGAATCCCTCAAGGCAGGAATCGCGAAAGTGGATATCACTCCGCCGGTCGGCGTTCCATTGTGGGGCTACGAGCTTCGCGATAGCACCGGAACCTTGGATCCGCTTTATGCCCGCGTCCTGGTGCTGGAGGTGGGAGAAAAGCGCCTGGCCCTGGTCACGCTCGACCTGGGCAGGACCTTTGGCCGCGATTCCATCGAGCGGCTGCGCGAAGCTGCAAAAACTTCGAGCGGGATCTCTTACGTATTTGTCGCCGCCACCCACGACCACTCCGCGCCGTCCCTTCAGGACAAATACCGGAACGGAACGCCGGCTTGGGAAACTGAGATGCTCGACAAGATCGGTAAAGCCATCGCCGACGCCCACCGCACTGCCGTGGAAGCCCGGCTCGGAGTGGGCTACGGAGTTGCGTATATTGGCCACAACCGGCACCGACTTAATGCGGACGGCACCGTCACCTGGTTCGAGCACAACCCCACCGAAGTTCCTACCGCGCCGGTTGACCCCACCGTGGCCGTGCTGCGAGTCGACACACAGGATGGCAAGCCGCTGGCCGTTCTGGTTAATTATGCCTGCCACCCGGTGGTTTTTGGTCCGGACAATACGCAATACTCGGCCGACTATGTGGGAGTCATGGAGAAGGCGGTGGAGCAAGCCGTAGGTGGCCAGTCAATCTGTTTATTTCTGCAAGGGGCAGCGGGCGACATCAACCCCTACTACGCAGTGGTTCCCCTGAAAGAAGACGCCATCAAGCGGCGCGATTGGACGGGACAGCGGCTGGGAGAGGAGGCGGCTCGCGTGGCCAAGGGAATTCATACTCAGGCAACGCCGGAGCCGAGTCTGGATTTCGCCGAAGATTCACTACCCTTCCACTTCCGTTACAGCGTCGAGAAATTTAAGCGGGCCATTATGGGCAGTTCGGAAATCGACGCGCGAGGACTCGAGGCCTATATGCCGTCTACTGAGCCCGTGCAGCAACTGCCCGTAGCCACCCTGCTCATCAACAAGCATATCGCGGTCCTGGGCATGCCGGGGGAGCCCTTCGTCGACTTTCAGATGAACTGGCGTTCGCGTTGCCCCGTGGAGGACTGCCTCCTGGCGGGTTATGCAAATGGGTATTTCGGTTATCTGCCCACCATCAAGGCGGCCTCCGAGGGCGGTTACGGCGCCGCCAGTGCGGCCACGTGGATCGAGCCCGGCGCCGGTGAAATCATGGTCGATCACGGCTTGGTGAGGGTCTACCAGATGCTGGGCCTGCTGATCGACGCGCCGGAGGATCCCCAGGAGGACTACACAATCACTCATCGAAGGGGAACACCGTAGCGGGGCACGAAATTAGACCGACTGAACCCAAATTCCGAAGTTGCGAGGCTCTATGAGAAGAAACCCCTCACCCGGCTCGCCACTCTCGCCACCCTCTCCCCGAGGGAGAGGGCTGAAATCAATCATAGTTGACGGCCCTCTCCCTTGGGGAGAGGGTGGCCCGCGGCCGGCGTAGTCACCAGCCGGTGCGGGACGGGTGAGGGGTGACTTCCGAAGAATCCAAACTCCCTTTCCGTTCTCGAAGTTATCAGGGCAGGCAATTCAGATTCAGCAAGCTGGCCTGGGAGCGCCAAATTCAACTTCGGAATTCGGACTTAGGACACGCATTCTCGGATTACTTCAGTGCCCGCTCGATGGCCGCTTCTGCAACGGGAGCCATCATCGAGTAGCTTCGATCGTTGGCATGGGCGCCATCCTCGGAGTATCCTTCCTTTAGCATGCCGTTGCTATCCACCACGACCGAGTAGTAGTCGGCAACCTCCGCATGCATCTCCGCGGCATAGCTACGAAGCCAGGTATTGAGCTTGACGATGTCCGCATGTGGGTGCTTTTCTGTTTGCTTGTGGGCAGTGTAGTCGCTGACCGGAAGGATCAGGCCGAGAATGACCTTGATACCATTGGCTCCCGCCAGTTGGCACATGGCCCGGAAATTGTCCTCGATCATTTCAGCAGTTTCTGGGCCCGTGTTGCCGGCAATGTCATTAATTCCACCCAAGATCACCACCGCGGCAGGGTGGAGAGCAATGACGTCAGGGTAGAACCGCACCAACATCTGGGGAGTGGTTTGCCCAGGAATGCCCCGGTTCACATAGGGTTTGCCGGGAAAATAGTGAGCCAGGTCCCAGGGCTCGGTAATGGCATCCCCAATGAAAACCACCCGCCGCCTGGCGGCTGGCTCCGCTTGTAGTTTTGCATTCTCCGCGTGGTAGTAACCGATCTCGGCCCAATCCTGTGCCTGCATCGCAACGGCCTGCGCACGGTCGGCAAGGGCCTGCGCGGCAATCGTCGGGCAGCATTCGGGACTCCTCGGGCGAGTCAACTCTGGCACAAGCTGCGCCTGCCCGAGCACCGGGCCCAATAGCCCGGCCATCAGCAACACGGGTAGTGACGTACCAAGTTTCATGATGTCCTCCGTTCAGCTGAACTCACTCGGGTCGGGAGCCGCCGCGATTCGGACATGAACCTAACGGTTTTCCAGAAGGAGGCCATATTCAATGCGGCTCGCTTCGAGAGCCTTGCGACGTTTACATCGGGTGACGGCGCACCTGGTGCGACATTTACCAAGTCCAAGTTTTGGGTCTTTCGCTTCTATGCGTTTTGGTGCGTAGTAATGCGAAGAGAGGTGATACCCATTTTGAGTCTGCTGCGTCTGCCAATTCCGCCACTCCAGCTTTGGTACTGCCAATCTATCTAATCGCGATCACCTTCGCGAGACGCTAGCCAGATTGCATCCTTGCGGGACACAGTGAACTTGCTGCACCGGCTACAAGTTGAGACGCTAGCAAGTCGCAAAACCGGTTGTAGCTCAAGGAAAACGACTATAGCAGGATTGGGCACGAATCTCTCCACGAACTTTGAAGAATAGCTGAATCCGCATTCAATTACCCGGCCGGACGTAACGCTGTCCAGTCGCGCGATGCCACGCAGCGCCGCAGAGCCGTTCAGTCTCAAGTCGAAGGTTTATTGAGGCAAGCGGAGTCTTGATTCTGTCAATGGCGGGTTAGTTGCCGTGGCATCCAACGCTGCTTGGGACAAAAGGGGATTGCGGAACAAGAGGTGCCTCTCGCGGAAATGGCGCTGCGCGCGGCGTCCCCATCCGCGCACAAAGTAATAGTTGAGCGTACCGCCCATGACCGATCCCAGGACCGGCACCAGGCGGGCCAGTCCGTTTTCCGCAATCTCGCCGCTGGCCCGAATCGCGATGCGCTCCACGATGCGCGGTACGAACCGCTCAATGACCTCTCTGCGCAACAGGTCCTTTCCCATATCGATTCCCGCCGCGCTGGCAGCCGCCAGCCACAGATCGGCCATGTCGTCTTCGCTGGCATATTCGAACCCGTGAATCAAGCTCAACTTCTGAATCATGCGCCAGGTGATACCGCCCAAAAAGCCAATGTCGGGTAGAACCGACAGCATCCCGCCGAGGCCCGTTCCCGCTCCCTCCAGCAAAGCCATCTTCATCGAAGCGCGAATGGTTTTATCCGCAAGATAATCCACGACGGGAAGTGGTAAGCCGTTCATTGCGCGGAAGGAAGTGATGGGCAGGCCATAGGCGCGGCGGAGATGCCGCAAGTATTTATCGGGATTGACACCCGCCCCGCGATAGGCACGGAGCAGGCCCGCCTTCATTCCCTGCTCGACCCTACGCCGGACCCAAGATTTGCTTCCAAGCGCCATGTTGTTTTCGATGCCTCGCGGGTCGAATAGGATGCTGAAGTGACGCTCGAGCGTCTGTCATCTTCAAACAGACATGCCTCTGTGAAACAGTCGGCTGATCAAACGGCCTGTTTCACGCAAAGCCGCAAAGGGCGCCAAGACCGCAAAGCGAAAACCTGAGCGACGCTTAGTTCCCGTGCTCGAGTGCGAGCACAGCGTAAGCCGTGGCTGCATCACTCATGAAAAGGCCCGTGTAGGAAGAAAGGTCTCGCTGCTTGTTGAGCGAATAAGCGAGCCATCTGCCGTCTGTCTTCTCCTGGTTCTCGATCAGCCACTCAAGGCCTCGTTTTAACTGGGGCTGGTCGCGTTTCACGCCCGCTTCCTGGAGCGCCAGCGTGACGACTCCCGTGGCATAGCCGTCGCTCTTGGTCTCGAGGGGAGTGTTGTCGTGGCGCTTCCAGTTTCCCACAAAGGAAGAGAGGCTATATCCGCCATCCGCCTGCTGTTTGCTTAGCGCCTCATCGATGATGGACTTTTGCTGTTCCGGCGTCAGGAGAGAGGGAATCTTCGTTGAGGCCCAGAGCAGGACCACGCGGTCTATCAGTTTCTGCGAACCGCATTCCTCAACAAGATACTCGCGAAGCAGCTTCAGACCGTTCTGGATCCGCGCGGAATGTTGATAGCCGCCGGGAGCGCTTCCCACCGCAATCGCAGCCAGCGCAGCGCCGTAGTATTGAGAATCTCCCTCCCAGGGGGAATTGTGAAACTGCAGCCAGGGCCAGGCGCCCTTGGCTTCACCTGTTTTCAATTGCTCTGCCCACATGTTATCCAGCGCCATCCGCGCGTCGGCGCCCAACTTTCCCGCGGGCGCTTCGTAGCCCACGAGGATCAGAGCGTTGAGAACGGATTCTGTTCCGCGCGATTCCGACGTTTTGGGAAACCCGCGCTTGGCGTCAGGATAAAAGGGCTCAACTTCCTTCCACATTCGAACCCGCTTCGTAACGTTCTCCAGTAGCCGGCGCTCTACCGGCGAGGGGCCCTGCTCAGCCAGTGTCGCCCGCAGGGCCGGCCGCGCCATCGCATACGGCACTACCGTGTGGCAGGAGACGCAGAACGTTCCGTGGTCACGGGCCGCGACGTCCCAGCCCATCCACCAGGTCATTCGTCCATCGAGGTAGGCGGCGGCCGCTCGGCCACTCCAGGCGGCGAAGCTGCCAGTCGAGGAAGGGCCATCCATGGCGAGCATGCCCACCGCGAGACAGGTAACGAACATGTAGATTGCCAATGTGGCCGCCCTCATGAGACTTCTCCTCGGTCAGGTGTTTGCCCCTGAGGTTAGTATAAGGCCATTGGGTTTCAATCACAATGAAGTGACCCCTCACCCGTCACGCTCCGGCTGATGAAAGCGCCGGAGCGCGACACCCTCTCCCCAAGGGAGAGGGCTCTTTATCTCGTATTAGCGGAAGTCCGACGTTGTGGAATCTGCTGTACACTCGTAGGCATGAGCATGAAAACCCTGAGTAGCCGCGAAGTTTATCGCAACGCCTGGCTGCGTTTGCGCGAGGATCAGGTGGAGCGAAGCAACGGCGTGCGTGGCATCTACGGCGTAGTCGACAAGGACGACTGCGCTATCATTCTGCCCATTCAAGGCGAAACCATCTACCTCATTGAGCAGTTCCGCTACACCGTGCAGGAACGCTGCCTCGAGCTGCCGCAAGGGGGTTGGGAAACCGCCGGCGTCAACCCCGAGGAACTGGCGCGAGGCGAGTTGCGGGAAGAAACGGGCCTGACTGCCCAAAGCATGACGCGCCTCGGCGCGCTCTGGATCGCTTACGGCTTCACCCATCAGAAGCAGCATGTTTTTCTCGCGACCGGGCTGGCGCGCGCTGACGCCGATCCTGACCCCGAAGAGCACGATCTGGTCCTGCGAGCCGTCTCAATTCGCCAGTTTGAGGAGATGATGCTCAACGGAACCATCCGCGACTGCAGCACCCTTGCTGCCTGGGGGCTCTACAAACTCTGGCAGGAGCGGCGCGACGTTCCCACAGCGTAGCGGCGACCCTTGTGGTCGCCCGGGTGTGGCTGGCATGTTAACCTAATGCCTCGACGGACGGCGGTGCAGGCCTGAATGACCGCTTGCACAGGCCCGGAGGGCCGACAGAGAATAGCCCACGGCGTAAGCCGTGGGAGCGAGGAGCAACCCTGTGTTACCTTAGCCCCGGAGGGGCGGCAGAGGCTCCCGCAGGATGTCTGTCGCCCCATCCGGGGCTATGAATCTTAACGCCGCACCGGGTCCCACGGCTCATGCCGTGGGCTATTATCTGCCGCCGCTCCGCGGCTCGGGAAGTCCTCACGCTTTAGCTTAACGCCCATGGGCGTGGAGGGTCGGCCGGCAATCGGCAGCCGCAAGGGCTGCCCCTGCGACGTGACACGCGTCAAGCCGAATTCTCGGAACCTACGTTCGCGAATCGGCGTATTGATCATCAGAGGGCTTGCGCGCGAAACGACGACGCTGTGGTGCGGGCGTCCCGCCCACACCACGAGCTGGTTCGCGCAGAACTGCGTCTGGCGCGCTTAGGAGGTCTATCTATGGGGTTCTTGACCGGTCAGCTCAGACAAGCACTCAGGAGGCTTGGGCGCACGCCCTTTTTCACTGCCGTCACGCTGCTGACGCTGGCGATTGGCATTGGCGCGAACACGGCAATCTTCAGTGTGCTGGAGGGAGTTTTGCTCAAACCCTTGCCTTACCCTCACCCTGAGGATTTGGTCGCCGTCTGGCTGACGGCCCCTGGCTTAACCCAGGAGGCTGTGAATCTATCACCATCGACCTACTTCATCTTTCGCGAACAGAGCCGCACCTTCCAGGATATCGGCGTCACTGAGGGCTACGCGTTAAACGTCACCGGCTTGGGGGAGCCCGAGCATGTGTCGGGCCTCGCAGTCACCGACGGCGTGCTTCCGATTCTCGGCGTCACTCCGATGCTTGGACGCTTGTTTTCAAGGGCGGATGATTCACCGGGCGCCGCGGACACCGTGGTCGTGACTTACGGCTACTGGCGCCGCAAGTTTGGCGGCGGCCGCTCGGTCATTGGGAAGACCATCACAGTGGACGGCAAGCTTCGCCAGATCATCGGCGTGCTACCGCAGGATTTCCGTTTTGAAGACTGGACTGACTTGGGCCTGATTGTGCCGTTGCAGTTTGACCGCGCCAAGACCACCTTGGGCCAATATAGCTTCGACGGCATCGCGAGGCTTAAACCGGGGGTCACGCTCGCCCAGGCTAGCGCTGACGTGACTCGCATGCTGCCCATCATAACACGCAGTTTTCCGCCGCCGCCGGGCTTCAGCCTGAAGATGTTCGAGGGGATACAGATAGGGCCGAACCTTCGTACGCTGAAGCAGCATGTGGTGGGCGACGTGGGCAAGGTCTTGTGGGTTCTGATGGGCGGTCTCGGCCTGGTGCTGCTGATCGCCTGCGCCAACGTGGCCAACTTGCTTCTGGTTCGGGCCGAAGGACGCGAGCAGGAACTCTCCATCCGCGCCGCCTTGGGCGCGAGCCGCGCCCGCATTGCGGCAGAATTGTTTCTCGACAGCCTGGTCCTGGCGATGCTCGCTAGCGTGCTGGGCCTAGGGCTGGCCTACGGAGCCCTGCGGGGGTTGGTTGCCATGGCGCCGGCAGGCTTGCCTCGCCTGGGCGAAATCGGTATTGACGGCACGGTTGTATTGTTCACTTTGGCGCTGGCGGTCGCCGCGAGCCTGCTTTTCGGTTCCATCCCCGTCCTGAAATATTCGGGCGCGCATTTGGGAACGGGATTGCGCGAGGGCGGACGATCCCTGAGTGAAAGCCGGCAGCGGCACCGGTCGCGCAGTTTCCTGGTGGTCGCCCAAGTGGCGCTGGCGCTGGTTCTGCTGATCAGTTCAGGATTGATGATCCGCACTTTCCGCGCCTTGACTGGAGTGAACCCGGGATTCAGTGCGCCCTCGCAGCTTCAGACGTTTCAAGTCAACATTCCGGATACACAGGTGAAGGAACCCGAAAAGGTGGCCCGGCTCGAGGAAGAGATTCTGCATAAGCTCGAGGCCATTCCGGGCGTTGCCTCCGTCGGCCTCTCGATGAGCGTTCCCCTGGATGGTAATGAATGGGGCGACCCGATCTTTGTGAAGGACCACGTCTACTCTCAAGGCGAGATGCAGCTCCACAGATTCCGGTTCGCCGCGCCAGGCTTTTTCAAAACGCTTGGCACGCCGCTACTCGCCGGCCGCGACTTCACCTGGGATGACGCCTACAACAAGCGTCCGGTAGTCATCGTTTCCACAAAAGTCGCGCGTGAATATTGGCGGGACCCCTCGACGGCTCTCGGCAAACAGATTCGCGTGGCCACGAAGGACGACTGGCGGGAGATTGTCGGAGTCGTCGGCGATACCCGCGATGACGGCATGGATAAAGAAGCGCCTAAGTGCGTGTATTGGCCCATGCTTGTAGCGCACTTCGAGGGTAACGATGTTGATGTGCGCCGCTTCGTGACGTACTCGATTCGCAGCCCGCGCGCGGGCTCAGCGAGCCTGCTGAGCGAGATGCGGCAGGCAGTATGGTCTGCGGACCCCGATCTTCCCTTGTCGGAAGTCCACACGCTCGACTATCTCTATCGACGATCCATGGCGCGGACTTCCTTCACGCTCGTAATGCTGGGCCTTGCAGGTGGAATGGCTCTCCTGCTGGGCGTCGTGGGTCTCTATGGCGTGATCGCCTACTCGGTTTCACAGCGCAAGCGGGAGATCGGAATTCGTATGGCGCTTGGCGCGCAGGACAGGGAAGTGACGGGGATGTTCGTCCGCCATGCAATGCTGTTAACCGGCGCCGGTGTGATCTGTGGATTGACCGCCGCGCCCGCCCTGACGCGCCTGATGTCATCCCTGCTGTTTGGAGTGAGGTCCGCCGACCCGGCAACCTACGCCGCGGTGTCGCTCGGGCTCATCGCGACGGCCGCGCTCGCTGCCTATCTGCCCTCTCGCCGCGCCGCCGCCGTGAACCCCGCGGAATCGCTGCGGGCGGAGTGATTGGTCCGAAGGGGCGAGCCGCATGGTTGTCGGATGTATTTCTATCCTGCTACGAACCCCGTCACCCGGCCCTCGATGGCTGGTGAAGGCGCCGTCGCGGTCCACCCTCTCCCCCAACGGGGGCGAGGCCTGAAACGCAGTTGCAGGGCAGACCCTTGCGGTCGCCCTTGCAGCGCACCGAATCCTGGTTTTTTCCCTACCACGAGAAGCCTCATCAGCGGTATTCTCATCTGCTCTGAAAATCCTTGTGCCGAAGGCACCTTGGAGTGCGGCAGCGCCTGCTACCGCCGTTCGCTCGTATTCCAGGGCGGCAGCTTCGCCGCCGCACTCCATGGCGCTCTAGGCATTTTCATGGTTTCCGGATGCCCGTCAGCCGACGGGAATAAGCGGCTGCTTTGAACTACTTCTGAAAATGGATTGGAGGGGGTGGAGAATGGCGAGTGGATTTAATCGGAGGGATTTTCTGAAGACTGGAAGTGTGATGACTGCCGGAAGCTTCATCGTGGATGGTCTGAAGACGCATATGCTCGCGGCCGAACCTGAGCCTGCGGCGCCGCGCTCCCCGAACGATCAGATTAACCTTGCTCTTATTGGCGCCGGAGGCCAAGGGTCGGGAGATACCCGGACGGCTTTGCTGGTGCCGGGAGTGAAGCTCGTGGCCGTGGCGGACTGTTACGACGGCCGCCTGGCGCGCGCCAAGGAGATTTGGGGCAACGATATCTTCACCACGCGCGATTACAAGGAGATTCTCTCCCGCTCGGATGTGGACGCCATCCTGATCGGCACGCCCGATCATTGGCACAAACAGGCGGCTGTCGACTCAATGAATGCGGGCAAGGACGTCTATTGTGAAAAGCCCATGATTCATGCCTACCCGGACGGCCCTGAATTCATAGCCACAGCGAAGAAGACGCAGCGCATCATTCAGATCGGCAGCCAGCGCGTCAGCTCGCTGCTTTACAAGAAGGCGCAGGAGATCGTGCAGTCTGGCGGCATCGGCCATATCACCGCCATCAGCGCCTGGTGGGACCGCAACTCGGCCATTGGCGCGTGGGATTATTCCATTGCCCCCGACGCTTCCGTCGAGACCATCGACTGGCCCCGCTTTCTCGGCACGGCGCCGAAGATTCCATTCAATCCAGAGCACTTTTTCCAGTGGCGAAAGTGGAAGGCTTATGGCACGGGTGTAGCAGGCGACCTTTTTGTTCACCTCTTCAGCGGCACGCACTTCGTCACTCAGACGACCGGCCCCAATCGCGCCGTGGCCACGGGCGGCTTGCGATTCTGGAAGGACGGCCGCGACGTTCCCGACGTGCTTCTGGGGTTGTTCGACTATCCGCAGGGGTTCAATCTCGCCCTGCGAGTTAACTTTGCCTGCGGCGGCAGCGAGAGCGAAGGTTTCGTGTTCAATGGCACGGAAGGCTCGATGACCATTGGCGACGGCGTCACGCTGTATCGAGTGCCGCGCGAAACCGAGCCGGGCTACAACATCGAAACATTCACTCAGGCGATGCAGGACAAGTTCCTGGTCGAGTACCGCAAGAAGTATCCGCTGACTCAGCCCTCGGCAGGGTACTCCGCGGTGGAGAAATTCTCCGTGCCGGATGGCTACAGCGACAGCTACGATCACTTCAAAAACTTCTTTGCGGCGGTTCGCTCACGACAGCCGGTCGTGGAAGACGCGGTCTTCGGATTCCGTGCGGCCGGCGCGGCGCTGCTCAGCAATTTGAGCTATGAACGGGGCGCGGTGGTTCGCTGGGACCCGGACTCCATGAAGTTGCTGTGATTGTCGATGGACGATTGACAATTGCAAGAGGAAGTGACCCCTCACCCGTTCCGCGACGGCTGGTGAATGCGCCGTCACGGTCCACCCTCTCCCCAGGGAGAGGGCTACTGATCTGGGTTAGGCAGCATCAGGGGGTGCATATGCAGGCCGTTACTTTGCTTCCCAAGGGTCTGTTCTTAGCGTTAGTCATGCTTTTCCAACAAGGCCCGGGCCAAGTCATTCCCGGGACCTTTCCACCTGCCCAGCCTGCCCGGCCGCATCTGCCGGACGTCGACAGCCCGCCGGGCGTGCCTCGAAAGGCACCGCAGCTCAAAATCGATGCCGCCAAGGTGAAGGAGCAGGCGAGCCAACTCGCGAAAATGGCCGAGTCGATTCCACCAGACGTCGAAAAGGTAACGAAAGGACAACTACCTCAAGACCTGGTGCCTCGCCTGAAGCAAATCGAGAAACTCTCCAAGGAATTAAGGCACGAGATTGCGCCGTAGGCAAAGTAAAAGGCTCCCCACAGCGCGTAGCGCAGAGTCCCTGCGGTTGGGACTCTGCGGCTCTTCCATCGAACCCATTTCCGTATGTGCATTGACGATCCGGGAATTACTTAACATCAAAAGCCGCAGAGTTTGAACAGCACAAACTCTGCGCTACCCGGTCAGGCACGGGATTGTGCCTTAGACGAAAGCCCACCAGAGAGAGCACAGTGGGGCGGGCGGGGCGTGCCGTGTGTCCTGTGGTGAGATTGTGGGGGAGGTGCTTCTGCGTGCCGGTTGAGGGCGGCCACAAGGGCCGCCCCTACGGCTTGTCCGGCACGATCAGAAGAGGAATTTCAAGGCAAACTGGATTTCACGATTGCTGTTGCTTGTGCTGGTCAATTGGCCGAGCGCTCCGATAGCGCTAGGGAAGGTGGCAGGCATGTAGGAATTTGGATTGTTGAAGCTGGCGTGGTTGACCGTGTTGTACGTCTCAGCCCGGAACTGGATCTTGTATTTCTCGGTGATGCTGAAGTCCTTGAGCAAGGCGAAGTCCAGGTCCGAGAAAGGAGGTCCGGTTAGGTCGCCGCGCTGCTGATTGCCGTACCGAGGCGTGTTGGCCGCATCGGCAGCCGCAAGTCCGGCGATGCTAAAACAGTCGATGTTATAGTACTCCGCGATCGTCTTCGGGCCGTTGTTGCCATTGCACACACGGTCGGCGAAGAGGCCCGCCGACGTACTGTTCGAGAAGTCGGTGGACGAGATGACCGTGAAGGGGAAACCGGTCTGGTAGCTGTAAATTCCGGAAGCCCTCCAACCGCCGATGATCTCATCGACGATGCCTCTCTTATTGGCGTACTTCTGCCCAACTCCGAACGGCAACTGCCAAACTCCGCTGAATACGACACGCTGGTGCGCGTCATCGTAGGTGGGACCGTAATTGCACGGAATGCAGTTGTCATTCTGACCATCACCGCTCCCGGCCGAATTGCCGGTGCCGAAACCTTCGTCGCCTTCGTTGTCATCGAGAGCGACCTGCCAAGTGTAGCTGGCCAGGAAGGTAAACCCCTGCGCGAAACGCTTGGTCAACTTTAACTGGAGGGAGTTGTAGTTGGACTTCGCGTTGGGGCTGGTGTAAAGCATCTCGCCGTAATCAGGATAGGGCCGGTTGGCCTGCTGGCGCGCGGCGAAGGTGGCGCTGGGCCCGGCAGGCGTGGGCATCGGCTGATTGCCGGGAAGATGCAGGTCCCCAAGGTAGTACGCCTTGTTGCCCACATAGTCAGCTTCCACGGCCCAGTTCTGGGCAAGCTGGGACTGAATCCCAAAGCTGAACTCCACGACTTGCGGATCCTTGTACTGGGGAGAGACGTACAGAGAGACAAACTGATCGGCGAGAGCTGGAATCCCGCCCGCGGAGAGCGCATTTTCGGACGTAACGATTTGCCCGTTTACCACTCCTGGAGGAACTGACCCGGATGAGTTATACAGAATCGAAGTCCCGGTCAAGGGATTGTTATTCACGAAATGCTGATTGTTGAAATTCGGTAAGTCGGTGAATACACCGGCCCCGGCTCGAATCACTAGTTTGTCGCTGGTGGTCGGCTTCCAGGCAATTCCCAGACGCGGGTCGAAATCCTTGTGATCGGGAAAGACCACTGTTCGGCGAGTTCCGCCCGTGAACCCCAACGCGGCGCGCAGGGCCGAGTTCGCCAGCAGGCACTGGCCCGAAGTGGGCGAAATCAGGAACGCGAACTGCGGGTTACTGCAAAAGGCGTCATTCTCAGCATTCGGTAACGCAGACACCAGCACCGCATCACCGGGGCCCGAGAACGAAGCGCCAGTGGGATCCAAGGTGACGTAATTGCCTCGTTTGTCGTAGGGGAAGCCTCGATACTCCCATCGCAGACCGAGGTTCAAGGACAGGTTCGGCCGCACCTTCCAATCGTCCTGCCCATAGAAGGACCAGAATTTTCCTCCCGCCTGCTCAGTGCCCAGGTAGCGGATCTGGTCAGTAGCATAGTTCGGGTAGCCCTGGAGGAAGTCTGCGATATCGGCCACGCCCACCGGGGTTCCTCCGATCGGAATTGCCGGAGTAACTTCGCTGTTGAGGCTGGAGTAGTTGGCAAAGAAGCCGAGCTCTCCATGGGGCGAAGCGGCCGCTTGCTCTCCCAAGATCTGGAAGAACTGAAGCGAAGCTCCCACGTGTGTGGTGTGCTTGCCGTGGGTCCAGGTGAGGCCGTCGCCATAAGTCTCGATCATATCGGGACTGATGACGGGCCGGTATTCAGAGTCCCCGATCGTCGCATAGTTATTGAACCCAAAAATCGGGAATCCGATGGAACTGGCCGAGTATCCCGTTAAACCCTGGACGCCAAAGGCGCTCATGAAGTTCGGGGCGCGAGGGCAGGAAGCACAATTGTTGTTGTCCCAATCGCGTTGGAAGGCCAGGCGAACCTCGTTGAGAAGCGTGGGGCTGAAACTGTGCGTCCAGCCGACAGCTATATTCTGCCCGCGAAAATACAGCTTATCGCCAAATGTCGGAAGACTGGAGTACCCTGAGTAGGGATCGTTCCAGGTTGATTGCCCGAACATGTAACGCGTGAAGAGTTGGTCCTTCTCGCTGAAATTCTGATCGAACCGGACCAGGAACTGGTCGTCCCGCTCGGTGAGCGGCGCGGTCTGATCGTAGTTCGTGACCGTGGGGTAATTGGGCGCGGGGAAGGGGTTGAGGGAGAGTGTGTGCGCCGCCACCGGGTTGATGTTGGTGATGACGTTGCCCGGAGCGGGCGTGCCCACCAGAACACTAGTTCCGGCGTTGGCGCTTCCTGCCGGGCAGACGTAAGACGTGACCGTTCCCGGATCGAAGATCTGGCCACTGTCGAAGTTAAGGTTCGACGGCCCGCCACCGCCGCAGAGATTCACGATCTTGCCGGTCAGCGCGGCGCCCAGGTTGCCGGTCAGTTCTTCCGGCGTGGGCACTGTATTCAGTGCCTCTTCGCCTTCGACACGGCGCAAGCCTTCGTAGTTGACGAACCAGAAGCTCTTATCCTTCTTGATGGGTCCACCCAAGGCGCCTCCGAACTGATTGCGGCGGAATGCCGGCCGCGCGGAACCCGGAATTTGGGCGCCGGTTACGGAATTTGTTCGTTCAAGGCGAAGAAGTTTCGGGCGTCGAGGTCGCTATTACGCAGGAAATCGTAGGCGGCGCCGTGAAGCTGATTTGAGCCGGACTTGGTGGCGAGATTGATGGTCGAACCGGCCGTCATGCCGAACGAAGCATCGTAAATGTTCGTCTCAAGATTGAACTCCTGGATGGCGTCGGGCGGAGGCGATAAGGCGAATCCGCCGAAAGTGAGGTTCCTCGACATCACACCATCAATCAGGAAGTTATTACTCGAGGAGCGGTTGCCGTTCGAGTTGTAGCTGGTCTGGCTGAACGGCGAACCGAAGGTGCTGCTGGCAAAGCCGCCATTGTCCGTTATTGCTCCAGGAACGAGAACGGCCAGGAGCCAAATTCCCGCAGGTTCAGCGGCAGGTCTACGACTTGGCGCGTATCGATCACCGTCCCGACCGTCGCCGTTTCGGTGCTGACAATCGGAACCTGGCTGACCACCTCAACCTGCTGGCTGACACTGCCAACGTTCAGCGCGGAGTTCAGGGTCGCGTGCTGGTCCACTTGCAAAATCACTCCGTGTTCGACCGTTTCCGTAAACCCCTCTTTTTGGAAGGTAAGGTCGTAAGTGCCGGCGGGCAGAGAAGGGAAATTGTAATTGCGGGCGGCGTCGCTGGTGGTCTTGGTTGCGATCCCTGTCGCAGTGTTGGTGACCGTCACCGAAGCTCCGGGGATCACGGCGCCGGAACTGTCCGTCACGGTCCCGGAAAGACTGGCATTTAACGTCTGGCCGAAACTGAACGAAGAGGCCAGGAAAACGGTGAGGGCAGAAAGGAATAGAGACATGCATAGAGAATGCCGGTTGGCATTCCTGGCGTGGTGCAGCATTGTAGCCTCCCTTGATTCTGATACTGCCGCGTACACGCACCCTCTGCCGGTCCTCAGCATGATGCGTACGCGACCTGTACCGTCACGACAATTTGTGGTGCTTGCTGCCCAGATCCCTACTGACGCAAAAAACAATCCTGGGTAAGCCCGACGCCCAGGTGCAGTTTAACTGGATAAGGACATTTTGTCCGGGGTTGCCATTTCTGTCAAGTTGTTTTTCTATTCGATTTTTCTATTCCGCTCATCACGATTCTCGTTCTGCGCGAGCCAGAAGCAGCATCGGGAGGCTGGTTGCAGAGGTCGACCCACCCTTCCCTCCCGCGGGGAGAAAGTTGTAATATACCGCCGCCAGAATGAGAAGTATGCTCGGCTCGCGAGGAAGGGTAATTCGATGTTCTGACTGTTTCGGGTCGCCCGGCAAAGCGCGTGCTATCCTTTCCTCAAAACTTGGCGCGCCGCTTCGCGGAGCGGACTTTCTCTAATGACAGGGTGATCGCCTGTCAGCCGTTAGAACGGGTTTGCGGAGGCTATAAACATGAATAGTTCACAGGTAATTCGTAAGGCTTCATTTCAGCTTGTGATCGCTGCGGTGGCTTGTGGTGCACTGGTCAGGACGCTCTATGCGCAGGAAGCGGGCGGGGGGAGCGCCGCCCGGCTATCTGAATCCCACATTGTCTGCCGGGCAGCGGGCGGCCGATCTTGTACGCCGCATGACGCTGGAGGAGAAGGCCTCGCAATTGGTGAACCAGGCGCGCGCGATTCCGCGGCTGAACGTCCCGGCCTACGACTGGTGGAGCGAGGCCCTGCACGGAGTCGCCGTGGACGGGACCACCGAGTTCCCCGAGCCGATCGGCCTG
>CAWIUZ010000434.1:0-9423 GCA_963838915.1 uncultured Acidobacteriota bacterium
GATCGCCCATGCAAGGGTTGAGGTGGCGCCGACGGTCATGGGTGGAAACTTCCGCTCCATGATGACAGACTCACAAGGTCTGTTCCGCACGGAGTACTGGTTGAACTTCGAGCGCTTCAGTGATTTCTCCATCGAACTCACCGTCATCAAGAAGGGTTTCCTCCGGGCGCACTCCATCATCGATTTTGGCAGTTCCGGCAAGACATGGGTTATTCCTGTCACGCTGCGGGAGCCGGGAGAAGACCCCAAGCTGCTCTCACAGGCGGACCTCATCGCAGGGCTGGCCCCGAGGCTGAAGGAGCTCCGATCCTCCGATGGTCTTTCGGCGGGCGGCGAGAAGGGCTATGCGCGGGGTGTGGTCGAGTTCCTGCAGGAGAAGCGACCCGACCGCGCGGTGCCGCTCCTGGACAAGGTGGTCCATCGGGACGATTCCTGCCTGTCCTGCCGCACGATGCTGGCTCTGGCCGAACTTGATTCCGGAGATTGGGATGGCGCCTATTACAATCTCGTGGACGAGTTCAACAGAATCCGCGCGGACCAGAGCCTGGGGCGCCCCGAGCCCTTTGTGGCTTTGGGAGTGATGGAAAGTTGGCGGCATCGACCTGAGCACGCCGCAGGCTACTTTTCTGACGCGCTCAAGTTCGCGCCTCAAGATCCTCTTGCCCTGCAGGAACTCGGCCGCTCGCAGTTGCTAATTCAGAATTGGCCGGCCGCCGATGAATACCTGGGCAAAGCGATAGCCGCCGGCGCGGAGCCTGCGGCGCGGCTGCTGCGCGCGGAGTCATTGTTGGGCGAAGGCAAATTCCAGGTGGCCGGCAAGGAGATGTCTCAATACTTGAATGGGCGCGACGTGAAAACGATGCCCATCGAGGTCCGCAAGCTATGGATGCAGATTGAGAACCACGAGAAGGTGGCAGCGGCTTATGCCAAATCGAAACCGACACTCGACTATCTCCATCATCCTCCGCCGAATCTCGTTAAGGAGCTCGTTCCCTCAGCCGACCAGAAAGAGTTGGATTCCATCCTGAACTCCGTGGGCACGACCGTCGCGCAGTTTTTTGCGAATTTTCCAAACACCAGCTCCTTGGAGCAGATTCACCAGGAAAAGCTGCGCCGCAAAGATAAGGTGGGGACTACACTCGATCAGAGATTTCGCTATCTCTGCTTTGCCCCGGCTGAGACTTTCGGCCCGCGCTTTGAAGAATACCGATCCGATCTGGCAGGAAGCCAGGCTGTGCCTCTAGGTTTGGGGGATGGATATATGCTCACCGCCGGATTCGCCTCAGCTTCACTCATTTTCCACCCGTTATACCAGTCCCAATCCGAGTTTCGCTATCTTGGACGGCAGAAAGTGAACGGGCGGGACGCGTACGTGATTGCCTTTGCCCAGCAGCCCGAGAAGGCGCGGTTGAACGGGACGTTTAATTCCGGCAGCATGAGCATGCCCACTTTCTCTCAGGGGCTGGCTTGGATTGATCCACAGAGCTACGAGGTCATTCGCTTGCGCACCGACTTGCTCAAAACCCTGCCCGAAATGAACTTGCAAACAGAAACAACCGACATCACCTATGGCGAAGTGCATTTCAGAGACTTGCCCATGGGTTTTTGGCTTCCGCAGGAGGTCACAGTCTTCGTAGATTGGAACGGCAAACACTTGCGAAACCAGCATCGTTACTCGGAATTCAAAGTTTTCAACGTGGCTGCTACCGAGAAGCAAGGCAAGCCCAAAGATATCGGGCAGACTTCCAAAGACAATTCCGCCGTAAAGCCTTAAATCAGCGCTCTCTTCTGCATAGCAGCGGCAGAACCTCTCGGACTGTCATCCTGAGGAGCCGCAGGCGACGAAGGATCCCCGCAGTTCGGTGAGAATACAACTGCCGAGATTCTTCGCTTCGCTCAGAATGACAGGGTTTACGAGTTTGTCTGCTGCCAACCGGTCCCGGGCGTCTCGCATTAAGGCCCCTTATGCTTGACGTGCCGAAAACAATGTGTTACTCGCTATGAGCTTAGCTGGCGTTCCAGCGAGTAGGGAAGGAGACCTATGCTGCACGATCCCAGTCATCATCCGTCACTGCCCGTGGCGGAGGATGTCCGGCTCTCGCCGGATGAAGAAGATATTCTGCGCCGCCTGGCAGGAGAATTGGCAGAGGTTGCTTCGCTGCCGATTCGCAAGGAGAAGGCACGACTCTGGCAGAAACTTAACGATCGCGAATCTGAACGTCCGATGGTCTGGATCAACGAAATCTGCTGGCATGAGATGGACGTGGACGGCGAGTTGAAGCTCCGAACCACTCACCCCTGGGCGCAAGAACAGGAACGCGAATTGCGCCGCACCCTCTACCAGTGGCGGCATCTTCCCGGCGATATGATCGTCAGCGATTTCCTCCCGTGTCCGCTGGCGATTCACTCTACCGACTTCGGGATCATCGAAGATGTCGACATCGCCACCACTGACCCTGCTGCCGATGTGGTGTCGCGCCATTTTCATATTCAGATCCGTGATTTTCCGGATCTCGAAAAGATCAAGATGCCGGTGGTCAACCACAATGAGTTGGCGACGGAGCTTTACTACCAGGCCATGTGCGACGTGTATGGCGGCATTATGCCGGTGAAAAAGGTCGGGCAGACCCACATCTGGTTCACTCCCTGGGATTATCTGATCCGCTGGTGGGGTGTGCAGGAAGCCATGCTCGATTTGGTGGAGCGGCCGGAACTCGTGCACGCCGCCGTGGAGCGAATGGTGGACGCCTGGATGGTTGAACTCGACCAGTTTGTGGAGCTGA
This sequence comes from uncultured Acidobacteriota bacterium, assembly GCA_963838915.1. GTDB lineage: Bacteria > Acidobacteriota > Terriglobia > UBA7540 > UBA7540 > CAVROP01. The sequence goes on from CAWIUZ010000434.1 coordinate 2,784, forward strand.
ATCTGCTTTCACTGGATTGCAACAATACTCGGATTGGATCGGGTGGTTACGGGTACACGCATTCGCTGCCGGGCAGGGATTTTGACTCAGACTACGTAAAGCCGCATAACATGTGGGGATGTTCGAACGCGCAAATCTTTTCCAACGTCTCCCCCGAGATGCAGTGGGAGTTTGCGGTCAAGCACGATCTGCGCTGGTTGAAGCGATGGGGACTGGTGTATTACGGCTGCTGCGAGCCGCTTGACCTCAAAATCGACGTGCTGCGCCGGATCCCGAATTTGCGCAAGATTTCAGCCAGTTACTGGAACAACACCGAACGCTTGGTGGACAGGGTGGGTAGCGACTACATTCTCAGCTACAAGCCGACACCAGCGATCTTCGCGCGCGACGACTGGGATCCGGAGGGCGCGCGGCGGGAACTCCGAACTTTTCTCACGAAGGCGGGCGGCCGTTGCCATGTGGAGTTGATCATGAAGGACATCTCCACGGTGCGTTACGGGCCCAAGAAGCTTTGGGAGTGGGCGCAGATCGCAAGCGAAGTAGCGGAGGAGTTCGCGCGCTAACCCACACTGAGTCGCAACGCCTTTCGGAGGGTGAAGAATGACTTCGGCACAAGGCAACGATCCTGCGGATTTGCGTTTGATCGAACGCTTGGCGGCAATCCCCTACACGGGCGCGGTCACGGATATCCTTGATGAAATGGGGGTTCGCCGGCAGGTGCTTCCCCATGCCATCTAATCCCTGGTTCCGGGGCAGACCGTGGCCGGCCGTGCGCTCACGCTGCGCGGAGAGCCTTCCGCCATCGATGATCCCGACATCGTCTGCCCGCCTTTTCTAGAAATGCTGGGGGAAATCCGGCCCGGCGACGTGCTCACCAATCAAGCCAACGACAACGTTTCGGCTCACCTGGGCGAGCTATCGAGCGAGACCTCCAAGTTTCGCGGTGCCCGGGGCGCGGTGATTGACGGCGGGGCGCGAGATACGGAGTACATGGTCCGCCTCGGTTTCCCGGTGTTTGCTCGCTACAAGACGCCGGCAGACATCCGCGGCCGGTGGCGACTGGTGGAGTGGAATGTCCCAATCGTGATCGGTTCGGTTGCCATCACGCCCGGCGATTTGATCTTGGGCGACCGGGACGGGGTGGTGGTCATTCCCCAGACGATTGCGGAAGAAGTGGTAAGCAAGGCGGAAGAGGTGGTGCGAACCAAAAACCTTGTGCGGGCCGCGATTCTTAAAGGAGTTTTGCCCCTCGAGGCTTACCAGCGTTACGGGCGGTTTTAGGCGGGATGTCTCACTATGTTTTGGGGCGGGGCTGGAGAGTCAGTGCGAAAACGCGATTAGTCTGTCATTCCGAGGAGCCACAGGCGACGAGGAATCTCGCACTGCCGTGAAAACATGCAGAGCGAGATGCCTCGCTTCGGTCGGAATGACCGGCTGAAGGAGGTTACCCCACAGACGCTCGATCCCCGCCCTTCCCTCCTCTCGGTATGCATACATGTATAGCCTATCACCTACTGATGCATCATCTTCACCAAATCGGCTGACAAGCCCGGGACCTGCGGCGTCCGGTAGAATCCTCCCTCGACGATGGCCGGACTGACAAAGTGCTGCCGCAAATGCGGAGTGCATTCCAGGAAAATAACCGGCTGCCCCAACGCGATATGATTGAAAAGCACCAGATGCTGATGAATCTGGCCCATATCGCCGACATGGGGAACAACCGGCAGCCCGAATTTCTGTGCGCGCAGAGCGACCCACAGGAATTCACTCACGCCCGCCAGGCGCGTAACGGCATCAGGCCCTCTTCTTCACCATCAGCAAGTGCTCACATGCAAGCACCACCTCCGGGCGCTGATTAAAGGCCTCGAGGAGTTCGACTACAATGCCGTAACCGGGCCGCTTGGAGGAATCGCGTTTCTCCTTGACGGTTACCCGGACGCGGAGGGTATCCCCAATAAAGACAGGCTTGACGAAGCGCAACCGGTCGTAGCCGTAGGTGAATGCGTCCGGGTTGATCTCACCCGCGGTCAGCCCCACCGCCATGGTAAACACCAGTGTGCCGTGAGCTATGCGCTGGCGGAACTCCTGCTCCTTGCACCATTCGGCGTCCATATGGTGCGGGTAGAAATCGCCGCTTTGGCCGGCGTGCAGAACGATGTCCGTTTCCGTCATGGTGCGGCCCTGGGTTTGGCGCGTTGAGCCCACTTGATAGTCTTCAAAGTATTGTGAGCCCATCTTATGCGATGACCTCCTTGGGGCTCGCCGCACGCCGCTCCTCCATGGAACGGTACTGGGCAAACACCACTTGCAGCGTCTTGAGATTATCACTTCCGCTCGTGAGCGCCTCTGAATCATCCTCGATGGCGCGCATCAGGGAGGCCATGGGCCCCACAAAGGCATCGGGAATCCACAGGTAATCGTTGCGAGCCGAGAACCAGTAGCCCATGCTCTTCTTGGACATGAACTCGAGTGTGTCCGGCCGCCCCGCAGGGTAGTTATACATGAGCCCGATGGTGCCCTTGATGAGGCCGTCCGTGCCTTCGAAGCGGAAGGTGGCGTAACGATCGTCCTGCCACACGCCATGATTCACGTCGATGAGCACTCGCATACCGGAATCGTATTCCCAGATGGTGAGGGTGCGCGTCTCCGCTTCGGTCGGCTCCCCAGGCATGCGGCTGCCGCTGGTGAAGACACGGTCAGGCTCTCCAAACAGATACCGCAAAGAGTCAATGTAATGGATGCTGTGGTTCAGTACCTCGAGGCGCTTGCGCCCGTACATCCACGGCCACATCGACCAGTCCGTCTGGCGGTGAACCTGAATGGTGGCGTAAGTCGGAGTGCCGAGCCATCCCTGGGTCAAAAGTTGCCGGCTGCCGCGAATGGCCACCGTCCAGCGCATCTGCTGGTTCACCGCCATCTTGAGCTTGGCCTCTCGAGCCATGTCCACCAGGCACACGGCCTTGCCGTATTCGTCGGAGAGGGCTTCTGGCAGAGAATGTTCTTCCCGGCACGAATCGCATGCTCACCGATGGTCAGCGTCTCCCACGGATACACCGCGATGTCCACAATCTCGACTTCCGGGTCGGCCACCAATTCCTCCAGCGAACTGTAGACTTCGGGGATCTTGTGGTCGGCGGCGGTCCTCGCCGCGCGTTGGCGGTCCTTGTCGGTGATTCCCACAACCTTAAAGCCCGCCTGCGCATAAGCCGGTAAGTGGGCGTAGTTAACAACGCCGCCGGCCCCCACGATGCCGATGCCGTGATCCATTCGCCGCGGCATTTCCGGTTTAAAGTCGAGTTCCGGGTGAGCGCTGGACATGCTTCCTCCCCTCGTGCCTGCTCTCGAGCGCAGGCTCAAGCGTAGTTACAGAAAGGTGAAGCCTCGGGATGGACGTACTGCCGGTAATCCATTGCATTATACCGCATTCGTGCTTGCGTATCAGGCCCGACCCGCAGCGAGCCGCTGGGGCCGCGAGGGGCACGGGGTTGTGGCGCTGATTGCCGAGGATTACATAACCGGCGCGGCAAAAGCCGCGGCAGCGGCGCTTCTGGACGGCGGTTCCATTGAGGCCGTCGCGAACTCGGCAAATGACTCCTGTCGCGACCTTCGCGAGAGCGTGCCGTGGCACTTCATCAACTCCCCGCTCACGCACTGCAGGATTGTGCTGGTTCGCGACTGCTCTCAATCCACGTGGAACACTTCTTGCATGTCGGCCCACCATTCCCCTTCAGCTCGCGTCGCGATCGGTTGCTGCATGGGCTTCATGATAGCCCACCATTCCTGGGTGGTGGGATCCGCAGCCATCTTCGCCATATCGGCTTCGAAATCGTCGCCTACGTATTCAAAATAAGCAAAAAGGGTATTATCTTTGTAGAATATTGAGTAATTGCGAATGTTGCAGTCGTAAACCGTCTTCAATACCCCCGGCCAGACCTTGGAATGGTACTGGACGTACTTTTCGTAGGCCTCAGGTTTCAAACCGATGAGCTGTCCGCAACGTTTGAGTTTCGATATCGGCATTTTGGTGGCTCCTCACAGGGGACGACTTGCTGTCTCCTTCCGATGTGTAATTTCGTTAATTGTTCCGCGTAGAGCAAGCCCTTCCCCTACAGCTTCTTTATGGTGCAATGGTCGATGAAGTCCCAATCGAAATCGACTCCTATTCCCGCCGCTTGCGGAGGATGGGCGTAACCTTCGGCGTCAATCTGCAATTTGTTCTTCATCCCGAAATCCATATAGGAGAGGGGATACAACAGCTCGAAAAACTCGCAGTTTGAGATGGCGCAGCAGCAATGCAGGTTCACCACCTCCAGGGGATGATAAATGGCGGTGTGCAGTTCGCACTTGACGCCGAAAGATTCCGCCAGGTGAGCCGTTTTCATTACCGGGGTAATGCCGCCTTTCCACGATACATCGCTGCGCACCATGTCCACGACCCCAGTGGAAATGCACTCAGCCGTCGAGTAGTGGGAGCCTGCCAGGACCTCAGTTCCGATGACGGGAATATCCAGGGAGGCGGTCAGCTTTCGCAGACCGTGAAAGTCCACATCGAATAGCGGTTCTTCGAGCCAGTAGTAGTTGAGCCGCTCGAGTTCGCGTCCCACCCGCAGCGCTTCTTGATGGGAATAGGCAGCCACCGGATCGGCCATCAGCTTGAACTCCGGTCCCACAGCCTCCCGGCAGGCGCGGTAGGCCCGCATGTCGAATTCCAATTGGCCCGGGGGATGAAGCTTGTAGGCATGCAATCCCCGCGCCTTCACTTCGAGCGCCTGCCGTGCGTAATCCTCAGGGGTTGGCAAAACAAAAGAACTGGCGTACGTGGGCACCTTCTCCCTGAAACTGCCCAGGAGTTTGTAGAGCGGCAAGCCTGCCGACTTGGCGGCGATCTCGTACAGGCAGATATCGAACGGACCGTAGGAGTAAATCGGAACGTGATTCCACCACCGGTCATACGTCCGAAAGTCCTGCCAGTGCTTCTCGCGCGCCCAGGGATCCTTCGCCAGGAAAAAGGGCTTCAAGGCGGAAGCCGCGATCTCGCCGGCCATTTCTGCCCCTCGACCTGCAAAGCCGAATGAGACGCCCTCGATTCCCTCGCTGGTTTTCATGGAGACCACAAGGAAGTCGAAAGTCGATTTCCCACCAGCTCGCATTTCCGAATCCGCCATGCTTTCGCGCGAATTTCTGCAAACACGAATTTCAATTGAAGCGATAGCCATTGGAGGGGCATTTGCTCCTTCTCTGAAAGTAGCGCCGACCTTCAGAGCTTGCCCTGAGCAAAGCGAAGGGTCGGCAAATGCTGGCCTAAAGGCCAGCGCTACGAGCGAGATTAGAACACATCGAAACGTGTCGCCCGTTGCAATTCTACCTCAAGAAAGTGTATAACCCTACGGGGCGCACTTTCAATGACACAGTCAGCGGAACTGGTTCGCCTCCGGGGAATGACTTGGAATCATAGCCGCGGGTACGCCCCCATGGTTGCTACCGCGCAACGCTTTTGCGAACTTCACTCCGGCGTAGAGATCACGTGGGAAAAGCGGTCCCTTCAAGAGTTCGCCGACCAACCGCTTGATCACTTGGCAGAACGTTACGACTTGCTCGTGATCGATCACCCGTGGGTCGGATGCGCCGCGCGCGCTGGCTTACTTCTTCCTCTGAATGAGCACCTGCCGCGACCGTTCCTGGATGACCAGCTTGCACACTCCGTGGGATCGTCCGCCCCTAGCTACAGTATCGAAGGACATCTATGGGCGCTTGCCATTGATACGGCTACTCCCGTCGCCTCCTGGCGTCCCGACTTGATTGCGGCGAGCGACCTGCCGCGTTCTTGGGATGACCTGCTGAAACTCGCCCGCGCGGGCAGGGTGCTTATGCCGGGCATCCCCGTGGACACGCTGATGAATTTCTATATGGTCTGCTCGACTCTCGGAGAGGACGTCGCCCAGGGTGCGGAACGCGTAGTGTCGGCTCAGGTTGGCGTGCAGGCGCTGGGTATGTTGCAGGAACTGGCGCAATCCCTGGATCCGCTCTTCTTTGACCTTAATCCGATTCGCGTTTACGAAGCGATGACGGTCACGGACCGCTTCGCGCACTGTCCTTTTGCTTACGGCTACAACAACTACTCGAGAGATGGTTACGCGCGAAGGCCGCTCGAGTTCGGAGACCTGGTCGAAATCAACGGTCGACGGTGCCGCACAACGCTGGGCGGCGCGGGACTTGCGATCTCCTCCCGGTGTGCGGGTATTAAGGTTGCCGTCGAATACGCGGCGTTTGTGGCCGATCCGGTTTGTCAGCGCACTCTCTACTTCGACAATGGAGGGCAACCGGGACATCGCACCGCCTGGACAGACGAGCGCGTGAACCAGGCATGCCGGAACTTTTTCTTTAATACGCTGCCCGCGCTTGATCGTGCCTTTCTGCGGCCACGCTATGCTGGTTATCTTCGCTTTCAAGACCGCGCCGGCGCCCCCATTCGCGATTACTTGCGCCAAGGCGGTGACGAGCGGACGCTGCTCGAGCGGCTTGATTCGTTCTACCGCGAGTCGCAGAAAGAGGCGCAGCCATGCGGCCACTAGCCGGCCTGACGGTTCTCGAGTTCGCGCAATACATGGCTGCTCCATCAGCGGGGCTGCGGCTGGCGGAC
>CAWIUZ010000435.1:0-7209 GCA_963838915.1 uncultured Acidobacteriota bacterium
CGACCTCGGTCACCGTGGGAGGCACGAATGAGCAGGGTTCCCCTGTTGCAGTGCGCCAACCGTTCGAGCGAGCCGATTTGTTATGAGGATGAGGACGCGTTCGACCGCCTGGCGGGTCTGGCCGATGCGTTCCTCGTCGGGGAGCGCCCGATCGCACGGCGAGTGGATGATTCCGTAGTTCGGGCTCTCGCGGCGGGACCCGTGATCCTGCGCCGGGCGCGCGGTTACGCTCCCGGCGCGGTCGCCCGTCTGCCGGCGCGCCGGCCGCTGCTGGCCGTGGGCGCGGACTTGAAAAACTCCGTCACTCTCGTCGTCGATGGCCAGGCGTTTGTCAGCCAGCACGTGGGTGACCTCGACCATTACGAATCTTTCCAAGCCTTTACCGAAACCATCCAGGACCTGGTCAGCATGTACGGGGTCTGCTGGGAGGACCTCTTGGTGGCGCATGATGCGCACCCGGAATACGCCTCCAGCCAATATGCATTGGGACTGCCCGCCGCGGAAAAGCTCGCTATTCAGCATCACCGCGCTCACGTGGCCTCGGTCCTGGCGGAGCATGGCCAGTTTGAAAAAGTCGTGCTGGGTGTGAGTTTCGACGGCACGGGCTACGGCGACGACGGCGCCATCTGGGGCGGCGAAATCTTTCTGGGCAGCGTGGCAGGAGGCTTCGAGCGAGTGGCGCACCTGCGTCCTGTCGCGCTTGCCGGTGGCGATGCCGCAGCGCGCCACCCCGTGCAAGCGGCAGCCGGATTCCTCGCCCAGGTCAGCGACACTTACGGTTTGCCAGACCTCGCCGCGTCGCCTTTCGATTTCCCGGCGCGATTTCGCCGCGCCACGGAACTGGTCCGGAAGAACGTGCGCACATTCACAACAACGTCCGTCGGGCGCTTGTTTGACGCGGCTGCCGCGCTACTCGGGTTCACTCGCGAGGTCACCTTCGAGGGACAGGCTGCAATGTGGGTCGAGCACCTTGCCCGCTCGGTTCCAGCAGTCGAGCCTTATCCCTTTCCGTTTATGGACGGCGAACTGGACTTTCGTCCTTTACTTTTCGCCGTCGCCGCCGACCGGCTGCGAGGGCGCGATCAGCATGAAATTGCGCGCTCTTTTCAATTGGCAGTCGCGCAGGGTGTGGCAGACGCAGTGAGGAACCTCAGCCAAGCCAGGCATGTCGCTGCGGTCGTTCTTTCCGGCGGCGTCTTTCAAAATGCGCTCTTGCTGAGCGATCTCTCGGCCCTGCTCGACGGCACAGGCGTCGAGTTATTGACCAATCGTATGGTGCCGCCGAACGACGGAGGAATCAGTTTGGGACAAGCCGCGATAGCAGCGTTTCACGCCGCCAGCTCAAATGAGCTCAAGGCTGCTTCTACTGCTTCCCGCAGCTATTCTCCAGATTTGATTCATGGAGCTGGCGCGTAGGAGTAACCGTGCGAAGCGGGTATAATAAGCGTTGAAACGGGGGTCAGATGGCCGAGACTGAAATCATTTTCAGTGTGCAAGAATCACCGGAAGGCGGTTATGAAGCCCGAGCAAAGGGTTACTCGATCTATACCCAAGCTGACACTTTCGATGAACTAAAGACGATGATGCAGGACGCTGTTCGCTGTCACTTCGAGCCGCAAGACCCACCCCGACTCTGGCTCTGCCCTATAATGCCCCGCAAAAAGCCGCAGACCTAAACATCAGGTCTGCGCTACCAATTGTTGGAATGATGGCCCTCTCCCCCTTGGGGGAGAGGGTGTCCCTCTGCCGGCGCACTCATCAGCCGGAGAGGGACGGGTGAGGGGGTCCCCAGTTTCGAGCGACCTCGACCAGGAGAATTCATGCACCGCCTCAACGTTCTTTTATTTGTAACCCTGCTTGCCCCCACGATCTGGGCTAACGACGTGATTACGGTCACCGTCGACCGCGCCGCTCCCGACGGCACCAGCAATTTCACCATCGGCGTCACGCACACTCAGCCGAAATGGGAGAACGGCGCCCCAGCCGCCGTCGCCCGGGCCAAGACCTTGTTGGCGGAGGGAGTGAAATTTCAGAATCAACACCTGATGGACTGGGGCACTGAAAATCCCGAGCCCCGGCCGGGCGTTTACAACTGGGCGAGCCTCGACCATCGCGTCGCCCTGATGCGCTCCATGGGAGCCACCATCGTCATCACCCTTTGCACGGCCCCCGGATGGATGAAGACCAGCGGCGAGGACTTCCCTCACCAGACCGGGCCTGATAGCTGGGCGGACGACCGGGTGGCGGACAACCACGTGGGCGACTTCGTTGAACTCGCCCGGCAGGTTGCGCTGCGCTATTCAGACGTTAAGTATTTCCAGATCTGGAATGAGTATAAGGGTTACTGGGACAAGGCAGCAAACAATTGGGACTTTGTCCGCTTTACTGACTTCTACAACCGTGTCTACGACGCCCTGCGCGCGGTGCGCCCTGGCGCCCAGATCGGCGGGCCCTACTACCCCTTTGACGGCCCCAAGCCGAGGGATTGGGAGGTGATCGATTACTGGTTTCAGCACAAACACGGCGCCGACTTCATCTGCTTTGACGGTTGGGTGGCCGGCTATCCGCCCACCCGCGCGCGAGAAGAAGAAGCTAAGAAGATGACTTTGACCGATTACTTCGGCCGGATCGCCCGCCAGTTTCGGGCCCGCACCGAGCTTCCCGTCTGGATTTCGGAGTTTTATGGAGGCTGGAGCAGTAATCCCGACTTCACCGCCGCCAACCACGCGTCGTGCTATCTGCACGCTCTGCGCAGCGGCGTCGCCGTGGCGTTGCTGTGGGATGCGGAACTCGCGCGGTGGAATTACCTGTTCACCAGCACCAAGACTCCCGACGGCGGCCAGCCCAGCCCGCACTACCAGGTGGTGAAGCTCTTCAACACGTCCTTCGGTCCTGGTACTGAGTTGTTTAAGGCCACCTCTTCTTCCCCCGATGTCGAAGTTCTGGCCTCACGATTCAAAACCCTGCTCATCAACAAGCGGTATTCCATGGTCAACGTCCGCCTCGACGGCGCCCCACTGACTTTGAATCCTTATGAGGTCCGCCTGGTCGAGGCAGTCGAAAAGTCGAGGAGTTGAGAAGTTGAGGGGTCGAGCAGTTGAGCTGACAACCCTCTCGCTTGGGGAGAGGGTGACCCGCGACGACGCTTTCATCAGCCCGTCGGCCGACGGAGCCGGGTGAGGAGTCAGTTCCGGCAGACCAAACGGGACTATGCGGCTTACTTCAGAAAATCGGGACCGGAGGCTGGCGGGCTGAAGGACATCGCGCCGCCGTGACCTTTCGTAGCACGCTCCAGCCAGGCAAAAATGGAAGATTCGGGATAATCCATCAGCTCTCCGCATTTTCCCCTTGACAAGCCCGCTGGCCAGTACGAGATTCAACCTCTACGAACGAACCGGGTACGTTTAAAGTAGGGGCGGTTCGCGAACCGCCCCTACGACTGCGGAGATGCTTCGCCGCACTCAGAATGACAAGCTGACTGATGATTGAAAACTGAAAACTGGAGTCCCCCATGAAACGCCGGCAATTCATAGGAGCGGTAACGACGCTTCCCTTAGTCCCGAACCTACTGCATGCTCAAGAGGGGCCGCCCCCTCTCGGGGAGCGGGTTGAAAGAATGACCGCGCCGAACTGGCCCACCATCGATTGCAATCACCTGGGATTTCGCCCGCGCGTGGGAAGCAAGAGCCTGGTGGTGCGGGCGCTCGCTTCGCCGCTGCCCACGGAGTACCAGCTTCGCGACGTTTCGGAGTCGAACTTCGCGTTCACGAAGCCTCTGACGAAGAACGGCGGATCGGATTTCGGTCCCTGTCTCACGGCGGACTTCACGGACCTCGAGCGGCCGGGCCTTTATCAGGTCACGGTCGCGGGCGAGATCTCGGTGCAATTTGCCATCCGCGACAACGTCTGGCGCCGCACCCTGCCCAAGGCCGTGGGCTACTACCGCTACCAGCGCTGCGGGGTGGAGGTGCCCGGAGTGCACCCGGCCTGTCACCTGGACGACGCGCGCCGGCGCGACACCGGCGAACACGTGGACACCGTGGGCGGCTGGCACGACGCGGGCGACTTGCGCAAGTGGATGGACGTAACCATGCTGAACGGCGTCGCCCTGCTGAACCTTTACAAGAACAATCCCCTGCCCCGGCCCGGCGACCCGACGCACGAACAGATCCTCGAGGAAGTTCGCTTCGGCAATCGCTATTTCCTGAAGATGCAGGACACGGACGGCAAAATCTGGGCCGACGTGGCGGGCGGCGTAAACGGCGACAACAGCGATAATCACTGGACGGATAACATTATCGGCACCCCCGATGACCGCTATCTGAACCCCGAAAAGCGCTCCGGCACGGCGGCTGTGTTCACGACGCTCGAAGCGCTGGCCGCGCAATGCTACGCGGCGAGCGATCCGGCCTACGCCCGCCAGTGTCTCGATGCCGCCGCTCGCGCCTGGCAGGCTTTCGGAGCTCCGACATTGACCGAAGACCTGGGCTGGTGGGCCATGGCAACCGCAGAGTTGTTCCTCGCCACTGGGGACGGCATGTACAAGAATCACGCCCAACTGCTCGGGCGCGATCTGCTGAAGCGGCAGAACACGCTGTACCTTGCAGGTCAAAACCAGGTGCGCGGATTCTGGATGCAAGGCGACGTACCTTACGTAGATATACCAAATTCGGCCATACCCGCGTTAGCGCTGCTGAAGTTGTACGACACGTTTCCCGACGCGCCGGACCGGTCGAAGTGGTTGGACGCGGTGCGCCTGCACGCAGACGAATATCTTCTGCCCATGTCGACCCGGAATTCCTACCGCATCATTCCGCTGGGCGTTTACCTCGGCTCGCCCACGCCGGAGAAATACCGGCCGCTCGCCGGCAATCTGACCTATCGCTACTTTTACCCCGCGCGGAAACAGTTCTGGTGGCAAGGCGCCAATTGCCATTTCGGAGGCAACGCCTTGGCGCTGGCGTGGCTCGCCCGGCTGCGCGGCGATGCAGGGAAACCCTATGTGTCGCTCGCGTACCGCCAACTCGAGTGGATTATGGGGGCGAATCCATTCGCGGCCTGTATGATGACCGGCGAAGGGATGCGCAATCCCTTCCCCCATTCGCGCTTTGTGGGGCTGATTCCGGGCGGAATTATGAACGGCATCGCAGGCAACGTAAACGACGAGCCCGTTCTCGACCTCGAATACACGCTGGATTGGCGCACCTGCGAATATTGGAGCCCGCATGTGGCGTTTTATATCTGGGCTAACTCGGTGCTGGAGGGAATCGCGTAGGTAGTGGGCAGATCGGCAGATGGCCAATTGGGGAGACAGGCAGGTGGGCAGGTGGGAAGATGGCAGGCTGCGGCAATCGATGGAGACAGCCCTCTCCCTTGGGGAGAGGGTGACCCGCGAGGGCGCTTTCATCAGCCGTCGAGGGCCGGGTGAGGGGTCTTTACAGCCCCCGCACATCACTTATCATCGACGTTATAGATTACCGCGGCTGACAGGCATGTGGCAGGAAGGAAAGATGTCGCAACCCAGCGAGAGACCCCTCACCCGGCGTGTTCCGGCTGATGAAAGCGCCGGAACACGACACCCTCTCCCAAGGGAGAGGGCTGCTCATCGATATTAACTCGTGAACTAACATATGATATGAGATATTAGTAACAAACACATTAGGGCGGAGTACATTTGGAGTACGGCAGCACACCTGCCGCCTCGAAACCGAAAACGGAAGACTCCACGCGACGTTGGCATCTTGGAATGGGGTCCACGGCGGCAACTTCGCTGCCGCACTCCAAGGCGTTCTACCCGAGCGGGTCACAGTCCTGACGTACCAAATGCACAGAGCCGCAAGACTCAGCTTCCAGCCTCCTTTGGTTGCGCTTGCCGTTCTTGCACGGCCGTCCATTGCGCATTCTCTTGTGAGACCAGGGACTCGACCCGTTCCGCGAGTTTAGCATGAGCGTGCGCCCGGTCGTCAATTGCGTACGGACCCGCCGAGGCTAAGTAGAGGTACTTCTCGTGTTTCAAGGCCTCACACGTCGAACGATAACTGATACCATTCTGGAGATATTGGTTGAGCTGCATCAAACCCTCCAGTACCGCAATCAAGACTCCCAGGCTGCCGGTGAGGGGCGCCGGAAAGTGGAAGCCCGCGGCCAACGGCACAAGGGCCGCCGCGACGATTTCAACGCCTTTCAGCCATTTATACATCCGGCGATTGTACCCGCTCCGGCGGCCGTACCAGTTGATTTGATCTTCTAGTCTGTCCAGAGTTGGATCGGCCTCGCCCATGTGCGCACCCCTTGTCTCACGCGCTATCCGCCACCTTGTGCAGCGGTAAGCACTGAGAGGATCTTGCCTAAGGTTTCAGGAAACTGCGCGCCCAGCAGAGCCAGCAGAGGGGCGCCGATATAAAGCAAGGTCCGCAACACCAATTCGCTGCTGATATTGATCTGGCCGGGCTTGCCGCCATTCAAGAGGCTCAACACCGTGTCGCGATCCATCTGCACGAAGATCCAGACTATGATCCCCATGAAAGACAGAATCACCACCCAATTGAAGAACAGGAATTCATTCCTGGGCTGGAACGGATAAGAGGTGACAGCGAGGAGCATCAGCAACAAACCCACCAGAACGAAGTAACCAAGATTCTGAAACGACGGAAAGACAACGGCCAGAAAGTTGACAACCCGTGTGACGATGAACTCCTCAACCTGCTCGAAGAACGCCGTGGCCGCAGGGCTTTCCGCGCGGCTGCGCGACCAATGCTGCTCCATCGGCTCTGCCAGCGATTGCAGAAGCTGGAACAAGGCATGGTGCGCGCGCCAACGGGAAGCGAGCGACTGCCGCCAATCCCCCTTCAAACGTGTGGCGCGTTTCTTACGGAAGGGCTCCAGCAGCGAATCATCATCGGCCTGCGTCGGGTCAGTCCATTCGAGTCTCAGAGCCCCATAAAGCTCGGATTCAGCGGCGCCGACGTGCGACTCCCACTCGGGGAGCGATGGCCGGAGCAGTTCGCACAGGCCCTGTTCGGCGCCGGCCGCCTGAACCATGGCCTTGGCAGTCTGCAACATGCGCCTGGCCTGCTCCACCGATGCCTCGAGCGACGCAAAGCTGGAGGGCGGATGAGTCAGATTCATCCTCGCGTGGCTCGGAAAGCGCTGATGATATCGCCTGAAGGCGGCGTGCAGCGGGTGCCAGGAAAGCCGCAGCAGGAGAAC